>NZ_JAWOWA010000002.1:0-384723 GCF_033340195.1 Vibrio sp. 1457
GGATTTTTATATTAGCGGTGGTCTTGCCATTGATGATTTCCGTGAGGGTATAGTCACGGAAATGAGAGGGACAACCAATGGTGTAGAGCAAGGTCTGGCAGTGACGATTCGGGTAAGTGACGGAGACAGCACGCTAAATTTTACTGGCCTTGTTGATGCATCAGGTTCGTGGACAGTAACTGGAATTGACGTAAACACTCTCAATCTAAACAGCACGTGGACCATTGAAGCTGAAGTGTTGGATGCCGCCGGCAACCATGCGGTCGATACCATGCCAACAATAGTGCTACCCGGTTCAACGGTATTTTCTGAAAACATCGCTGGATTTTTTGGTGAGCAAAGCAGCTCGGCAGCCATCAACATAGAAAATGGTGTGCCAGCACTGCATGCAGAGCAGCCAAGTTTGAGCGCGCTTACATCGGTCGGTCAATCTATTAATGTTGTTGTTGCAGAAGATGGGTTGAGCTTACAAGGAACATCGACCGACGACCGATTAGTTTTCTCAGCAGAAGTCAATGATGATGGTACGGTTCAAATTACTTTTTATGAAGCGATTGATCATGGTGTAGGTCAAGATGAGCTGGTGACTAACGTATTGGTTGAAAGCATTCAAAGTGATGCTGACGGTACACAAGAGACGGTTGTGGCACCGTTAACGATTACTATTTATGACTCTGATCCGGTGATTAGAGATGACACATACTCAGTCTTAGAAGATCAAACAATTACGGGCAATCTACTTGAAAATGATATTGATCTTGATGGAACACTTTATGTGAAATTTGTAGAGGCTGGCGGGGAGCAGAAGTCAATTCTAGAGGGGGGATCCGTAAGTTTTAGTTTAGAAAAAGGCGAATTAACCGTATTTTCTGATGGCTCTTGGCAGTTTGATGCAGGTCGAAACCTAGATCATTCGGTCGAGCAAAGTGTTTCTTTCAGCTATTTAGCTGCAGATGACTCCCAAGACTATGGCTTGGCTAACGCGACCATTGACATTACTGATGGACAAGCAGGTTACGTAGGCAATGCGACTATAAACGTAACAGAAGTCCCTTTGGATGGCCCGATATTGAACTTTGAAGGAACTGTTAATATTGTCGCGGGATCTGACAATCCGGATCCGAGTAGTTTGTATTTCGGTGGGTCATCTATTACTAAGTTAGAAGCATTAGGGCTTACAAGCTCAGTCTCTGATAATGAGCTTAGCTACACGTTAAGCTCCAGTGGAAAGCAAATTACAGCATTTGCCAATGGTGTCACTGTATTTACGTTAACATTGAGTGGCGTTGAATCGGGTAACGATGTATTAGCTTCAATTTCGCTTACTCTTGAGCACCCTATCGATCAATTCAATAGCAGTGATACGGTCACTTTCCCGTTGACCATTGGTGGCGTAGATTTAGATGCCACACCGCTTGTAGAGAATGAAATTGACTATATTCTAAAGGATGGCGCAGACCCAACTTTAAATAATTTGAATGGGGTAGAAGTAAAAGAATCTGATCTCGTAAATGGAAGTGTGTTGAGCTCAGGGAATTTTCAAGTTGAGGTTGGCAGTGATTACCTCGAATCTTTGTCGTTCATCGTCTCTGAACAACCCTTGTTGACGAGTGGTGAACAAGTTGTGCTTTATCAAGTCTCTGCGGATGGCAAAACACTTGATGGTTATATTCTTGACGAAGATGGGCAAACTCAGATTCCCATCTTTCAAGCTACCCTCAATGCTTCATTACCTATTGATGCAAATAGCGACATTACCTACTCCTTTGAGCTTTTTCAGGCTCTCGACCAACAAGAAAATACTGATCCAAACGTACCTCTCGTTGTTACTGCAATGGACTCAGACCAAGATAACACGTCGGTCGTTTTAGACATTAATGTGATAGATAACGACAATGGGCAAGCGCTAATCAATAGTGGCAATGTCGAGTTGACCGAAATACCTGTCGATACAAACATTGCTCCTGATGGTGTTTCAGCCATAGCGAATACGGATGTGATAGTTACGTCATCATTCGATCCGATTGTGTATCTGGGTGTTGACATAAATGATGGAGATACTGTCAAAACTACACTTGGTGATGCTGTTACTTATAACGGAGAGGCTGTCACTTGGTACGATAACAATGATGGAAGCTTTGACGCAATTTCAGACACTGGAGACGTTGTATTTAGGGTCACGTTACCTAGTGACTTCTCTTTGCCATCAAATGATACGTCTACCGTTAATGTAACTGTAGAGCTTTATCACTCGCTTGACCATGTTTTAGGTGATGGGACGCAATTGTCGATCTCTATGCCCATCGTGGCGAGAGATTCTGATGGAAGCGAGATCTCTACGGAGTCCAACATACTGGTCTATGATGGCTTGTTTCCGGAACTAGTAATTACAGAGGGAATCACAGTCAATGAAAGCGGGCTGAATGATGATTCGCTTGATTCTGGCATCGAGGGCTCGTCACCATCCATTACGCTATTACAAGGTTCAGACTCTATCGCCAGTGTGAGCGTGAATATCGATATGTTCAATGCGCTCGGCTATAAAACAAGTAGTGGTAGCCTAGTTTCGCTTGATTCACCGGACTCGAATGGTTGGTTATATGCAAGAGATGAAAGCAAGCAAGACGTCTTTAGAATTAGATTTAATACCGATGGGACTGTCGAGTTTGATCTATACCGTGCACTTGAACACGATGAACCTGACGGTGTTCCAGCGGACGAGAACACATTAGAACTCAGTTTTTCAATTTATGCCGTTGATAAGGATGGCGACCAGTCTGAAGCTGAGACATATACCGTTAGTGTAGTAGATGATATCCCTGAAGACACAAGCTCACCAATAGAAATTGAACTTACCGAGGGGGATGAGTTTTCGGGAAACTGGTTTAGCAATAATGCCGACTTAATCAGTTCAGATGGCACGTTGATTTCAAGTTTGACCTATGCAGGTGAAACATACGATACGGCGAGTTCGGTATTTAGCAATGATGCTTGGACTATCGATTTAATCAATAGTAGTGATGGTAACTTAAAATATGGAACGCTGACTATTGCTCAAGATGGGACATTTACGCTAACTACCGAGCTTATTGTTAATACGCCTGTAGGTGGTTTGCTTGATGATCTAACGATAACTGTGACGGATGCAGACGGTGACCAAGCAAGCAGTGAAGCTCAATTAATTCTTGATGATGCCAGGGGCTTTATTCGAACCGTTAATGTAGATACGTTAGAAGATAATGGCGCGAATAACAGTGGAGACCCCACGCCAGTCGCGTTACCGATTAGAGTTTCTCCTGGGGATACGGAGAATAATGAGCGTGTTGAAGCGATAAGGATCTCTGTTGAATCTCTACAAGGAGGGGCTCTGTTTTTAGACGGAGTGCGCCTTGAAGATGATGATAATGAAGGATTTATTAGTCTTTCTGGTACAGAGCTAATGGGGGTGGGTATATTCACCGTTCCAAATGGTGATCTCACTTATCAACCAGCGCTAAACCTGTCGGGCAACACTATCAAAGTTTCGTTAGCAGTGTCTGCATTAATCGTATCTGATGTCGAACCAGATGGTTTTGTATTACAAGGCAATAACACGTTAAATGTTAACGTTTTACCGGTTGCAGATTTGCCAGAGTGGTCTAGTGATTCGGACTTTTCTTATCAAAGTGTTGAAGATTCCGCTGAATCACTTTCACTCAATATTGTTGCTGAAAAGTTTGACCAAGACGGTTCTGAAACGCTCCACTACCAAATTTCGAATATTCCAGATGGACTTATATTAACACTTAATGGAAGTGCTATTGAGGAAGGTAAAGCGTATAGCCAATCCGAGTTAGATCAAATTGAAATCACATCTAACGAAAACTTAGCCGGAAGATTTACTTTTGATGTGACGGCAGTAACGACTGAGTCGGGTAGTGTGTATGCCGATGAGCAAGATAAAACAGCGGAGATCACTGAGCAAGTTGTTATCGATATATCTCCAGATGCCGATGTGCCTACGCTGACCGTTAAAAACATTCAGGGGCTTGAAGACCAAGCGATTGACTTAAAAGAGTACATCCTAGGGCGGCTCACTGACACAGATGGCTCGGAGTCTCTGTCTTATCGCATAGAAGTTCAAGATGGTTGGACATTGCCTGTCGGAGCTGGGATTACGCTTATCGGTATTAATACCTACCTAGTGACCTCCAATGCTCTAGCCAATTCGGAGGCGTTACTTCAACCAAAATCGGATATCAGCTCATTTACTGAATCTCTATCCCTTCAAGTAACCGCCATTTCAACAGAGTCGACTATTGATGGCTTAGCACCTCTTAATGAAACCGCCGAGAGCCAATCTGCAACCATTGACATTAAGCTAAAAGGCGTGGTCGATGAACCAATTGTTCTAGATGGTGGACAGGGGAATTGGCAATATGATCAAGCGACTAAAGTAATTAGTAATCTCTCTACGTTAGACGAAGATAATCTGATACAACTGGATTTTATCATCCAGACATCAGACGACGATCTATCAGAAGAAATTAATATCTTGCTTCAGAACATCCCTTTGGGAACACAACTGACAGATGTAAATGGTGACCCTATTGTTCTTCCAATTGCTTACGTGGACCCAATAACGGGGCCAGTTTATCAGGTCTCAAACGCTGTTCTTGAAAACACTTACCTCAAAACAGAGCAAGATTTTAGTGGAACACTGAGCATGGATGTTATCGTCGTTTCAACAGAGCCGGATGGTGATTCTGCTGAAACCCCTCTTAAAGTGGAAATGGAAATCTCACCTATTGTTGATCAAACTGACGGTCAAGAATTACAAAGCAATGGTATTGAGGACAATTTCATCACACTAAATCTTGAGCCTGTCGTTAATCAAGATATAGATTCTAGTGAGTCCTTGACAGGATACACCATTGTATCCATTCCAGATGGCTTAACACTTTACTTTGATGGTAATGCAGTAGAGGAAAGTAACTTACCGTTAGAACTCAATGAACTACTTGATGGTAGCTCGGCAACATTATCTGAGTTGTTAAACAGTGGACGAATCACTGTAAAAGCTAATGAAGACCTAAGTGGGACATTTAGCCTGGAAGTTCAGTACGAAGTGACAGACACGTCTCCGACGATGGAGACTGATGTAAAGGCAATCCATGGCTCTTTGAGCGTCGTGGTTTCTGGCAAAGTGGATATTGGTAATGAAGATATTGACAAAACACGTTTAGAAGGCGCGACTGAAGTATTCACAAGTACGGATGGGTCTGCTGTCGACGTGAGTGGAGGCATTACATTTACAGAAGCGGATATTGATGGTTCAGAGTATCTCGATTACATCGTTTTACAGATACCGCAGGGTCAAGACCTCATTGTTACTCATCCGAATGGTGCTTCTCAAGATGCCGATGGGAACTGGCTGATTCCAATGGAAGGAATCACAAGTGATAGCGTGTTGGAAACCGCTCAAGATTTGCTTGCTAGCGCATCGATTTATAGCCCATCTAATACAGAGATACTTGATGTGAATGTGTTAGCGTATGTTCGAGATGGAACGGATGCTCAATACATCACAGGTCAGTTCCAAATTCAAATTACTGGCCATGAAGGAGATGGAGACCAGTGTGCTGATCCTGGTGAACCAGGAAGCGTTCAAAGTGGGGATATTGTAGGTAAAGAAGGTGAAGATGTCTCAATTGGGGCGTTTTTAAACCCTGATGTAGCGAGTAGTGATGGTAACTTAGTTTCCTTCTTTGTCGCCGCAGATTCTTTACCTGAAGGAGTCGAGCTTACTGGCGAAGGTGTGATACCTGCTTATGATAATGCGGGCAATCTGTTGGGTTATTCAATTTCTAGCGCTGGATTGTCTTCCTTGACGCTTACTGGCGTGGATGAGGACTTTGCTGGTTGCATTACTTTCAATTTAGAAGTGACAGAAACGGCCCCATGCGATGGTGACTCGAAAACAACCTCTCAGACCATTACGGTACAAATCTCTCCTGTTGTCGATGATATCGCGATAGCACCAAGCCAAGTTACGGTTCAAGAAGATACTATAACCAACCTGAATCTTGCTCTTGTATTGGGCGATAGTGAAGGGCCAATGCAGTCCATTACTGGAGAAGGTGACGCAGCGACTGGCCTTGAAAGTGTCAATTGGGTTTCTTTATCGGTGTCTGACGAGAATGCGCGGTTTACTGCCGTGGACCCGAGCCTACTCATTGACAACGGTGATGGAACATGGGTAGTGACAGATGTTACGCGTCTAAACGAAATTCAGTTAATCCCACCTGAAAACTACAGTGGAGAGCTTGTTATTTCCGTTGACGCAAACATTACTGATGAAGTCACGGGAAGTTGTTTAAGTACTGACAGTGCGAAAGATACTCAAACTCAATCAACAGAAGTTACCGTTACCATTGCCCCAGTGGTTGATAAAGCGGTTCTGGAAACAGAAGACGTAGTTGGTAATGAAGATAATTATATTTATTTAGGAAACTTATCTGCATCATTAATCGATCAAGATGGTTCTGAGTCGATGTCTTTGGTCATGACAGGAGTGCCAGACGGAGCCGTGTTGGTTTGGGACAATAATGGGACGTTCGAATTACTCCCTGATAACGGTTCAACGGATGGTGAGAGCAAGGAGTGGCAGCTAACTCAAGCACAACTTGATAAGGTTTACTTTCTACCGCCACTAGATTTTAGTGGGGATATTTCATTAACACTGCAAGCTATTACCCAAGAGTCTGGATCAAACGACTATAACTATACCACTTCTCAGTTCAACGTCGGCGTAAAACCGATTGGCGATGATGTATCGTTGAATACAACCTCTAACACGTTCACTGGAGATGAAGGTGATTCCATTTCGATTGACTTTTTAGCGAGCGGTTTTGAAACAAATAGCAACGAATATATAGAAGTGTCGATGTTGATCAAAGCAAGCTCTGAACCCTCTGCATTGGAAGGCTTAGGTAGGATTCGTATTGGAACTCAATTCTCATCCTTTACCTTCGATGACGCGGGCAATGCCGTGGCGACGGTATTAGTGCGAGCAAATGAAGTGTCAGGTTTGGAGTTCATTCCGAAGGATGCATTTGGAACGATGGATGTTGCTCTCAATGTTAGAACGTTTGATCAAGCGATAGTGTCAGAGACACTCGAAACCGATTTTGGAGATGTGCAAACTACCGATCTAACCATTGTTGTTACCCCTGAAGCTGATGAGCCAACACTAACGGCCGATTATCAGTCTATTGTGTCTGAAGCGTCTGGGAGTATTCCTTTGGGGTTGAGCATGAATTTAGTCAATCCTGCACCCGAAGAGTTTGGAAGTGTGGAGATTCGCGGATTACCAACAGATCTAGAGTTGAGTCATGGTGAAAGATTGAACGGCATTTATACTGTTGATCAAGAGGATGTCGCTGATCTTTCCATCGTTGGCGGGTTTAGCGGTGCAAGTGATTTTACGTTGTCGATAAAACCGATTGCAACACTGGGTGCTACAGTCGCAGAAGGTGCTGCTCAGACAGTCAATGTTACCTTAGTGGAAGAAGGGGGCCAAACATTACTTGCGACAGATGCTAATGATTTGCTTATTGGAGGAAGTGGCAGCGATGTATTCCAGTTTGACAGTTCAGGGCTCGGTAACGAGTTAAAGCCCTCGTACGATGTGATCAACTATTTCCAAATATCCGCTGTTGGTGATGATAATGACACAATTGACATTGCCTCGATAATCACCGCTACCTCGATAACAGAAGTCGATAATAAGCTCGATTTAACAGAGAATGATGATGGCGTAACGCTTCACATAAAACCAGAAGAGACGGGGACAAAACAACAGATTCTTATGCAGGGCGTCACTCTTGATCAGCTTTACAAAGGTGACTCGACTGGCGTAGCCGAAGAAAATGTCTTACAGAAGATGATTGATGACAACAACTTGCTAGTAGGTGGTATGTCATGAAGCATCACTCATCCTCATCAAGTGAGCTGACTAACGATCCTTGGGGGCAATCGTTAACTTGGTTGATGCGTTATTTTGAGGTTAGACACCATACAAAAAAGGTGCTTTCTGGATTACCTCTTGTTGAGGGTAGATTGGATAGTGACTTATTCATCAGAGCCGCTGAGCGAGCCGATCTTGAACTCACATTAATCGATTTAAAATCCACCGCAATGTTGAGCTTTCCATTGGTGGTAATCAATAGGAAGACGTTACAACCCGCTATTATATCTGAGCGACATAACAGCGATTATCAAGTCACGTTATTTAGTGAAGATCAAGGTGAAACGCAATACGTCACGAGCGAGGAGCTGCATAATCAATTCCAGCCTCAAGCATGGCAAGTTTCTATGCGTCCAGAGCTGGACAAACGGATAAGTTCTATTCAAGCGGATTATAATGAACATTGGCTTTTCGCCGTAGTGAAAGAAATGTCTCCGTGGTATCGAGATCTTTTGATTGCCTCTTTCCTTATCAATACGCTAGCGCTAGTTATTCCGCTTTTCACTATGAACGTTTACGATCGTGTAGTGCCTAATCAAGCTTTCAGTACATTATGGGTTTTGGTCGCTGGTGTCTCCGTCATCATTATTTTTGATTGGCTATTGCGTAAAGCAAGGGGAGTTGCCACTGATACCGCGGGTAAGTACATCGATAACAAGCTTTCTTCGATACTTTTTTCTAAAGTTATGGGGATGAAACTTGAACACCGTCCTGCATCAGTCGGTGCATTCGCTCGACAACTACAAGATTTTGATAGTGTTCGCGATTTTTTTACTTCTGCATCTCTTGTGACCTTAGTTGATCTCCCATTTACGTTGTTATTTTTAGTCTTAATTGGTTGGCTAGGTGGGGCAATGATGTTCATACCTATTGCCGTCATGTTTACCCTGCTGATCCTTGGCTTTGCGGTAAAAGCAAAAATAGAACAATCACATACGGAAAGTGCTGCACTATCCATGAAGCGACAAGCTCACTTGTTTGATTCATTGTCCTCTTTAAAAGAGATTAAGCAAAATAACGCTACGGGAGAAGCACAAAAGCGTTGGGAGCAAACGGTATCCATGCTTTCTGATTGGCAAAATCAATCGCGAAACTATTCGAATATCGTTGCTTACTCCATTCAATCTAGCCAGCAGATAATTACCGTAATGTTACTTGTAACAGGCGTGTACAGAATTTCTGAGGGATTGCTCAGCATGGGGGGGCTCATTGCTATTGTCATGCTTAGCGGTCGTGCTGCAGGGGCGATTAACCAGTTAGCTATGCTGTTACTTCGCTATCAACAGACAAAAACAGCGGTTGAAGGCTTAAATTCTATCATGTCTTTACCTCAGGAGGCGCAACGCAGTCAGGTCATTACGTCTGCCGAATTTACAGGGAATATACGTTTAGAAAACGTGAGCTTCCAATACCCAGATGTTGATATGCCATGTTTGAGAGATATTAATCTTACTATCAAGCAAGGCGAACGCGTTGGCGTTATTGGTAGTGCAGGAGCAGGAAAGTCTACACTCCTTTCTATTATTACCAATCAACTCAGTGCCTTACAGGGTAGCGTTTATTTTGATGACATTGACAGTCAGCTTTGGCCCGCCGAATTGATAAGAGAGAAAACGGGTTGGGTTAGCCAAGATTCGCATCTTATATACGGCAGCATTATGGAAAACATAGTATTAGGACATCATGTTATTGATCAAGAACGATTACGCCGTGCGATAGAATTATCGGGTTTGAACCAGTACATGAGTCGCCTTCCTCATGGTCTAGAAACGCAAGTCGGAGAAGGAGGGCGTTATTTGTCGGGGGGGCAAAGGCAAGCTGTAGCGATTTCAAGAGCTTTTTATCGAAACCCAGCAGCATTAATTTTAGACGAGCCAACCAGTTCCTTAGACCAGCCAGCTGAGAATGCGTTGTTTAATGCTCTTAAATCGTTGCCGCACTCGACGACGATGATTATTAGCTCTCATAAACATTCCTTATTATCGCTTTGTGATCGAATTGTTGTGCTTGATAAAGGCGCAATTTTGAGGGAAGGAGCGCCCCAAGAAATTTTTGCTAAACAACAGTCTAACGCGAAGACGAACAGAGTACGCGCAGTATCAATTGTACGCGAAGGAGGTCAATGATGAGCACAGTTCGTTGGAGTAATGCTCATTTAGCAAACCGTTCGAGAACGTTGATTTGGTTGTCTGCCGCGTTAGTGCTGAGTGTGATTATTTGGGCCTCGTGGGCGAGGTTAGACGAAGTGGTTGTCGGCGAAGGAAAAGTTGTTCCTACTTTGTCTGTTCAGACGATTCAGAGCTTAGAGGGCGGCATTCTAAAGGAGTTACTTGTCATGCCTGGTGAAAGCGTCACTAAGGGGCAAACCATCGCCATTCTGGATGATACAAGGTTTAAGTCGACCTATTCGGAGACCTCTGAACAAGTTGAATCTTTGCTCGCCAGAAAGCAGAGGCTTCAAATTGAATTAGAAACGGTAAAAGTGAATAGCCTCCAACTGGATTGGAAACAACAAGTGAGTATCGAGCCTCAGCCATTTGATATTTCGATGACCGGCCACTCTGCCTATCTGAATGCCAAAGCAAACTATCTTGAGCGGTTGAGCCAACTGGAGTCTGAGCTGGAGGAGGCTAAATTGCGAATTGAGCAACAATCGCAAGCTTATCTAGATACCTTGAATACCATTCAAACACTAAAAAGCAGTCTGGTTATTGTCTCGAAAGAGCGAGATATGTTGAGAGAGGTGGTTTCTAGTGGCGCGGTGGCTGAAGTGGAATTATTAAAACTGAATAGAGATGTTATAAAGCTCAAAGGAGACATCGCGAGTTCACAAGCTGCTGCCCAAAAGCAAAGGGCTGTGTATTCTGAATCCATCGCAGATTATCGTGGTACTGCGCTTGCTTTTAGGGCAGAGGCACAAGGGCAGCTCAATGAAGTTGTGACGCAACTAGCGCAGCTCAATGAAAGTCGTCAGGCGATTGCGGATCAGTTGAATCGAACGCAGTTACTTTCTCCGGTCGATGGAACCATCAAAGATGTTTTTGTCAGAACCATCGGAGGTGTGGTTAAGCCGGGTGAGCCTATTTTAGAAATAGTCCCTCGTAATAGCACGTTAATCGTTGAAGCGAGAATTTCTCCTCAGAATATCGCCTTTATAAGGCCTGGCCTGCCGGCAACGGTAAAGTTGTCTGCCTATGACTTTGTCATTTACGGAGGCCTAGAAGGAGAAGTGACCTACGTAAGCGCCGATGCACTTCAAAATGAAGAGGGCAATGCCTACTACCGTGCCAACGTTACTTTCAAGGTTGATGATAAGTTTACGATCATCCCGGGAATGCAGGTTGTGGTAGACATTCTTACAGGAGAAAAAACAGTACTGAATTATTGGTTAAAACCTATATTACGTGCGAAAGAGAATTCGCTCAGAGAAAGATAGACATAAGGATATAAGATGCGGCTTAAATCAACGTTATTGGTCTTGTTTGCAGTATCATCGTCGCCAAACGCTTTGACTTTAGAAGAGTCAGTTACGTTATCTCTCGATAGCTCCCCAAGTTTGCTTGCTCGCTATTCTCGCTATGAGTCGATGGTACGAGACCGAAATGCCATAAATGGTTCATTTCTTCCTCAGGTTAATTTGTATGCAGCAGCAGGGTACGAAGGTACTCGATATAACAACGGAAACTACATCGACAGTGAAGATAGAACATTAGAAAGAACGGAGATGGGCGTAAGAATCTCCCAACTGTTATTTGATGGATTTAAAACAAGTGCTGACGTTGATCGCTTATCTTACGAGGCTGAAGCTGAACGCTTGGGCTTATTGGCATCTGCGGAAAATGTCGCATTAGATACTGTCAGAGCGTATGTGGACGTTTTACATGCCCGAGAGTTGATGAAACTGACAGAAAGAAACCTAAGTGAACACCAAGAGATCTACCGTTTCATTCTAGATAAAAAAGAAAAAGGTTTAACCAGCAACTCCGACTTAGCGCAGGTTTCTTCGCGTGTCGCGACAACACAGTCCTCATTGATTGCCGCCCAAAACAATCTTTCCGATGCTAGAACAAGATTTGTACGTTTGGTTGGTCGAGCGCCGCAAAACTTAGTTGAGCCTGTTTACCCGCAGGAATTGCTTCCGAATAAGCTTGACGAAGCACTCAAACAAGCGGTTAGGTTGCACCCATCCATACAGTCGGCGATGAAAGATTTAGAGGCGGCTCGACATGAAGTAAAAAGAGAAAAGGGGGATTACTACCCAGAGCTCAAGCTTGAGCTGTCAGCCAACAAAACAGACAACGTGGATAATATTGAAGGCATTAACGAAGATGCAAAGGTTATGCTGACGGTCAACTACGATCTTTTTAACGGCTTTTCTACAGACTCCCGAGTGGAGTCATCTGCCTGGCGAGTAGAGGAGGCGAGGGCTATTCGAGCAAATGCAGAACTAGATGCGAATGAAGGTGTAAGGCTGGCATGGGACGCACATACATTGCTTCAACAGCAAATGGAGTATTTAAAAGTCAACGTTGATGCGGCGAAAGTAACTGAATTAGGGTACATCCAGCAGTTCAATGTAGGGCGACGCAGTTTGTTAGATGTATTAGATGCCAAAGTTGAAACGTTTGTTGCGAGACGGAACTATACCCGAACAAAGTACGATCATTTGGTTGCCACTTACCGTTTATTCAACTCGATGGGGATTCTGACTTATGCGTTGCGAGTTGAGTATCCAGAGAACTGGAAGGAGAACAATAATGGATAAATTCGCAGTGGCGAGTCTTCTAGTTTTCATGTTAGCAGGCTGTGCTGAATCACCGGATACGATGTTGACCACTTACCAGTACAACGACCTTAAAGACAATGATAGTGATGGCGTGATAAACCAACGAGATAACTGCGCAGATACGCCCAAAGGTGTGGTTGTTGACAGTGAGGGTTGTGCGAATTGGGTCAACGACTCGCAGACACACCTGATCAGTTTTTTCTTTGCGATGGATGAGCATCAGGTAACGTCATCTCATGATATGCCGCTAAGCGAGTTGAAAGCATTGCTTCAGAGTAACCCAAATGCGCAAGTCATACTGATAGGAGACACAAGCCCTGAAGCGTCACTCGAATACAACAAAGCGTTGGCAAAGAAAAGAACGGCAGCTATACGAAAATTGCTAGTGAGAAACGGCATTCAAGATAATCGAATTGAAGAGCAAGAGTTTTATCAGAATACGGCATTGACGGTACAACTAAAAAAACGGGAAAGGCGCACAATTGCTGTTGTAAACACGAAAGCTGAAAGTACTGAACAAGCGTGGACTATATTTAGTTCGGACAGCGAGTTGACACCTAATTCGAAGTTGGAGTTGAATTATGAAAATTAAAGTCTTGCCTTTCTTTGCTCTAGCTTCATGTTTGATTTCACCGCTGGCATTTGCTGACTCTGAGGCTCGAACATCGATTTTTGTCGAACCAGAGATACTAGAAACGATAGAAACATTGATAGATGAGCCAAGTGTAAATGTAGCGCTTGCATCTCAGTCTGGTGGTTTTAACGACATGCTAAATGACGGAGCCTCTATTGCGATCACATCTAAGAAATGGTCAGATGAAAACATCTCCCGATTTCAACGAGAAAGAGGCCACAGGCCTACACGTTTGTTTTTAATGGCAAACGCTATTGTCGTAATCAATAGTCAAAAGAGTACGGTAGATAGTGTTTCCGTTAGTGAATTGAAACGCTGTGATGCAAATACGTATGCTTTCGGGGAGATGCGTTTAAGTAACCCAGATGTGAGCTCTAATGGTTGTCAATCATCGATTCAAATGCTTGATGAAGACCGATTGAAACGGGCTTTAAGCGACGACTTTTCAGCCAAAGCTTATATGCGATACTCCGATTTTAAATACTCAGAACAGTGGTCGAGCTACAAGGCTCTCTCTGTTCATCATAACGATGACTCATGCTCTTTGAGCACAGATTGCATCTATTCTCTTCGCTATCCATTTTCCGTGGTCTATTACGTTTATATAAATAAACAATTCGACACTAATCAGAAGATCAAAAAATCAAAGCTATTTGAACTCCTTACAACAGACCACAATACACAACAGGTACGAAATGCTGGGTTTATTCCACTACCAAAAGCGCTTATTAAAAGAAATAGAGTGAAGTTAGGGCTAGATGAGCCAGTTGTTTTAAACGGGTATAAATAAACTTCATACGCCTAACTATGTGGGCTTGAGTGAACGTACCGTCCTAGGAAGTTTTGCCTTGCTGCTCATTTATCTTTGGTTAACCTTTGGTCAATTGAGTTGGTTGTAAGTGGTTTTGTTGGTAATTTTTCTATTATTGTGGCAAGTTTGCTTAAAACCACTTAAGTGAATTTAAGTCATGACACAAGAAGAAAGACTCGTAGCGCTCAGAGCGAAGCTGGATCAGCAAAATAAAGTAACGTTGTCTGAAGTTTGTGAGTACTTTGGTATCTCGCGAGATTCAGCTCGTCGAGACTTAGTTAAGTTGAGTCAGCAACCTGGGTTACAAAGAATACGAGGTGGTGTCATGCTTGCGCCGATCTCTTCCCATACCGAGGCATACGCGAGTCGACCCGTGAGTGACGTTAAACATCGACTGGCTCAATCTGCCGCAGCGTTGTTGGATGAGCGCGACCATCTTGTTATTGATACCAGCACCATTTTATCTCTGCTCCCACTCTATGCAGGAAAAGCGCGTTGTGGAGAAAACAAGCTCAACGTCGTTACTAACAGCATTGATGTGCTGACCGCTGCTGAGACAAACGACACAATGGACGTTTATTTCTTAGGCGGACACTTTGACCCTTATGCCAGAGCAGTTTTAGGGGCGCAAGCAGAGCAGCAAATGCAGCATTATCACGTGAACAAAGCGTTCATTGGCGTGTGTGCATTGTCATCCCGAGGGCTGACAACAAATAGTTTGTTAGAAGCAACAATGAAACAAGCGATGATTGCTCAAGCTCAGCAGGTCATCGTCGTTTGTGAATCCCGAAAAATTGGTAGCGACAATTTCCACCACGTATGTGATTTGTCAAAGATCGACATCATTATTACCGATCATCCCCCTCAATCAGATTTTCAACAACTCCTCGATCACAATGATATTGAATGTATTGTTGTATCACCGAAATAAGGAATCTTACAATGGCTTACGATCCCGTAAAAACCGCTGTGATTGGTTACGGATATTCAGCAAAAACGTTTCATTTACCCTTCATTAAAGCGCTACCAAATTTAACGCTGAGCGCGATAAGCTCTCGTCAACAGGAGGCGGTTCAGAATGATTGGCCAGATGCTAAGTGGTTTTCTGATGCGAATACTTTACTCGATGATAGTGATGCAGAGCTCGTAATCATTACTGCGCCAAATGACGTACATTACGAACTTGCAAAGCGTGCGTTGAACAATGGGAAACACGTCATCGTCGAGAAACCGTTTGTTACTCGTATAGAAGACGGTAATGAACTTATCGCCTTGGCGGAAGAGAAAGGTCTGGTGCTGAGCGTTTTTCACAATAGACGTTGGGATGGAGATTTTCTCACGGTTAAATCTCTTATCGAACAAGGTAAGTTAGGTGATATAAAGCTATTCGAGTCACACTTTGACCGTTACCGCCCTGAAGTTCGTCAACGATGGCGAGAGCAGGCTCAAGATGGCGGTGGTATTCTATTCGACCTTGCTCCTCATCTTCTCGATCAAGCATTGGTGTTGTTTGGCTTGCCAGATGCGATAGACGCACAATGTCGAATGATGCGTCCGGGCGCGACGACGATTGATTATTACAACTTGATACTTCATTACCCTGAGCATATTGTGCACTTGCATTCAAACTTGTATAGCCCAGAGCCGAATCTCCGATACAAAGTATTGGGTACGGAAGCTAAATATGAAAAGTTCGGATTAGATCCTCAAGAGGGCTACTTAAAAGAAGGCCGTTTGCCGGAAAACGATGCTTGGTCGGAAGAAGATGAGGCGTTATACGGAGTCCGTTACGACGAAGACGGTGCGCAAACTATCAAAACGGAGAGAGGCGCGTACCAAGCTTACTTTGTTGGTGTGGCAGACGCCATTCGTTTGGGCACTGATAACCCGGTCCCTGCCGCTCAAGCAGTACAGAATATCGCTCTGATTGAGATGGCATTGGAAAGCAGTAAAACGGGTAAAACGATTCAGGTGAAACCATGAGTTTGACGCTTGAACTCGTGGCCCGGCAAGAGCATGAACTTCAGTTGGCGGAATTTAATCATCATATTGCGTGGTCTATCGGCCTCGCTCTAAAAGAAGAGGCTGAAGCTCGCGGCGCGGCTGTTGCTATTGAGGTTTACGGCTTTGGACAAACGCTATTTCAATACGCGATGGCAGGAACCTGTGCTGATCATTTAGATTGGGTCCGTAGGAAGCGAAACTCAGTATTAAGGTATGGCCACAGCTCTTACTATCTTTCTCTGTACAACAAGCAAAAGCAACGTGATTTCGAAAATCAGCCTCATCTCGATGCTCGTGAGTACTGTGCTCATGGTGGCGCGTTCCCAATTCGGCTTTCTGGGTCTGGTTTGGTTGGGGTTGTGACGGTATCGGGTTTACCGCAGTTAGATGATCATCAGCTAGTTGTGGATATATTAAAAACGATGACAGAGACAAAACCCTCTTAAACGCCAAATATGAAAGTAGCACGGTTCTTTATCGTGCTACTGAATTCTCTTTTTAGCTCATAAAGTGTTCTTTAATGTGAGCAAATATTAACATTGATCCCAACTTACTACCTGAAAATCAAATCAATTTCATATAACCTATACGCTCATTTATACAGAAAGCCTTCAAAGTTGGCCATTGGCAATGTCTTTTAGAAGAAAAGAAAAACTCAATCTTAGAAATCTTATTGTCACCCTATGTGTGTTCAGTGTGCTTGTCACTTTGATCAACGCATTCTACTCGATTTATCGTGTTCAAAGGGATCTCATCATCAATAACACGTTAGAATCAAACCGTGTTTACGCCCAAAAAATGTCTGAAATGACAGACTCTTTCATAGAAAGCTCAATGTCGCAGCTAAAATACAGTGCGAACGTGCTAAAAGACAAGATGCATGACGCTCAGCTTCTTGATAAAGAGGCTGAGAGATTAAGAACGCAAACCAAATCATTTAACTCTGTGGTTGTCGTTAATGCAAAAGGGGTTATTATTTCTGTATCCCCTGAAACACTTCAGGTGAAAGGTGTAAGGTTAGTGGGTGAAAGAAAACGCCAGTCTTTAAACGCTCAAGCACCGGTTGTTACTGAACCATTTATATCGCCAGCTGGAAATTACTTGTTAACCATCTCATACCCTATATTTTCTCAATCTAATGAATATTTAGGTTATATCGGCGGCACTATTTATCTAGAAAAAGAAAATATTCTTGCAGAGTTACTCAGCCAGCACGCATACAAAGATGGTTCTTTCCTTTACGTTGTCGATGAGAGTAACACTCTGATTTATCACCCAGATCAATCGAGAGTTGGTGAAGTAATCGACGATAATGAGGCAATCAAAGCGGTGACGATGGGGCAGAGCGGTAACAAAGAAATTGTTAACTCTCGCGGCGTCGAAATGCTTGCTGGTTATGCACCAGTAAAGTCATCAGGATGGGGAATTGTTGCTCAGCGCCCGAAATCGATGACGTTATCTGTGCTAGATGAACAGATGTGGAATGTTTTCCTTAAGTCGATTCCAATTGGTTTATTAACTTTGTTGCTAATTTGGTTCTTGTCCCTTCTTATTTCTAGACCACTTTGGCAGTTAGCGGGTGCTGTGCGAGGTGTCGAAGAACATTCATCCTCTATCGATGATCTCAAACTGGTTAAGTCTTGGTATTTTGAGGTCTCACATTTGAAGCTTAGCTTTCTTAAAGCATTTGGTATCGTGTCAAAAACCATTGATAAGCTGCAACTGGATACATTAACAGATTCGATGACTGGATTATTGAATCGACGTGGATTAGATAAAGTTCTTGGTTTGTTTAAGCAGGAAAATACCGCGTTCTCTGTTTTGGCGCTAGATATTGACCACTTTAAGAGCGTAAACGATAACTATGGCCATGACGTGGGTGACAATTTACTTAGAGAGTTTGCGCAGTTAATGAAAGACCAAGCTCGCTCTAATGATCACCTGTGTCGTTCTGGCGGTGAAGAATTTATGATGTTTTTGGAAAAAACAGACGTAAACCACGCTATGGATGTTGCAGAGCGTATTAGACACAACGTGGAACAACATGACTTTCAGGTGGTTGGTAAGGTCACGGTTTCGTTGGGTGTTTCTCATTGGAAAGGCAATGACACACCAATTGAAGCGGTAATGAAAGACGCCGATAATGCACTGTATAAAGCGAAACATAATGGAAGAAATAGAACGGAGTTGGGTGACGACGCACAATAGATATTGTGCTTTATGCTGAACATAAAACGAGCCAGTGACTAATCTTTGCTGTTAATCGCTGGCGTAACCGCTACCAATTGCGCGAAACGGCAAGTTCAGCTCTAATTCTGGTATTTGTTTACCCACCCAAGCCGGAAATGTATTGCTATTTGGCCCTGGAAACAGCGTATATTCTTCAGCCCAAGGGTATTGGTTAATAACACTTTGTATTTTAGGGATAAGCTGGTGGGCCTTTTCACCTTGTATGGAGAGGATCTTTTCTGGTTTTGCACCATACCAATATCGATCTGGCGTCCCAGTTTGGTACTGATATAGAGCGGGTTGTCCGCGATTCACTCTCCAGCCGACTACTTCATACACTGTATATTCGTTCGCATTTTCAGGCTTTATTGCAAACCATGTATGAACGGCAAACCAGCCTCGCCAACCAAACGCGTCTGCGGCGTAAAACTCAATCACAGCATGCTTGACATTGGAAGGATCGGGTGCGATACCCGCAGGTTCTCTGCTTGCGGTACGCCAATCTCCTTGAGTGCATCCACCCAGCATAACCGCGATTGACATGAGCCAAATTTTTACAAGGTGAGTAAAGTTGAGAGGGTCTTTCATTTATTGCTCCTAGACCAACCGATGCTGGTAACGCTCTATTGATTTTAGCTATAAAAACGTGGCAAGTCTGATAGTTGAAATCCTCTCCTTATTAAAAGAGAGAGGGAAGTTAGTGCCATAATTCCAGTTCATACGTAATAATAAGGTAAGCCGATTTGTAACATGTGGCATAGACGATGCCGTATTTCTCGAACGATTCGTCTAGTTGCGTATGAAAAAGTAAGAGGTTGTATGTATTCCTTACACGGCCACATGAATTAAAAAAATCGAAAAAACAGAGGTTTACAGTGGATTTTGACTGATTGAGTGAGTTTGGGACCCTCACATTGTCTCGCATTTGCTTGTTTTGGGCGGAATTTTCATCGCTCATCTTTTTGCGCGTTTAGAGTCAGCGCTCAGCTATGGCACAATAGGCGCTCACAGAACAAGTGCTGTTTGGTCATGCAAATAGCAGAAAAATAACTAGAAATAGAATAATTAATGTTTAAATCAAAAAGTATACTCGCATTAAGCATGTTCGCATTTGGCTGTTTTGCCAATCAAGATAGCGAACCAACGTCCGTTGTGCTGAACTATGGTGACTCCTCCATCAGTACTGATATTCAAGCCAATCGAAAATTTCATGTTGTCCGAGACAATGAAAGTGAGCACGTAGAATTTTCCGGAGGAATCATAAAGGAGTATTCCGATTATATTGTGAATGTTCATATCATAAGAAAAAGCAAAATACGCAGATCAAGCCGAGAGCTGAATACAACCGTACTGATGAACAGTGATCAGGTTGGGAAGCCTTTAGTGATTGGCATTGAAAATGATGAGTTCACTAGTATCACTTTGCGTTAATGCTTAGTATTTATTGAATAAGAATGAGGAAATTGATGCTCTCAATACGCTGCTATCGCACCGAGGATGCCCCAACACTGTGGGCACTCTTTTACCATACTGTGCGAATCATTAATCGTCGCGATTATACGGAATCACAAGTTTCCGCTTGGGCACCATCAGATTTTGACCTCGATGTGTGGCAACGAAAAATGGACGATATTCAACCATACGTCGCGGAGATAGAAGGGCAGGTCGTTGGCTATTGTGATTTGCAAGGTGACGGCTTGATTGATCATTTCTTTTGCCATCATGAATACCAAGGACAAGGTGTTGGTCGTGATTTGATGTCTTTTCTTTTTTCACAGGCGAAAGTACAGGGGATAAAACGACTGTATTCTGAAGTGAGTATTACCGCCCGACCTTTTTACGAGAAAATGGGTTTCACAGTTAAGTCTCGACAACATGTTGAGGTTAGGGGAGAAACCTTAACTAACTTTATGATGGAAAAGTATATTTAACTTAAATAGTGAGCATTTAGTGAGCTTGAACACCGATATAAAATGTTTTCCAATGTGAAAACGAGTTCATTGATCTCGCACCAACGTTTTGTTTGAAAACAGTGTACATAATCTTCTCTGGAACGCCATTACCGCATTTCGTCTCTGAAGGCTTAAAAACAGTCTGAAAGTTTTGGTTTTGCGGCGGGTAATAGCGTTCCAAACGCCAAATGTGTCTGGCTAACCATCTCAGGAAGAGAAGTAGTACTATGCGCCCTTATCTCAAATACGTTGTTCCAACATTGATACCATTGCTTGTTTGGTTGATGCCTCTCTCTGCGTTCCCATTTGATGGCATTACTATCGTCCAGCAAAGAGTGATTGCAATCTTCTTGCTTGCCGCACTTTGCTGGGTATTCGAGCCAATTCCAATCTACGCCACTTCGGTTGTGATCATTGTCCTAGAGCTATTGCTTGTATCAAATAAAGGTATTGTGCTCTTTCGTTTGCAAGAAGGGCAGCCACATTTTGGTGAGCTATTACAATACAACGAGATAATGGCGACCTTCGCTAGTCCGATTATCATGCTCTTCCTCGGCGGTTTCTTTTTGGCTATGGCGGCGACAAAGTACAGGTTAGATGTCAACTTAGCCCGAGTGTTACTCAAACCATTTGGACAAAAACCAAAGTTCGTTATGCTGGGGTTGATGCTGATCACCGCTGTTTTTTCTATGTTTATGTCAAACACCGCAACAACAGCGATGATGTTGTCCATTTTAACCCCTGTGATAGCGGTTTTCGGGCCTAAAGACCCAGGTCGAATTGCATTCGCCTTGTGTATTCCTGTTGCAGCCAACATTGGTGGCATTGGTACTCCAATCGGCACGCCACCGAATGCCATCGCCCTAAAATATTTGGTTGGTGACAACTTAATTACGTTTGGTGAATGGATGGTATTTGGTGTGCCATTCGTTATTGTGATGATGGCGTTAGCCTGGTTTCTGATTGGCTTTTTGTATAAAGCCGAACAAACCACCATCGATCTGAACATTAAAAGCAAGTTTTTGAAAACACCCAAAGCAATAATGGTTTACGTCACCTTTGCCGGCACGATTATTCTTTGGTTGATGGGTTCTGCACATGGAATGAATTCTTACACAGTAGCATTGATTCCGGTGGCAGTGTTCTCATTGACGGGCATCATCAACAAAGAAGACTTGAAGAAAATCTCTTGGGATGTGCTTTGGTTGGTGTCAGGCGGTATTGCTCTGGGCCTTGCTCTAGATAAAACCGGGCTTGCGAAGCTGGTGGTACACAGCATTCCGTTTGATCAGTTCTCGCCATATGTTGTCTTGTTTGGTGCGGCTTTCTTGTGCTTGTTAATGGCAAACTTTATGTCGCATACTGCCACCGCAAACTTGCTGATGCCGATTATGGCTGCGTTAGGTACCTCTATGGCTTCGTTAACGCCTCTCGGCGGTGAAGTTACTCTGATCTTAGTCGTGACATTTGCTGCTTCACTCGGTATGTCGTTACCAATCAGTACGCCACCAAACGCGTTAGCTCATGCAACAGGGCATGTCGAGAGCGGCCAAATGGCTCGTATCGGTGCCGTGCTAGGCGTGATTGGCGTATTACTCAGCTTTGTGATGGTGTGGATTTTACATACTGTTGGGCATATTGGATAACCCATGTACGAAACGAAGTTAGACGCGTTAGTACAACGCTACTTTAATCACCTTGAACGCCGATTAACGGTTTTATCCGGGTCGGTGCTTATTGAGCAAGCTGGCTACAATGATCGCTTGTACTATGTGCTGTCGGGAGAACTGGCGGGCTATTACGCGGAAGATGACAAGAAACCGATTCAGGTATTTTCTGCGTCTCAAGGTGCGTTTATTGGCGTACATAGTTTCTTTTCTGGTACGTGGACTGCCTCTTCGACAGTGATTGCTCAAACCGATGTTGAATTGGCTTGGATACAGCGTGATACGCCTGCCGTGGAAGAGGCGACATACGGACCATTGACGACACAATTTATGCCTGTGATGGTTAACGAATTATCTCGTCGTCAACGGCGTGCAATGCAAGAGGCATTAGCTAAAGAAAAAGCGCTACAAAAGCTTCATACCGCAGAGCAAATGACAACGTTGGGGCAGCTTGCAGCGGGTATTGCTCATGAGTTGAACAATGCGATAGGCGTTGTAAGCAGTAAATCAGAACGGCTAGAGACAGTTATCATGGAACTGCTTGAAGAAGTTCATCCGGAAGCGAGTCAATTTTTTGATTTTGGTTTAATGCAAGGGCAGAAAGTCTCTTCTAGCGAAGCGAGAAAGCGGGGGCGTCACTTCGAAAAATACTACGGTTTAACCAAGGAGGTTGCTCGTGATCTTGCACGTGCCGTTCCAAATAACTTCCTTTCAGAACATTGGCTAAAAAGACCAGAAGAAGCGATACGTTTCTGGCAAATGGGGCGAGATCTCCATGACTTACGCATCGCTTCTAAACATACCGTTGGCATTGTGCGATCCGTAAAACAATTGGGGCGCACGGATATCGACTTGGATGAAGCGATTAACATCAATGATTCAATCAATCGCGCCTTGGCTCTATTGCAAAGTGACTTAAGACGAGTGAGTGTTCGTTTTAGCCCTGCGGATTTACCTGCTTTTATTAGTTCTCAAACCGAACTCGTCCAAGTTTGGGTAAATATCTTAAAGAATGCGTGCGATGCACTTGGTGAAACGGAGAAACCCGGTATCGAAATACATACTCGGGAGAGTAAGGGTAAAATTTTGGTCACGATTGCTAACAACGGACCAGAAATTGATGAAGCGACACGTAGAAAAATTTTCCGGCCAAACTTCACCACTAAAAAGGGGGGATTGTCGTTTGGTTTAGGGTTAGGTCTGTCGATTGTGAAGCGCATTATCGCCGGATATAACGGCTCTATTGTGGTAAAGAGCGACAGTGAAAAAACGATTTTTAGAATCAAGTTACCAGTAGAGGGTGAACATGGAGAAGCTTAATGTAATTTGCGTTGATGACCAACGAGAGGTACTAAGCGCGGTTCTACAAGATTTAGAGCCGTTAAATCAATGGTTGAATGTCGAAGACTGCGAATCAGCAGGTGAGGCTCTAGAACTGATGGATGAATTTGATGCAGAAGGCGAGATGATCGCATTGATTATTTCCGATCATGTGATGCCAGGTAAAACGGGAGTAGAACTGCTGACCGATGTATCAAAAGACGGTCGTTTTGGCTTTACGAGGAAAGTGCTTCTTACCGGGCAAGCGACGCACACCGATACGATTAATGCGATCAACTCCGCAGGCATTGACCGCTACTTTGAAAAACCATGGCAAGCAAGCCAATTAATAGAGTGCGTTAGAAACCTGGTGACCCAATATATCTTTGATGTGGGCTTAGATTACACTCAGTATCACGAACATTTAGATCAGAGTGTGGTGTTTGAACGCCTACGTTAATTAGGGGGCATTAAGCTTTGTTTTCGTCACGGCCAGTTAGTGTCTGAAATCTATAGTGAATAGTTCAGCATGTTTAACGTGGCCGTGCGGAATATTGCTCTAGTATGCTTAACTCAACGAATAGCGGCTTGCACTGGCAACAGACAGTGGCTTAGAGAACCAATAACCTTGCAGATAATCGACGCCCATTTCGGTAAAAAATTCACACATTTTGGCGTCTTCAATTCCCTCAATCACTACTTCAATACTATTTTCCTGGCACATAGTGATAAGAAACTTCAGATATTCTTGTGAAGAGCGGTTGGTTAGTGTTTTCCACGCCATCGACCTATCTATTTTGATTTGTGTCATCGGGAGGTCGAAGAAGCTATTTAATGAACTGTAACCCGATCCAAAGTCATCCAGAGAGAGTGCAAATCCTAGTTCCCTGAGGGTATTCAGAGGGGCAATGGCTGTCTGATTATTATCCAAAATAAACGTTTCTGTTAGTTCCAACACAATAGACTCAGGTTCGACACCAACCTCATCCGCCATGGCTTTAATTCGCGCAGGGAATTCACTATTCATTAACTGAAGTACAGAAACATTCACGTTGACACGAACTTGGTTTTGGTAACGCTCACGGTAGTTTTTGATAAATTCACACGCTTTGGCAAAGACTTGATATCCGAGTTCGACAATCAAACCTTTGTTCTCTGCGACGGGGATGAATTCGTCTGGATAAATTTCGCCAAACTCTTTGCTACGCCAGCGAACCAGAGATTCGAAGCTCACCACTTTTGAGCTTTTGGCGTCAATAATTGGCTGAAACTTAACGCTTAATGTCTGTTTTTCTAGTGCACTTTTTAGACCTTGTTCAATAAAGAAATAACGGTCTACGGCATGCTGAGTTTTCTCACTGTAAACCGCAACACGGTCTTTATTCTGCTCGCTTGCGTACTGACAAGTTCGTGCTGCTTTACGTAATATTTCCTCTGCTGAGTGACTTGGATCTATGCAAGGATACAAACCAATACTAATGTTACTTCCTAAGTATTGGCCCTCTTCAATCACTGCCTCGTGGTAGGTTTCCTTTAAACTTTCGGCATAACTTTGCAGCGTTTCTACCGAGCATTCATCGTGAATCAAAATCGCAAAGTCATCATCATGTACGCGATATACAGAACTATTTGGAGAAGGTAGGTGACTGAGAGTTTGTAGCAATTTTTCCACTAACCCATCGACCAACTCGCTGCCATATTGATTTAAGTAAGATTTAATCTCTTCTATCTGAATGTAACAGATAGATGCACAAGAATCGGTGGCTCGCACACTATCTTCAATATCCAGCAAGAGATGGGCGCGATTAGCCATACCTGACGCATTGTCATGAAATGCGACTTGATGAATGTAGCTTTCCATCAGCTTGCGTTCAGAAATATCACGGTGGCTACCAACCATATAATGACCATGTTCTGTTTCTTTGGTCATGGCTACGCCTTCAATCCAGACGTACTGTCCATTGGGTTTACGCACGCGGTAGGTCGTTGTGACCCTCGTGTTGTTGGTAATGATGTGAGCATCGACCCGAGTGGAGAGTCTTTCTCGATCGAGAGGGTGAACAAGGTCTAACCATTGCTCTAAGCTGATTCGACCAGCGTTGATACCAAGCTGCTCATAAAAGCCCTTGTTATAAAATACCATGGTGCCAAACTCATCCATGTAAAAGAGGCCTTCGTTAAATACATCGAAGATATGAATGAATCGTTCTTCGACGATTTTTAGGAACTCTCGGTCACTATCTGAGACTTGTTGGTCAAATATGGTGGTCAAGATATTTCCTCCTCGAGCCTTTTAGCATCAGAGATGAGTGTTGGGGTTGATAACATAGAGTGGATCTGCTGGCGTACATTACAATCACAAAAGTGTCAGTTCAAATTGTTTGGCTATCATTTTATGCGCTACTAGGTTAATAACATACTAAGATTAGGCGGCTAATCATCGACATTTATAAAAAATAGTCAACAGTAAAAATCATTTATAAAATACAGTTATTGATGCCGTCCGCAATCTATAAATATTTATGAATAATTATCCTAAAGTTATTTTCAGTTGTGTCGGTATCAATGTGCTGTTTTCTAACGTCATTTGTATATATGTTATCTTGGATAAAACCATAATAACAAAAAGGACTTAATGAGCGCGACCGATTATTAATTGACAGGATGCTCATTAATTATAATCAATTCAAATTTATTATCACGCCAAGTAATCAAATCTCTTATAATGCGGACGTTAATATCGAGTAAGCCTTCTTTATATGCAGTACGATCCGAAAAATTCAATCAAAATTGCGCTCGCTGATATCGGCGTTGGTATGTTTGTTACCGCGATAGAGCACAACAAGCGCGTCAATTTAGCCAATGCAGGGCGGATATCTAGCCCTGAAGGCATTAAGAAGCTTGCTACAAGTGGCGTAAAGTATGTTTGGGTAGATCAAACATTATCTTCGCAGCAGTGTGTCTTCAAGCCTGTAGATGAATCAACTGATGCCACTAAAGAGACGAGAGAGCAGAAACACTCAGATTTTAAGAGGGGTCAACGAACTTATCGTTCGAGAGACATCCAACACAAGCGAGCCAAAAAGCTGATCGCCGAAGCAAAAGATTTGGCGCAGAAACTATTGAATCAAACTTTTGAAGGAAAAATCATTGAAGTTGATGAAGTAGAAGCTTGGGCTGACGATGTCATTGAAAGTGTTTTGATTGACTCAGATGCGTTGCAGTGTGTCTCTGCACTCCGAAAAAAAGACTCTTACTTATTGGAACACTCCGTCAATGTCGCTTGTCTTTTAGTGTCATTCGGTAAGTACTTGGGCTTGGATAAGCCAACGCTAAAACAGCTTGCTGTAGGTGGCATTATTCATGATGTAGGTAAAATTAAAGTCGATGATAAGATCTTGCACAAGCCAGCGAAGCTAACGCCTGAAGAATTTGAACATATGAAGCTACATCAAGTGTTCGCAGGTGAGATTATCCTTCACGTAAAAGGACTTAGTGACGTAAGCCGTGATGTTTGTTTGATGCACCACGAGAAGTTAGATGGCAATGGTTATCCTAGAGGCTTGAAGGGGGAGGAGATTCCAATTCACGGCCGTATGAGCTGTATTGTAGATATCTACGATGCGCTAACGGCTGATCGCTGTTACAAAAAAGGCATGAGTTCTGCCGAAGCGTTTAAAATCTTGTTGAGTCTAACGCCATTTCATTTAGACGCCGACTTAGTTTACAAATTCATTAATTGCATTGGGATGTACCCCGTAGGCTCTATTGTCGAGTTGAACGATGGGCGTGTTGGTATTGTTTGGTCTTCAAATGAATCTCAAGCATTAAAGCCAGAAGTGAAATGTTTCTACTCCCGCAAGTATAAACGATACATTGATGTCACGATGGTGGATTTAAAAACGAGTGCGTACAAAATTGAAAGAGCGATAGCACCTTCATCGTTAGAGATCGATCCTAAGCCTTTTTATGATTAAGAGAAATAGATAAGCTTATACAACAGGCTTTACATCCTTGCATGTAGATCGTATTTTATTTGCATAACTATCTATTAATTTTTTCTAAGTTGTTTAGATGCAAGATGGTTATTAAGACCTCGGCTTCATGGATAGAAACCGGGCGATAAAATAGTTCTATACACAATGGGCTATAAACCTCATTTTGCTGGAAGGGATGCCAATGCAAATAGATACATGGATTTTTTACACTCTTGCTATTCTCGTGCTCACAGCTTCACCAGGACCAAGCTCACTGTTGTGTTTAAGTAAAGGAGTGAGTAGTGGGTTTCGTATTGCTTTCATGACTGCACTTGGCAGTTTGTCTGCGATTACGATCATCCTTACGCTCTCATTTACCGGGCTGGGAGTTGTCATTGCTTCATCTGAGTTAGTTTTTAATATTATCAAATGGTGTGGCGCCGCTTATTTAATCTGGTTAGGTATTCAAGCGTTGCGCTCATCTCAGACAGATTTTAATAAAACGGCAACGACTCAAAGTTCCGCGACAGCGTTTAGCGCGTTCACTAGTGGTTTCATTGTTGGCGCTAGTAATCCCAAAGCGATAGTCTTTTTCACCGCTTTGTTTCCTCAATTCATAGAACCTTCCGCACCGCTACTGTCTCAATACGCGATTTTCGCGTCTACATTTGTGGTTTTTGAGCTTAGCTGGCTAACATTTTATGCATTGTTAGGGGTAAAAGCCTCCGATTGGTTGTTTGTCGCTGGAAGGGCGAAGTTGTTTAATCGTTTGACTGGGGGAGTATTTATTGGTGCAGGCGTGATGTTGTCGACGGCAAACCGATAAATAAGACAGACTTCGGTACGCAGTTAGGTTTTCCCATATAGTAAGTTGGAATGCGCTAATTTAGCTTTGTCTTATTTCCAGAATGGAAATAGACGTTTTGTTTATTTTCATTAGTGGCAACAGCCAAGCAGGAGTAAAATCACGTTACTCTTTAGGGGTAGAGCTCGTATTTTGTCTTGTGGGCTTGTGGTTACTTTGTAGGAATATCTTAGATGACAAGCCTTTCTAAACTACAACAACGTTTTCTAGATATCGCGACCGACGTCCGTCTTTCTCCAAAACAGAAGTCGAGTTTTTTAGCTTTAGAGGCTGAAGCGTGCATTCCTTACATGACCGTATCTCCATCACTGAGACAAGCAATGGATGAAGGCATCATCTGCGATATGTTTGAAGGTCATGCACCGTTTAAACCTCGCTATGTGTTGCCTGATTACGCTAAATTTCTATCGCAAGGCTCAGACTATTTAGAGTTGTCTCCGGCTGATGATTTCGATGATGCGTTGAACATGCTGACCATCATTTACCATCATGTTCCTTCGGTAACGAACATTCCGGTTTACTTAGGCCAGTTAGATGATGTCTTGTTGCCTTACATAGGCGACCTAACAGAGAGCCAGATTTACAAAAAGTTAAAACATTTTTGGATCATGCTGGATCGCACATTGCCAGATGCGTTTATGCATGTGAATGTCGGACCGACAGACAACATTATTTGTCGCACTGTTTTAAAAGTAGATGCGGAGCTCAAGCAGATCGCACCGAATCTCACCTTTATGTACGACGAGACAGTTACACCTGATGATTTACTTCGTCAAGCGACACAGAACATTTGTGAATGCAGTAAACCGCATATCGCCAATTACCCAATGCACACGAAAGCCTACAACGGCTCACGCTTTGGTATTGTAAGTTGCTACAACTCGCTTCCATTAGCAGGTGGCTCGAACACATTGGTGCGAATGAATTTAAAAGAAGTTGCAAAACGAGCATCAGACTGTAACGACTTCTTAAACAGTGCGTTGCCTTCTTACCATCGATTAATGGTCGAGCTCATAAACGCAAGAAGCACGCACTTGCATGAAAAATCGAACTTCTTTCAAGGCTTTTTGACGCAAGAAGGGTTGATAAAAGAGTCCTATTTCGCGCCAATGTATGGCGTTTACGGCATGGCCGAAGCGGTAAACCTTCTATTTGAAAAAGAAGGGCAAATAGGGCGATACGGAAAAAATGATCGAGCAAATACTTTTGCTCATGATGTTTCAGCAACACTGGCTAAACTGGTGGACTCAACCCCGGTGAAATATGGTTTAGATGGCAAAGCGCTCTTACATGCACAAGGCGGCATTAGCTTAGATCATGATGTTACGCCAGGTGTACGTCTGCCTTATGGTGCAGAGCCAGACCCTGTCACTTATGTACAAGCAACGGCGAAGCATCATCAGTATTATCGTGCGGGTATCAGCGATATTTTGACGATTGATGAAACGGTGAAATCTAACCCAGAAGCGATGTTCAATTTATGTAAAGGGGCACTAAATGCTGGTTATCGTGAGTTTACCGCGAATGTCACTTCAAATGACTTAATTCGCGTGACAGGCTACATGATCAAACTTTCAGATGTCGCGAAATATGATAAAGAAGGTTCGAGAACCAACACGACGTTTCTAGGTGCAGAAGCAGCAAAAAATACCAAAATTTTAGAACGCTCGCCACGTGTGGTGAGTCATGAAGTAACACCGACTTACACGCAGGCATAAGTTCGGTTTAGGAAAGAACAAGATGTCTAGACGAAGTGGAAGCCTTTTGGCAAAAGTCACTCGTATCCTTCCTTTCTCTTGTGTTGATGGGCCAGGAAATCGTCTAGTCATCTTTCTACAGGGTTGTAACTATCAGTGTTTGAACTGCCACAATCCTCACACGATAAACCATTGTAATCATTGTGGTGAGTGTGTGAGTGAATGTTCAGCAGGCGCATTGAAGTTCGACGAAAACAACAACGTTGTTTGGCTTAAAGAGGAGTGCACCCACTGCGATCATTGTATAGAGATATGTCAGAACCAATCTAATCCTCCAAAAATTACTGACTACTCTGTAGTAACAATGCTCGATTTGATACGCAAACATCGCTTTTTCATCAGTGGTGTTACTGTATCCGGTGGGGAATCTACCTTACAACTTCCTTTCATTATTGAGCTGTTTAAAGGGATAAAACAAGATCCTGAATTACGGCACCTCTCTTGTTTCATCGACAGTAACGGTTCTTTAGCGGTTGCTGGTTGGCAGCGTATTCTACCTTTTCTGGATGGCGCAATGATCGATTTGAAAGCGTGGCAGACGGAGACGCATCAGTGGCTAACTGGGCGTGATAATCATCGTGTATTTAAAACCCTTCAGTACCTTGTTGAGCACGAAAAATTGTACGAGGTCCGCTTACTGCATATTCCCCAAAAAAGTGATTTAGATATAGAAATCGTAGCAATTGGACGTTACTTGAGTACTCTTCCTGAATCGGTGATTATACGTTTAAATGCCTTTCAGCATCACGGAGTAGTGGGGGAGGCGTTAACTTGGGATATGTGCTCTCATCATGATATCGAACGCTTAAAATCAGAGCTTCGATGCTACGTGAGTAACCCTATCACAGTGCCGACAGTACTCACGTAGTACCGTTGTTTATCTATGCTTACGCATCACAGGCATCTAACATGGCGCAGGCGTCGAGTAATTGTTGCTGCAACCATTTTAAAGCGGGATCGTTTAAGCTCGCTTTGTTCCAAACGAGGCTGTAGGCTACCTGTCCGTAATCGAATGGAAGAGCTTGTTCAACCAAACCTTTTGCTTGCATTGCCGCTCTTGCCCAAAGCTTGGAGCATGTGAACAAGTAATCCGAGTGCTGACACATCACCGCAGCTGAACCAAAGTCGGCTACACGCATGGCCAAGTTTCGCTTTGAATGCCTTTGGGTGAGATTTTGCTCAAAATAAGGTTGTGACAGATCTTTATCATGAATACCGATGTGTCTTGCACAAAGGTAACTTTCAACAGATAAGGGTTGCTCAGCGAGTGGGTTCGATGCTCTCATTAAGCAAACCATTTCGTCTTTCAAAATGGTTTTCCAGACCAAGTCTTTATTTTGTGTGGGTGGTTGGCTGAGATCGTGAGGAAGCAACAAAAAATCCACTTGACCTCTTGCTAATGCATCGAAGCTCATTTCCTCTTTCGCATGGACATTCAAGTGCGCGTGGTTGCTCAGTTGTTGGGACAAGTGCTGTAGAACTGGCGCAAAGAGCTCAAACGAACTTTCACGCATTGCTAATGAAAAACTACCTTGATAGTAAGCCGGATTAAAAGAGCCTTGATGTAATAACCCATTCATACTGGAGAGTATGCCATGGATTGATGGGCCTATATGCAGCGCAAATGCTGTCGGCACTAAGCGAGTGCCATCACGATAAAAAAGGTCATCCTTTAGCGTTTCGCGCAACTGTCCGAGCGTTTTACTGACGCTCGATGGTGTTACACACAAGCGTTCTGCCGCAAGTGTGACGCTGTGAGTGGTTAACAACATATGTAAAACAGTTAGATGTTTAAGGCTTATACGCGAAAGAGCAATGTAGTCCATAAATAGCATGGTTTCTTATGATTTTTGGCAGTATATCAGCATGAAACAAATTTTTACTATTGTTTATCTCGGAAACACGCCTGTTTCTCTTTGAGCTCAATGCATTTAATGGGTTGCATAAGGGTTGATGGTGCTTATAAGTCTAGAAATTTATCTTAGTTTTGTTGGACTTTAATGCTTTCATTTATTCAATTCTAAAGCTTCTATGTAATTTTAATCAATTTGGAGGAGTTGATTGATTTGTACACGAATTAAACTTGTTCCTTGTTAATTAAAATAGATATTGTTTTGTTGATTGTTTGGTGATTTACTCATGATCCCTCAGTAACAAAGGTATAAATAATTAATGGACGACCCCTTTAGTCGACAAAACCCTTCACCATATGTCTTCTTATTATTGGAGACATGCTCATGCTAGAACTTTTTATGCAACCAGAAGCTTGGGCTATTTTCGCCACTTTGTTTGCGCTTGAAGTTGTCTTAGGCGTTGATAACGTCGTTTTTATCTCTGTCTTATGTGAAAGACTGCCGCTGCACCAACGTAAGCTGGCAAGAAACCTTGGTATTGGTCTTGCTGTTATTGCTCGTATTGGTTTAGTGTTTTCAATCTCTTGGATCATGCAATTGACTCAACCGCTATTTTCTTTGGCGAACCATGCGTTTACCGGAAGAGACGTCATCATGATTGCGGGTGGTGCATTCCTCTTGGCTAAAAGCCTGAAAGAGTTGTGGAGTTGGTTAAATCACAACGAGTCGGCTCACTCAACTCACGCCCGTACTGGTTTAGCGGTAGTTCTGTTGCAGATTGTTGCCGTGGATGCTGTATTCTCGATGGACTCGGTGATAACCGCCGTTGGTTTGACAAGTGATGTCCCACTTATGGTCGCAGCGATTGTTTCGTCTGCTATCGTGATGGTCATGACAGCCGAAAAAATCAATAACCTGGTGTCGTGTTACCCTGGTTTTAAGACACTTGCTTTGTTATTCCTCGTTTTGTTAGGTGGTTTATTGATGGCAGAAGGCTTCGAAATTCATATCAACAAAGGTTATGTGTATTTTGCGATGGCATTTGGCTTAATTCTGGAACTTTGTCATATCCAGTTAAAAAACAAACAACGCCCGACTATTAAACGTCTTAGTCCGTTGCGAGTTCATCCAACCAGATTAGAAGCTCGTCAATAATAAAAGATATTGCCGCTCATATGAGCGGCATTTTTATATTCGTCATCACCTATTTTTACTCTCTTTTTATTTTGTTGTCGTTTCGACAAAAAATCGCATTTGTTGTGGGGTTGAAGATTTTTTATATAGACCGCCCAACTAATATGAGTGAACGACAATAATGGATAAAATGATCGATGCGTTAGCAACCCATGGCTACTACATCTGGGATGATTTTCTTTCTGAACAAGAAGTGGCTCAATTACGAGACTGCATTCCAAGTAACTGGAAAAAAGCGCGTATTGGTCGTAATGACGATGTGACTCGTATTGAGTCAATTCGAAGTGACAAAATTCAATGGTTATCGCCCAATATGGGGCACGCGGTTACTTCTTACTTAGATAAGATGGAAGAAATACGCCAAGAAGTGAACCGTCACTTGTTTCTGGGACTTTTTGAGTATGAAGCTCACTTTGCCAAGTACGAGGAAGGGGATTTCTACCAAAAGCATCTAGATTGTTTTAAAGGTAATGAAAACCGTCGATTGACAACCGTTTTTTACATGAACGAATCTTGGACGGAAAAGGATGCAGGTGAATTGGTGGTTTACGATCTAAATGATAATAAGATAGCAACCATCCCTCCTCAATCGGGACGCTTACTTTTATTCTTATCTGAGCAATTCCCGCATGAGGTTTTACCGACCAATGCTGAGCGTTTCAGTATTGCAGGTTGGTTCAGAATCAATGGTGTGCGAGACAATGTACTTGATATTGCAAAATGATTGGTTTGCAACCAGCATAAAATCAGCAAAGGGCGTAGATACGCCCTTTATCGATTAAACATTAGTTGATAGCTCGTAACACTCGGTCATGTTTCGCTCTAGCACTGCATAGACGTCAGAACAAAGTTCTTGTTTAGCGACTTGCTCACCCATAATCGCGGCGATTTGTGCTTGAGCCATTCGTCCTCGGTAGGGCCGGTCCTGAGACAGAGCTTGAAAAACATCGGCAACCGCGACAATACGCGATGGTACATCGAGTTCGTCTCCTGTTTTATGATAAGGATAGCCAGAACCGTCCAAACGCTCGTGATGATTAGAAGCCCACTCCGCTATTTTAGCGTTGGGAAACACTTTGTGTAATGCGAGCTGAGTATCAATTGTATGGCGTTTAATACGCGTATACTCTTGTTTATTAAGAGAGCCTTCTTTATGAAGAATCTCATCTGGTGTTTTTAACTTTCCGATATCATGCACCAACCCAGCAATAAATAACATCTCTTGGTCGTGCTCACAAAACCCAAGCTTGATGGCTAGATACCGAGATAACTCCGCCACTTTTTGCGAATGTTGATAAGTAAATGGGCTTTTTGCGTCAACAATTCGAGCGATAAACATTCCCAAACTATTCATATCTTGGATGGTGAGCTGTTTTTGAAGCCAATCAATGCTTTTAAAGTTTAATCCGATGGTTTCTATATTTTCAGACTCCATCGCGAACCAAAATGCGTCGGTCATAACGAGCTTAACCATTGCCTTAGCCATGTCTGGATTAAACAAAGTTCCAGCGTTTGCCATGATGCATTCTGCAATTAGTTCTTCATGAAGTGTGACAATGTCACAGTGGCAGTTCATGACGTATTTGGAACGCATAAAATCGAGACGATCGGCTAAATAGAGTAGGGCAGCGACCTCTTTTTCAAAAGGCGGTAAATCAAGATATTTTAATTCACTCCAATGTGTATGGTGGTAAAGAACAGGTGTAGCAAACTGACGCAACAAACGACACTGCTTGAGGCTTCGGTATCCTCTTAAGCAATGTGTTTTTACATCTTGTGGCACCAACTCCTCAAGTAACATTTTATGTTCTTGTGTTTCGGAGACCCCACAATCGTGGATCATCCCTGCGAAGTAGCAAAACTCCGCTTTTTCTGGTTCCCAGTTCATGACCCGAGCACATTGGTAAGCGATGTAAGCGACACGATGGCTATGGTGCGTATCATCAACACCGACATAGTCGAGTGCTCGAGCAACCCAGATAAGTGCTTGTTTCAGATCGACTTCAAAGCCCATGTCCGTATGGGAATGGCAAGAATGATTCATGGTTTATACCGACATTGCTAATTAGCCCACGCTAAACCCAAATCAGAAGGTGATAGGAAAAATTGGGTACGACAGCGAATAGACCCCAAAAAGGTGGGCGTTTAGACATAGTTTTGATTATGGGCGGGATAATAATCCTAGTTGCATAATAATATCACCTGAAGCTCATGGTTAAGAGTCAGATATTTGAACTAAGTATAAGTTTTGAAAGATTATTGTTGCTCTTGTTGACTTATTTGAAAACGACAATAAATCATGATGTAACGCATTCTTATTTTTATTTTTGTAGATCGTGTTCGGGCTCAACCAGAGACACACGGTATTGATGTCTGATTAACAGAATTCATATTGTTGCTTTTGAAGGCAAAAAATAAGAAGACTTCTTCGAGGCTTGCTCTGTAACTAACAGAGTAATAGGGAAAGCAGCTTGTTAACTACATGACAATAGAGCGTCGTTGAAAACATTTTCTCTGTAGCTCATGTCGTTGAGGGAAGATAATAAAATGGTACGGTTTCCCAGCGATGCTAGCCCTTTTAGTGAGATAAGTTTATTGAAAATGTGTGATTGCAAAGTAAGCATAGGTAGTAAAAGTAGCTAGAATGATAGCTCTAAATGAAAAGGATTTCGTATGTTGAAGCATCGTTTATATCGGAGTTACACCGCTGGGTTAAAAATAGCAGCCCTTATCCTTCCTATGCCGAGACCAACCTTGTTTTCCGGCCCTGGTTCGATGAATGAGCTATTAGAATCGATGACCGAGCTGGGATTTAAACGCGTTTTGTTAGTTACCGACGAAGGGTTAGTCCAAGTCGGTATTGTAGATAAGGTGCTTGAGGCTGCAGCACAACTCGATTTACAGTTAGATGTTTTCTCGCAAGTTAAGCCCGATCCTACCTATGATCAGGTAGAGAGCGGTCTAGAGGCTTATCATCGTTTTCATTGTGAGGGCATATTAGCTTTGGGTGGCGGCTCTGCAATGGATTGTGCAAAAGTCATCGCTGCGAAAGTTACCAATAAACGGCCAATAAAAAAATTAGCTGGACTATTGAAGGTATGGCGAATGCCAGCGCCGCTTTTTGCTATTCCAACAACGGCTGGAACCGGAAGTGAAGTTACTATCGCTGCGGTCGTGTCAGATCCCTCCTCACACATTAAAACCCCTTTAATGGATCCAAAGTTGGTGCCACTAATGGCAGCTTTAGATGCGAATTTAATGATTGGTTTACCTCCTAAGATCACGGCTGATACTGGCGTTGATGCATTAACCCATGCTATTGAGGCCTATGTATCGAAAAACGCTACTCAAGAAACGATGGCTTATTCGGTTGCCGCTATTAAACTCATTTTTAAATATCTTCCTAGGGCTGTGATGCAAGGGGATGATGTCGAAGCTCGTCATAAAATGGCTATGGCATCCTATTACGCGGGTTTAGCATTTACCAAAGCGAGTTTGGGTTATGTTCATGCCTTTGCTCACACATTCGGTGCGAGATATGGAATACCTCATGGTATGGCAAACGGATTAGCCTTGTTGCCTGTGCTGCGCTTTTCATTATCAGAGATTGAGCCTCAACTAAGAAAGCTCGATGAGTTGACGGCCGAGGGGCAGTTAGGTAACGCAAGTGCTCAGCATTTTTTGGCGAATCTGGAGTCCTTGTTTTCAACTATTGATATTGAGCAAACCAGTGCGCTCATTCAACGTGAAGATGCTGATGCGCTTGTTGATTTAATTCTGAAAGAGGCGCACTGGAATTACCCTGTTCCCAAGTTCATGAACAGGGAAGAATGCACACAGTTATTGTTAAATATCAGCAAGGTGTAAATTATAGTTTACATTTGTGGTTTTTTATCCTTACACTTTGCTTGATCTTCTGCTAAAGATCCTACAATATCGACGGCAATACAAATATGGTGTTGGTTTCGGTCCGCCGTTGCCCGATCTAATACTGATAGTTTCTAATAAAGTGTAAAGATTAATATACAATGAGTCGTTCTAAAGTATTCGGTAGTACGCTAATTATTGCGGGCACTACAATAGGCGCTGGTATGCTAGCGCTTCCACTTGCCTCTGCCGGCATTGGTTTTTCAACTTCTATTATCATCATGCTAGGCTTATGGGCTCTGATGGCTTTCACTGCCTTGCTTATGCTTGAGCTTCATCAACATGCGGAGAGTAGTGCTACACTTCATACTTTGGCGAAACAGATCCTAGGTCAAAAAGGCAAGTGGGTGGCAAGTTTTGCGATGTTGTTTCTTTTCTACTCATTATGTGCAGCGTATATCGCTGGCGGTGGTGCTCAGTTCGGAGACCGCCTTGCACAATGGTTTGACCTCGATATTTCAGGGCGTACATCAACGATAATCTTTACCTTGATTGTGACTTTAGTTGTGACAGTGGGTACCGGTACGGTCGATAAAGTAAACCGAGTCCTGTTCGCGATGAAGCTCATTGCGATGGTTGCGGTGCTTTCTTTTCTTGCTCCAAACGTTACGGAGTCTTACTTGTTAAGTATGCCAATCGAACAAGGCCTTGTTGTAGCGGCGATTCCGGTGATCTTTACTTCGTTTGGTTTCCACGGAAGTATACCTGCAATTGTGAATTACTTAGACGGTGACACTTCTTCTTTACGCAAAGCCGTTATTATTGGTTCGACGATTCCACTCGTTATTTATATCTTTTGGCAAATCGTGACGTTGGGTGTGGTTAGCCAAAGTACGCTTGTTGAGAACGGAGGGTTGAGCGCACTGATTGGTCAACTATCTCAGACAGTACACCAATCAAATTTGGGTAGCATTGTTGGTGTGTTTGCTGACTTGGCATTGTTGACATCGTTCCTTGGCGTGAGTTTGGGTCTATTCGAATTTTTGGGTGATACCATCAAAGGAAGTAACGATAAGCCTAATCGTTTGATTGCGGCACTAGTGACGTTTACTCCACCGCTAGGCTTCGCACTTTTCTATCCTCAAGGCTTTATTATGGCTTTGGGCTATGCAGCGATTGCCTTAGCGATTTTAGCCATCTTTTTGCCTTTGGTTATGGTGATCAAGGTTCGTAAATCGGATGATTTTACTGGGGAGTACCGCGTCGCAGGTGGTCAAGGTGCGCTAGTGATAACGGGCATCGCTGGCACTGGCATCGTATTCGCTCAGGTGTTAATTACGCTGGGTGTGCTTCCTGCTCTAGGCTAGTTGTTCAGAACGTTCTTTGAATAACCTCTAGTTACTGAATCCATCGTAATCAATCAGTATTGTTAAGCCAACGAGTTTTGCTCGTTGGCTTTTTTAATCTGGATCAAATTACCGTAAGATATCCGGTGAAAAAATTGGTAGAAATGTGCTTTTATTTCGTACACTTAAGTTGTGGTATATCGATAGTTTAAGTGGAGAAAACCGCTCAAAATACCATTGAATTTGCAACACAATGAGCTTTTCTTGTTTCTCTGCTTTGGTGTGGAGGTGAAGCATGGCGCACCGGAGTTTTTACCCGTTTGCAAAACCGCTTAACGAGCAACTGCAAACGCTAAAAGGCAGGATGCAGGCGCACTTGCCATGTATTGATAGGGTGTCATTTGCAAAATATCACCCAGACCAAGATGTGCTCAAATCATTTGCAGAAAGTGAGTTCGACACTTGGTGTCTAGCCCATCACGAATCAGCATTCCGTAAACTCCACCACCTCAATATTGCCTCTAAAAACGCGGTTCCTCGTATCGTCGAAGACCTTCATGATATTAATCACTGTCCTCGGGTTCAAATTTTACTCAAACACGGATATCAGTCGTCGGCTGCTATTCCTTGTTATGACAATAAAGCTTTTACTGGTTTTGTATTTTTGAACTCCACTCAACGTGATGCGTTTAGTTTAGAAGCGCTGAATGGTCTTAAACCTTATTTCGAAATGATTCGATTTGCGGTTGAATCAGAAACTCAAGTAGTCAATGCGATAGAAACGCTAGCGAACCGAATGCAATGTATGATGCCAGGCTATTCACCTGAGTATTACGCGCATACCAAACGCATGAAGTACTACAGTCAAATTATCGCAACGCAGTTAGCGGATCGTTATCACCTGAATGACGAAATGGTCGAAGATATTGGTATTTTTGCTCAGTTCCATGCGCTCGGTGATAGTCAGCTGCCAGTTGAAATTGCTAGCCGCCGAACAAATTACTCTCAAGAACAAGAGGCGATATTGATTCAACATATTGAGCGTTGTATCGATTCAGCGGATGACATAGTTGCCCGTATCGGAAATCCGGTTCACCCGAGTGTGACTTTGTTTTTGCAGATGATTATTTATCAGTACGAAAATTTAAATGGCACTGGTTATCCTTATGGTTTAACCAATGATGATATACCAATAGTCGCCCAAATTACGGCTGCCGCGAATGCCTTTGATTTTATGACAACGCACCATCCGTATAGACAAGCGTGGTCCATCCCATACGCATTGTTAGAACTTGAAAAATGGGTATATCAGGGGTGGTTATCTCGAGAATGTGTTGATGCTCTGCGAGAGCATCAAGGTTATATAAAGCAAATCATCCACAAATATCCCGAGCACTATACAGGCTTGGGGTTAATGTGAAGAGCAGTAACAAAGTTGAAATGTTGACGAGGAGGAATATTTAAACAATACTGTTTTTATATACAGTAATAAGTTTGGAGGTGAAGTATGTTGTGGGAAACCCTTGAAAGAGTAAACCGCTTACGCCAACAAGCACTTGCAAATCCTGAGTTTGTTGAGTCAGCAAAAGAGCACGAACAAGCACTTCAGGAGCAAGAATACCATTATCAAACTAAGAAAAAGCGTTCAGCCAAAGACAAACAAGGTAAAAAGTCGCTGGCCGATATCTATAAAGAAGTAGAGTTTGGCGCTGACGCTCGTCATTAATGTATTCACTGCGGCATTTTTCATTTCTTCATACGCTGCAGTATTCGTTCAAATTTATGCGAGAGCAGTGGGAGACCGCTGCTCTCGTTGACCTGCCTATAATTTACTAATGAAGTTCAGCAGAGCAAATTATCACTAACACTTAGCAATTCTCTCAATGATCTTGTTTATGTAATGATAATGACAACGGTTTGCATTTGTATCTTTGTTGTTATATAAAACCTCCCTTATTAATCGTTCTGTTGAATAAGAACGGCAAACGTGATCAACGAATGAGAGCTTTGAATAACTGTTATTCGTAAATGGCTATTAGGTGAAGTAGGGATGTTGGAAGCTAAAGCACTCCAGTTTGAGATTGAAGGCAAGTCATTGCTAAAAGCGTTTGATGTGACATTTGAACCCGGAAAAACATACGCCCTTGTTGGACACAATGGTTCAGGAAAATCCACATTGTTAAAGTTGCTGGCACAGCAACAGCAATACACAGCTGGTGACGTGGTTCTGCATGGAACGAGCATTAACGATCTCTCAGCGAAAAAATTCGCCCAACATATTGCCTACTTGCCTCAGCATCTTCCGGTGACCGACAGTATTTTAGGTCGAGATTTAGTCGGTTTTGGTCGTTATCCATGGCATGGTTTACTTGGACGTTTGAGTAAGAAAGATCACGACATTGTTGAAGAAGCAATGGCGATGACAGGCACACTAAAATACGCAGATCGCTTAGTGGACACGTTATCTGGAGGAGAGCGTCAACGTGTGTGGCTAGCTATGCTGTTAGCCCAAAAAACCGAGTATTTGCTTCTTGATGAGCCTTTGTCTGCGCTAGATATCAGCCATCAAGTAGATATGTTGAAGCTTATCTCTAAACTCAGTCAAGAACTGGGTTTGGGCGTTATTATCGTATTACACGATATCAACTTGGCTGCACGATTTTGCGACTACATCGTTGCATTACATCAAGGTGATTTGATTGCACAAGGCAATGTTGAACAGGTGTTTACTGAACCTAAGTTGAGGGACATATATGGGATAGAGATGATGATCTCTGACCACCCTGCGGGTTATCCGGTGGCGATGCCAAGCTAAAGGTTGGAATAATGAGCAGTACAAACACTCGACTTAAACATTTCTCTTTCGCTCTCTCACTTAGTGCGCTTTTGGTCAGTTCTTTTCAAGCACTAGCTGACGCATCACCTCGGGTGATGTCGGTTGATTGGACACAAACTGAAACGATGTTGGCTTTAGGGGTCGTACCTGTAGGCGTTGCTCAAGGGCAAGATTACGATGCTTGGGTAAAATCGCCACCGTTACCACCTCAAACGAAGGATGTAGGGTTAAGAACTCAACCCAATATAGAGCGCATTTACGAGCTCAGACCTGATCGTATTTTTATTGCCCCGTACTTCTCCTCAATGAAGCATCGCTTAGTTGATATCGCCCCGGTTACCACCATTGACTTATATGAAAGCGGGATTACGGATTGGTCGGTACTTACCAGTTTCACTCGGAGGTTTGGTGAAGAGCTGGGAAGAGAGGCGGAAGCAGAGGCGCTTATCCAACAATATGAAAAACGTTTGTCTTTATTAAAACAGCGTATAAATAAAGGCCAGCCGCCACTTCTAATGATTCAGTTTATGGATACAAAGCACGTACGTGTTTTTGGTCAAAATAGTCTTTACTCCCAGGCTATCGAAAAGATTGGGCTGAGTAATGCATGGAATGAAAAGACGAATAGCTGGGGCTTCAGCCTAGTTGGCATCGACAAGTTAGCTGGCATAAAAGCTCAAATCGTTATCGTAGAGCCATTACCTTATGGTGGAGCGGAGCAGCTCTCTCAAGACCCATTTTGGCAATATGTTGTTCAACAATCTGGTGAAAAGGTCATGCAAGTCGCGCCCGTTTGGAGTTTTGGTTCTATGCCTTCAGCCCTCCGTTTCGCAGAGTTAGTTACGGCGAGTAAGGTCGAGGAGTTAACACAATGAAAACGATGCCTTTAAGCTTTGTGGTGTTACTTTCGGCATTTACCTTTTCTATTGGTGCTTTCCAATTGTACCAAGTAAGCTCATTTTCGTTAGCTCTAAGCAGTTTATGGGAGCCTAACTTTCAATCTATCGATTCTGTTTTACTTCACTTTAGCTGGTGGCCTCGAGTCTTCACCACGATTATATCTGGTGCTGGATTAGCGGTTGCTGGGGTATTGATGCAGCAAGTGCTGCGTAACCCTCTCGCTTCACCCACGACACTTGGTGTGGCGAGTGGTTCAAGTTTTGCTTTGATGTTAGCTACGCTATTCGCACCTTGGATGTTGGATATCGCGCCTAATTTGGTTGCTCTCATCGGCGGTGTGATATCGATGGGGTTGGTGATGCTGTTGTCATGGCGACGAGCGTTATCTCCAACGGTTGTCGTCGTTTCTGGGTTAGTGATAAACCTGTACTTTGCATCATTAAGTACGGTTATTCTGATGATGAATACCGAAAAGCTGAATGGGTTAATGATATGGGGAGCCGGTTCGCTTGTTCAGAGTGGATGGGGAGATTTCTCGTATCTTGCACCTCGAATCGCACTTGCTACGGTCGTTGCATTTGTGATTGCAAAGCCGTTAAGTCTGTTGGAACTCTCCGAGCAAGGTGCCAAGAGTTTAGGTGTCTCGTTAGCTAAGTTGCGTTTTGTCTGTCTTGGGCTTGCGGTGTTAATCACTTCTTGGGTGGTTTCTGCCGTAGGAATCATCGGTTTCATCGGGTTAGCGGCGCCAGCGATTACTCGATTGATAGGTATCAATAAAATCCAGCATAAGCTTTGGGTATCAATGCTGATTGGTGCCATGTTATTGACTTTAACCGATTTGGTTATTCAGCAACTGCCAGGGCTAATGGCGAGTTTTATACCAACGGGAGCAGCAACGGCTGCATTGGGCGCTCCGTTACTGTTATGGCTGTTACCTCGTTTATCACAAAAGACGCAGAGCCATACTCAAACAGTGTTAACTCGACACCGTCAACATGTTTACAGGCTAAACCCTAAAGCGATCTCATTGGCGTTGATCGGCACGTTAATTTCTGTTGTTCTTTTTGCCACGGTTGCTGTGCAAAATGAAGGGTGGACAAATTTATTTGCTAGCCAAAATTGGATTTTTTTGGAATGGCGCGCACCTAGATTATTTGCAGCAGCAATTGCGGGGGCAATGTTAGCGATTGCTGGAACCATGATTCAACGCCTAAGTGGAAACCCAATGGCAAGTCCTGAAGTGATCGGTATCAGTTCAGGGACAGCGATGGGATTGATCATCGCGATGTTTACTGGGTTTGGTTCGTCAATTTTCACTCTTTCTCTAGGCGGGCTCGTAGGTGCATTAGCGACGGTATCAGTTATTGTGCTGCTAAACCGTAAGTCAGGCTTTCAGCCGGAGCGTATTTTGTTGACTGGTATTGCGATTACCGCACTGATGAATGCAATACAGAGCTTTATTCTAGCCACTGGTGACCCAAGAAGTTATCAAGCATTGGCTTGGTTGTCTGGGTCTACCTACTATGTCTCGGTTGAAACGTTACTCCCATTGTCTTTATCTGCGCTTGTCTTTATAGGGTTGAGTTTTCTCTGCGTAAGATGGCTAGATATTCTTCCTGTCGGTGCCGCTTCCTCTAAAGCACTTGGAATTCGAGTTGATCGTTCACGCGCAATACTGCTTCTTTTAGTTGCTTGTCTCACGGTCAGTGCGACATTGGTTGTTGGCCCGATTAGCTTTGTTGGGTTGTTGGCTCCGCATTTAGCTCGCTTATTTGGTTTTAACAAAGCGTCACAACACATGTTATGCGCCGCGATACTGGGGGCAGGGGTGATGTTGTTGGCTGACTGGTTGGGACGACAGGTCCTTTACCCGCAAGAAATACCAACAGGGCTTATGGCGTCTCTCATTGGCGGTTTGTATTTAATGTGGGGTTTACGCCGCTTATAGAAATGAGCTAAGCCTCAACCAAGAAAGTACTTATACAAATAAGCACTCGTAGTGGCATTCGTAACCTATGCGAGTGCTTTATGCAAAACCTCTGGTTTGTCTTTTACGGAAACAACTGGCGATGCCGTAACTCGCTTTTCTTTCAGCGGTCGCTGAAGTCATGAAGGGTTGGTTTGGCTGCCGACAAAAAGGAGAAGAATATGACTCGGCAGTTTATGCTGACACCAACGTCGATGGCGGTTGTATTAGCTTTATCAACGCCAAATGTCTTGGCTCAGGAAGATGAAAATATAGTTGTGATTGGACAGCAGCAAGACAGTGCAGTTGGTCCTGATTTTAGTTATCTTGGAGCGAAGAGTCGGGCAGCGACGAAAACTGATATTGCCATCAATGAGACTCCAAGAGCGGTGTCTGTTGTTACGCGAGAGCAAATGGATGATCGTGCCTCTATTAGCATTTCTGACGCGCTACAGTACACACCAAGCATTCAAACTAACTATTTTGGCGAAGATAACAAGCAAGATTGGTTTATTATTCGTGGTTTTAAACAGGCGAACAGCGGGTTGTATCAAGATGGTACCCGTTTATATTCTTCTGGCTTCTATAGTTGGCAAATAGATCCGTTTGCGTTAGAGAGGGTTGAAGTTTTACGTGGTGCAGCGTCTGTTCTTTATGGGCAAAACCCTCCAGGTGGGGTTATCAATGTTGTCAGTAAGCGACCTCAATTTGATGGGGGGTCAGGACTTGTATCTTTGGAGTACGGTTCTGAAGACCGTAAACAACTTTCTCTTGACGTAAACTCTGAGGTGAGTGAGCAGCTAGCTTTCCGCTTTCAAGGGTTAGCGAGAAAAAATGGGACGAGAATTAGTGGGGTAGAAGCAGAGCGCATTCTTCTCTCTCCATCGATGACGTACAAATTTAATGAGACGTCTGAAATTACCTTTCTAACGAGCTATCAAAAAGACGACTCAGATCCTTATCTGCAATTTTTGCCAGTTGAAGGAACGTTAACGCCAAACAAAAATGGAAAGATCAGTGATAGTTTAGCGATAGGCAATCCTAACTGGGAGACGTTTGAGCGTGAGCAGGTGTCTTTAGGCTATGAGTTTTCTCATGCATTTAATGATACCACTTCATTTGTTCAAGCAGCTCGTTACAGCGAAATGGATGTTAAGCTAAGACAAATGTATTCGTACGTTTACTCGGCTGACGTGCCTGCGTTGGGGCCGGCTTTGGACCCATCAAATGAACGCAAAACCATACTTCGGGGTGCTTCAACAGAAGATGGCTCATCTGATGCTTTTAATATCGATAATCGTTTGATGCACCAAGTAAATTGGGGAAGTGTTGAGCATAACTTGATGTTGGGCATAGATTTTCAAATGATCAGTATCGATGGTAAAGATTTTGCCAATGACCCTATCGTTGCTAATGGTAATGCATTATTAAACACACCAATGGGAGCTTTGCCCGATCCTAGGTTTAATGTATTTAATCCTACTTATTCGGATAACATAATGTTACTCGATCCGAATACGCTACAACCATTGAGCGAAACCGATAAGCAAAGAACGAAAATCGATAATCAGCAGCTCGGCGTCTACTTTCAAGATCATATGCTGATCAACGATAAATGGGCGATGTTATTGGGCGCACGTTACGACGATACAAGTAATGAAGTACATAATGTTACCACGGGTGCTCGCACGAAAGTCGATAATGGAGAGTGGACGTTTAGCGTGGGAACGGCTTATATTTCTGATTCTGGCTTCACGCCATACTTTAGTTACTCTCAGTACTTTGATCCAATTATTCAAGAAGACAGCAATGGTAAGCCAGCGAAGCCTGAAAGCGGTGATCAATTTGAAATCGGTATGAAATACCAACCGGATTCATTTGATGGCTATTTCAATATTGCAACGTATCGGGCAACAAAAGAAAACTTGGCTCGTATCTACTTGAGTGAATTAACGCAAATAGGAAAAATAGAAAATAACGGCGTTGAGTTTGAAGCTGTAGCTAATGTGACACCATCCTTAACATTGATCGGGAACATTGCGTACGTTGATGCAGAGATAAAAGAAGACATCAATAAGGCATGGGTTGGCAAAACACCTTCCCAAGTGGCGAATACCGTATCATCAGCTTGGGCACATTATCGTTTCTTTGATGGACCTCTTGATGGCTTTGCTGTTGGCTTAGGCGCGCGCTATACAGGTGAGTCATACGGAGACAATGAAGAGAGACTAAAAGTACCAAGTTATTTCTTAATGGATGCGACGGTCAGTTATCGAATCGGCGATTACAAGCTACAAGTCGCAGCTAAAAACATCGCGGATAAAAAGTACATAGCGACATGTGATGGCTTTTGTTGGTATGGCGACCGACAAAATGTTATTGCAAGTTTAACTTACGACTGGTGAGTTAACGTATAAATAAACACCCCTCACTTTAGGGGTGTTTATTTAGAAATCGGCTTTACGGACAAAGTGCGGGTTTTTGTACTTTTTCTGCGGGCCAAACGATGATACGACAAGTTTGTTCCATAACGTTTTGTCAAACTCACCCTTTGGAATCGAAGGGTAGAGGGTTTCCTCTTCTTCTCTTGCAAAGTTCATATATTGTTTCTTTTTAATTTGATTGTACTTTTTGGCGATCTGGTTATGTTTTCTTACCCACTCCAGCTTGTAATTGTGGAGCACTTTTTCACCTTCTTCGAGAGCCATTCGAGATAGGAACAGTCGCTTGTATGAGACCTTTCTGTCCAGCATTGTGCGCATAACGGTTTGGATATATTTACCGTGATGCGTAATGGTAATGTCGTTTTCATCAATAGGAGTGACACACCAGCCTTTAGGTAAAAAGTCTGGCTTCTTAAATTGCTTATTACGTTCCATTAGCGCCTGATGTAAAACTAAATCAGAGGTGCCGCGGAACGTCTTTTGCCATTTACCGATACGAATTTGAATCGAACCAGGCAAGCGATAGATGTTAGTAAACTTATCTTTGTCCATGGACTTGTGTCATGAGATTAATGTGCATAATTAGAAAGCGGAATTCAGTCCAATGCCACAGGCAGTAGACTTAAGTACCGTACGATTTTACAACGACCTTGCGCGATATAGCGAGGGGTTATGTCAATAATAGGTAAGAAATAGAAAATTAGTTCACATTATGAAGAAATTGGAAGCTAACAGGTTAAATTTTGAAGTTACACCAATTATGCCCATGCCGACTAAATAAAAAGAAGGCACGGGCATAAAATCACACCGCTTCTTCGAGTTGCTTGGTGTCTTCTTCAATCTGTTGTAGATGTCGGTTTGCTTGCTGTAACTGATACATTTGGGCATAGCGACCATTTTGCGTTAAGAGTGCTTTGTGTGTGCCTTTCTCGACTAACTCCCCATGATGAAGAACAATGATTTGGTCTGCATCTAGGATAGTTGAAAGCCGATGAGCAATAACAACGAGCGTCATGTCTTGTCTGAGTACCGCCAAGCTCTTTTGGATTAAAGCCTCTGTTCCTGAGTCAATATTTGCGGTTGCTTCATCCAATATCAATATCTTAGGTTTTACCACAAGCACACGTGCTAACGCCAAAAGCTGTTTCTGACCTGCAGATAAATTAGTTTCGCCTTGACCTAACTGCGTGTCTAGCCCGTTAGGGTAACGATGAATTTGTTCTGCCAAACCTACCTTGTCTAACGCATCCCATATTTGATTGTCATCAACCGCCCGACTGAGAGAGATGTTTTCTCTGACTGAAGCAGGGAGAATATGTGGATCTTGTTGAACCATTGCCACATCTTTGCGAAGTACGTCTTTCCCTAATGTTTTAAGTGGACGACCATCTATGAGCAGTTCACCACATTGCGTTGGATAAAAGCCCATTAACAGTGACGCTAATGTGCTTTTACCGCTTCCTGTATGCCCGACAAGCGCGATAAAGTCTTGGTGGTTGGCCTTCAACGAAATGTCTTTTAGGACGTCCTGTTTACCATCGTAGCTAAATGTGAGGTCTTTAAGTTCGATAGCACCTGACCTTAATGGTTGATGATCGCCCCCGTAAGTTTGTTCTTTCGCATCAATCAATTCAAAAACACGTTCGCTTGATACTAACGCCTGCTGAAGTAGAGCAAGTTGCTGAGTCATCTCAATTAGTGGTTCAGTAACTCGCGCAAGATAACTGATAAATGCATACAGTACCCCCACACCAATCAACTCAATACCATTAAAACCAAAGATCGCAACCAAGCAAAGCAACGCAAGACCAGCGAGTAAGTCCATTAATGGTCTTAGCAGATAGCCGTTTAGCCGAATCACTCGTTTAGATGCCACCAGATGCTCTGCGGTTAGCTCGTTGAACTGTTTATTAAAACGCTCTTCTTGTTGCATTAATTGAATGACACTCATCCCTTGAATGGATTCACTCAGATTCGCATTTATATCGGTCAATAGGTCACGCATCTTTCGGTAGCTTTCTGTACTTAGCTGCTTAAACAAGTACATAAAGCCGATGACGATCGGCAGCAATACAAGCACAACGAGTGTGAGCTTCCAGCTCATGAAAAACATAACGCCAAGCATTACGACAATCATGACCACGTTTTTCACCACGGTCGCGATCAAAAGCTCATAAAATTGCTGTAAAGATTCCGTATCGTTGGTGATTCGCGACACCAATTTTCCAGCAGGAGTGTAATCAAACGCAGATAACGGCTGCTTAATCACGCCAGAAAATACTTGCTTACGAATCGCTTTGATCGTGTTAGCCGCGACAATGCTAAATTGCAATGACTGAAAATACTGGAATGTTGCCGATACGATCTGAAGAGCGATATAACCTACTGCTAGCGAAATCAGAACACTTTGTGAATAGTCACCTTTAGCGATGTGCTCATCAATGAAATATTGAATCAACCAAGGGCCGCCGGCGCTAGCTAACGCTGCAATAAACAGCAAGGCGAGTCCTTTAATCATTGGCTTTGGTTGAGATAATGGGTAAGACATTAACCGTTTAAACGTGCTGGTCTGGTTCATTCATTATTCCTCCATCGCCTGCTCTAGTTTTTGGTACTCTAACATTTCGGCGTACCATCCCTGATGCGCTAATAAAGCGCTATGTTGCCCACGTTCAGTAATGTGGCCGTGATTCAAGACAATGATCTCGTCTGCTGCTTCCAATGCGGTGAGGCGGTGTGCAATAACGATTAGGGCTTGATCACGGTAGTGTGTTTCCAAATTCTTAAGGATTTGATGTTCGGTCCGTCCATCAACAGCGGAAAGTGCATCGTCCAAAACCAACACTTGGGCATTCAGCAGCATAGCGCGTGCTATCGCAATACGTTGTTTTTGCCCGCCGGAGAGTGTAATGCCTTTTTCACCAACTTCTGTTTGGTAGCCTTCAGGAAACTTCTCAATATCGTCATGTATACAGGCTAACTTTGCTGCTCTATAGACTTCTTCTTTCTCTGCATTAGGGTTGCCTAAGGCAATATTGTCGAAGATAGATTTGGAGAATAGAAACGGACTTTGGTTAACGACAGCAAAACGGTTGCGCCACTGTGGAAGTAGGGCATCCTTGATCTCGACATCACCGAATTTAATTGAGCCGTTTTCTAAATCATGTTGACGCAAAAGTAGTGTTAACAGGGTCGATTTTCCGCTTCCTACCGGCCCTGCAACTCCCAACATTTTTCCGGGTTCCAGTTCGATGTTTACTTCCGTCAAAGCGGGCGGTAAATCACTAGACCAATGGAAATCGTCGATATCAATTTTCAACGGAAGTGGTTTATTTTCTATTGGCTTATTGCCACTGATAATTGCTGGCTTTTCATCAAAGATCTCTTGTAATCGGTTCCATGCAGCAGAGCCTCTTTCTAAAATGTTAAATAAGAATGCGAATGCCAGCATCGGCCATATCATCAACCCTAAATACATCGTAAATGCGGTCAGATCACCAAGCGTGATCTCACCTTTATCAACAAGGTAAGCACCAGCAGCGACACTAAGAAGGAAAGAAAGACCGATGGTTAACTGAATTGCCGGGTCAAATCTAGCATCGACTCTTGCAACAGCGATGTTCTTTTCGCCAGTATCATCCACAACCTCTTCAAAACGTTGCTGCTCTTGGTTTTCTAATCCGAAAGCACGCAGCATTCGCACGCCATTAAGTGACTCTTGTGTCATGTCTGACATGGTAGAAAAGGCTTCCTGAGCGACACGAAAGCGTTGATGTAGGATGCGCACAATAAAGAAGATGATGATGGCAAGAAATGGCATTGGAAGAAGCGCCATTACGGTGAGCTTCCAGCTTACTTGCGTTACCATAATGATTAAAACCGCAATACCAGTGATCAAAGAGTCTGCGGCGGTTAAAACCCCTTCGCCGGCTGTCATAACGATATTACGCACATCATTAGTGCCACGAGCCATCAGATCCCCCGTCTTGTAACGTTCAAAAAAACGAGGTGGCTGTGTCGATAAATGCCTATATAGACGGTTACGTAGAATGGTCCCGAGCTCCCAGCTTGCGCCGAAAAGCCAAATTCGCCATAAGATGCGACACCCATAAATGGTAAAGATCAGTACAGTTAACCCTGAGAGCCATAGAATCAGCGTATTTGTATCTAAAGTGTTGTCTACGACGCCGTCAACTATGATGCCAACTGCTTTGGGCGGAACAAGCTGTAGTGCTGATATCACAGCGAAAAGCAGAATGGATCCGACATAGTGCCTCCACTTTTGTTGGAAATACCAACGTAGCTGCCAGAATATTCTCATTACGCCTCCCGCTTTAAATTATTGAATTTGTTATAGAACTATTATTGAGCGAAATGATGAGTTTACAAGCACAAGTTATAGGCGGGTTTAAAAACGATAGATTGTTTCAATTATAGCCATGTGTCGGCGCAAATTACTGGTTTTATCTCTATGAGCTAACTGTGCGACGACATTATGTGAAATAGTTGTTAATGGTTGTTTTGGAGCCATTACCTTGCAATAACGATGAAGACACCAAAAGTAAAAGTGTTACTGCCACTCTATATGGGAATTAGCAATCGTCAGTTTGTATTTTGTATTTCACTTGGCCACCTGGAGTTTCTGGGTAGTAAACTTCGACATAACACATATGTTCTGGACCAACAGGCTTGTTTGCAAAACCAATAAGGAAGTAGGGCTCGTCTGGGCTGTCTACCCCATACCAAGTGTTGATAGTGAGTTGCGGATCAAAGCCTGCTAGCTCTTTTGCTGGAATAACATTTTTGATAAATCCAAAGTAACCAATTAGGTCGTTATGGCCGTCATTATCTAGATCAATGTTATATTGTATGCCGCCATCTACTGTCTCTTGAGATTGAATCACTGCTTTGGTGTAGACAAAGTTGTTGGCGGTCATGAGTGCTTCTCTGGCTCCATATAGAACCGCCACTCTGGCATCTTTTTGTAAGCCAAGAAATTTAGGAAATGCAACGACGCTTACAATACCAAGAATGATGATGCACACAATGAGTTCAATAAGAGTAAATCCTTGAGAGCGACGCACAGCTTTTCTCCATGTTTTAGAAACGAATAGGCGGCTATTCTGATATAGAAACTTTCAGGTCAAGTATTAAAAAAGAATGATAGTAAGAGATCGGGATTGCAAATCTCAAATATAAAACAAGTTGCTTATTTTCGGAATGAGGAGTGATTTTGATAAAAACCAAGGAATGAACTCGAGAGGATAAAATCCTCCCGAGTAAAGCGACTAAGATTCGTGTGTCAGAGCACTGCGGTTACGTTTAAAAATGAATCGCCAAATAAATAAGACAATTGCGATGTAACCTAATCCTACCCCAAGCGCTTGCCAGTGCATGCCGTTATACATCGCGATTGGCATCAAAGAGATGATGAAGATGTCAGTGATTGAGCCAGGGACATAAGCGATGGCGTAATCATCAAGCACCTTGCTACGCATTTTTGGATCAACAATACGAAGCAACGCAATACCCATGGCAACCGTACCGGTTAACCAACCCCAAGAGAAAATGCCTTTCTCGAACCAATCTTCGCCCATGATACGTGGGGCAACCCAGAAGATTAGCCATAGTGTGAAGGCGATACCGCCGATTGCAAGCACTACCATCGGCATTAAATACTGGGCTAAGACGGTAATCTTGATGGCTGAGATACCAAAGATAATCAAATAATCGGTACTGATGCCCGCAGCGTGTTTGAATGCACCGTCACAAAGATAGCGTGAAGCCTTCGTTTGTTTCGCGATGATTCGCACAAGCATGCCGCCAAGGAAGCCGGTTACGAACGTAGGAATTTGTACCTTATCGTGGAAAGAAGATAAGTAGTTAGCCGCTACATACGAGAAAGCCGTTACCACTACAACCAGCGCCGCGTGAATCGCAAAAGAATCAACCGACAGGGAAGACATGGTGTCTTTCATTACCGGCGCTTGATCATCAGGCTTAACGAGCCCCTTGCGTTCGTGTTCATCCATGCTATCGAAGGTCGTAAAGCTACGAATCCAACCCATCTTCAATGCGAATTGCAGCATGAGCATGCCGACAGAAATTGAAATGAAAATACCCACGGTTGCGAACGTTAAGCCAAGTGTGAAGCCATCTTCCCAGCCAAGCCCCGTGAAGATTTCACCAACAACAGAGGCAGACCCGTGACCACCCATAAAGCCCGCAGACATTGTCACACCAAAGCCGGGATTAATCTCTGGCCAGAAGAAGGTTGTGAGAACTAGACCAAACATTGCCGCAAACAACCTCTGAGAAACAGAAGCGATTTGGTTAAACGCCCACAATGAGCCAGCACGCTGTGCGACGGTTTTAGGTGATGGAACATCCGTTGCCAGACCTAACGCAGAAAAAAGTGCAGCAGTTAATAGGCTTGCGTTAGCGGTAAACGTATCGGTCCAAGGCAGTACGTCTAACAGGGCTGGTCCAAAAATTAGACCGAATAATCCTGCGAGAACCGCCGATGGAATGTACATACGCTGTAGTAATGGCGCGTGAACGCGAATGACTTTTGCCAAAATCAATAGTAAGCCAGCGATGGCTAAGTCAGTCAGCATTAGACCTTTAGGCATCTTATCCTCCAGTAAATGCAGTCAAGGGGTAGCGTCCTTGTGACCTACCTTGAATAAAAATCTCTCTCAAGCCAAAAAGCCACATACGTGACTAAAAGCGTTGAGAAATCAATGTCGTTTTCATAAGCAAAGGAATGTGCTTATGCAATTTGAAATGAGTGTAAATGTTGTGATTGCACACGAACAGGAAGAGAAATTAGATTAAATTTCTCGATATTTTTTGATAGTTCACTCAGGAAAGGCGGCAATCCTAGTCACTTTGTCAGAGCAATGCAATTGATGGGAATCAACAAATAGTGTTCACTAAGTGAGCGTTCTATACTAACGGCCTGAAAAATAAAGACAATTAACAAGCAATAATATTTGTCATATCGACAATAAAAGTTGATTGAGTGGTTAAATTGTCGCCGCTTTATGAGGTGGTGTTACGGATTCACATGCGAAAGAACAAAATCAACCAAGGTGCGGTTTTTAAGGGAAAGCTGTTTTGAACGGTAAAGCAGGTGGATCGGTTTTGGCTTGGGAGTATGTTGCTGGAGAATTTCTACCAAGGCACCAGATTGAATTTCCTGTTCAACTAAGATCTTTGGTTGAAGAAGAACACCAGAGCCTTTTAACGCGGCAAACTTAAGCACATCACCATTATTAGACGTTAATCGGGTGTTGCTGTTTCCAAAGGTATTAGATGGCATGTTCACCACCTGTTGGCTTTCCCCTTGGTGGTACTGAAATCCCAAACAATGATGATGTTCAAGGTCATCAAGCGATTGGATAGGGGCATGCAGCTTAAGATAAGAGGGTGAGGCGCAGTAAGTCATGTCGTATTGCCCGAGTTTTCTTGCAACTAACGATGAATCGACCAACTCACCAATACGAATAATCACGTCTGCTTCGCTTCGATATGGGTCAATCAAACTGTTATCCAACATTAACTCAACGTTCAGTTCGGGAAATTCTGCTAAGAAGTCAGCCACGATGGGCGCAATCACCTTTTTACCATACGTGACAGGGCAGTTAACTTTTACAGTTCCGGTTGGACGGTTGATCAGCGTCTGGATCAGGTTCTCTGCGTTGGTGATGTCTTCAATAATGCGGTGGCACTCTTGGTAGTAGAGTCTGCCAGCTTCGGTCAGGGACTGTTTGCGCGTGGTGCGATGAATCAGCTGTGTACCTAAGCTTTGCTCAAGAAAGTTCACGTGCTTGCCAACCATGGTCGGTGAAATATCAAAGTGGTGTGCTGCATTACGAAAGCTGCCGTGTTCGACCACGTAAGCGAAAACTTTCATGCTTGTTAATTTATCCATTGCACACCCAGAGTTGATAAAGAAATAACTAAAGCAGAGTTTATCAATCAAATGAGGTTAATTACAGTGGGCGTATGATTAAGAATGGAGAAAGAGATCCATCATGAGCGAGACGATTTTTGTTACCGCCGAACTGAAAATGAATGCCGATAAGCCAAGACAACAAGTGGTTGAAGCCATTGAACAATTTTGCCTTGATATGCAAAGCGAAGCGGGGTGCTTGCAAGCGAATGCGACCTACGATTCTAAAGATCCACAACGTGTGATTCTTTGGGAGCGATATGAAAACCGCACCGCGATTGAAGCGCATTTTGCTATGCCGCATACACAAGCGTTTATTGCGGCTGAAATGGCAGAGTTAGTTCAAGCATTCGAAACCCAAGCTCAATAGGAGAGGCGAACATGAAATGGGGTATTTTAGGCACAAGCTTTATCTCAGGTGTCATGGCTGAGGCAATCCAAGGCGATGACAAGAGTGAACTGTACGCGGTTGCTGGGCGTTCGGAGCAGAACTTAAAGACATTCGCTGAGCAATATGGCATCGAGAATACGTTCAACGATTACGATGCGTTGATTGCCGATGAGCAAGTCGACATTATTTACATCGCATTGCCAAATCACCTTCATCATGACTTTATCGTTAAAGCGGCAGAGCAGGGAAAAGCGATCCTGTGTGAAAAGTCACTGTCGGTAGATATGGAAAAAACCGAGTTGGCACTAAAAGCAGTCGAAACGCACAAGGTATTCTTTACTGAGGGTTTGATGTACTTACATCACCCGTTGATTAGCGAGTTGGTTTCTGTGCTTAAATCGGGAGAGATTGGTGAACTTCGCTCCATCCACACGTCTTATATTGCGTCGATTGCGCAGTTTGTTAATCCAGACAGTAAAGGTGCTTTGTATAACTTAGGTTGCTACCCAATGTCATTGGTGCATTTGGTGGTGAAAACCATGTTGGGTGAACAAGCCTTTGGAAACCGCTCTATGACGGCGATTGGTCGACGAGGTAACGATGGGAATATCTGTGAATCGAGTTTGATGATGCAATTCGGTGAGCAACAAACGGCGAGCGTACACACCGCCGAAGATCATGGATTGAAACACCAATTCACCATTCTGGGTAGCAAAGGCTGTATTACGTTAGATTCAAACCCATGGCTACCAACGCAAGAAAACCAGTTTAGTGTGGAAATTTACGAGACGTCGAAGCGTGAAGTGTCTGTACCGGCTGCAGGGGGCGCTTTCTTCTATCAAGTGCACAATATTCGCCAAGCGGTTGAAGCAGGGCGTACCTCGTTAGAAAACCCTTGTGCAACATGGGAAGACTCTCACCGTATTATGCAGCTACTGACTGAGTGGGAATCACTAGCTTCAAAGTAAGTGTGTAATTGAACCAATGAAAATAAAAACGGCGCACTAAATACAATATTTGGTGCGCCGTTTTTTATTTTGTGTTCAGTCTGGATTAAATGCGATTATCGCCGGTGCTGAACGCAATGATTTGGCTGATCTCAGTCAGGCTTCGACCACTTTCTTGTTGCCATTGAACAAACGCTTTGTTGGTTGCATCGAGCGATTTTTTCGTATCTTTGCCACCTTCAATGATTTTGCAATTGCGCAGGTAAGCCTCGACGTCACTAGACAAGATAAAGGTATCAACGCCCATTTGGCGAAGTGTGTAAGGACCGGTATTCCCACCTAGGCGATTACCGCGTTTCTTTAAATATGCCCATAGGTCGGTGATTTTCTCTTGCGGCCAATCGGCAACCATTTTGCCAAACGAGCCGTATTCGATTTTTGCTTCGTGGATCATACGAGCGTTGGCAGGAATCGACATGACTTTAGTGAGATGGCGAATGATGCGTTTGTCGGTTGCTTTGGTTTCCCATTGCTCGTCTGACAGCATCAACAGCGGCTCAATCTTAAATCCGAAGAACACTTCTTCGAAGTTCGGCCATTTGTTGCGAACCACGCTCCATGAAATCCCACTTTGGAATACCTTCATCGAAAAAGCGGCCAGCCAACGGTCATCTGGAATCGCAGCCAGTTCCTCTTTGCTTAGTGGATGAGACAAAAGCGCTTCAAGTTGATCTTCACCACCTTTACGCTCGGCAGCGCGCTGATAAATCGCGTCAAATTTTTCGATACTCATAAAAGAAGTTAGTCCTAGTTTATGTCGATATTTGCGAAACATACTACGCTTAAGTGGCTGAATCGTAAATTGATGGAGTGTCACAAATGAAGAAGGTCACATTAACGTTTGTCGGGGAAGGTTCGGATCGTATTGCAGAAAAATTCTATGCGTGGATGACGGACGGTGGGTTAGAAGACAGCATGATTGAGAATTTATCTGACCGTGAAATCTCAGTTGTCGGCATCAGCGATATGGATAACGAAACGCGTGATGTGGTGATCAATACGGAAATGAACTAACGAGTCTTCTTTCGTCAGCTATTAGAATTAGATAAAACAAAGCCCTTCACGAGAAGGGCTTTGTTGCGTTTATAAGCGTGAGAGCCTAGTTATTTACCAGCGTCAGACCGCTTGGCAGTGCATCACCGAAGATACGCTTCGATTCGCTCTCAGATAGCTCTTTGACTTCTTCAACCAATGATACCCAAGATTCAGGTACCTTGGTTTGCTTCAACTTAGCCAGCACTTGCTCACGGTAGTCGTCAGAGATATCGAATAGTCGGTCGCCCGTCTTACGACAAATCATTACGGCTGCGAAAGCGATCATTGGCTCTTTCTGCCAGTTCTGCTCTAGCAGCTTAGGCAACCACTGTTCCGCTTGTTCACGAGGAACGACGTTATGCTGACTGCCATATAAAGGCGTACGTGATGCCAAGCGACCCATTGCCCACCAGTGTGCTTGTTCGAACTGGTTATGGTTGATGGCTTTGCTCAAGAACCACGTTGCCAATAGAACTTTGTCTTCGACTTCTAAATGCTCCAGAGAGGCAGACAAGCGCACCATCGACTCGTAACCCATATCTTGTGCCGCTTTGGCGGATTGTGGGTTTTTCATCGCACCAGGATGTAGGTATTTCGCGATGTCCGCCAAGATGGTCTCTTGTTGCTCTTGGCTTAAACCACCGGCAATACGACGCCAGAACACCCACCAGTCGGTCCAACCTTGATGGTTCTTAAACTGAATGTTTTGTTGGTAGAGACCCCAAACTTGCTCAATACGCCATGAGTCGGTTGGATCGCCAAAGCCCGGACGCAGTGCAAAGCCAGCCAAACGAAGCCAGTTTTTCTCGTGTTGTTCTGAACGGCGGCGACGCTTACGACCTTGTGCAAAGGTATCGAACAGTTGACGTAGGGTCGTGAAATCCCATTCATCGCGTTTGCCAAGTTTCTTCTCAAGATCTTTGGCTAAGGTTTTGATCTCTTTGCTTTCCGCGCTTTTCTTATTACCGCTGTAAAGGCGAGCGATCAGCTCCTTACATTCGTTCAACTTAGGGTGAAGTTTAACTTGCTCGCTGTCATCGGTTTGCTTGTTACGAACTTCGAACTCCAGCTCCCAACGTTTGCTATCGTCTTCTGCGCTGACACATTCCATCTTAAGCGTGCCGACTTCAGTCAACTGACACGCCAGTTGCACTTCTACGCGCTCTTTCTGGTTGGCTTGCAGTTCGGCACCTTCACCTTCAAGGGTGGTGATATAAGGCGGCAGGGGAGCAAACAAGTCCGGATCAACGTCAACCATTACACCGTTTTGAATGGCGGTGTTATTGGTTAAGGTGTCGTGGGTAGAAGTCAGCAGGTTAAAGCGAACGGGCTCACCTAGGGTAAGCGAGAAGCGGCGACCACTTAATCGGATCTCGTGTCCTTCTTCTGTGCCTTTTGCAAGCAAACAGAGCGCTTTGCCCATCTTGTTCTTTTCTTGAAGATGCAAGAAGTAAGAACGCGCTGCGCCACCACCAATTTTAAGTTGTGCGCCACGACGCGCTTTACCAAATGCAACAGCACCCAGTGCAACCGACCAATCTGGATGTGGGTTGTCTAATACCGTAACTGGTGCACCGCGCCAATCGGAAAGTAGGGTAGTGACACGCTCAGTCACAAGCTCACTGTTGAACACACCACCATTGAGTAGCAAACCGACTGGAATGGCATTTTGTTTGTCGTCTTCAATGCCAAGTGCGGCACGAGAGACTTGCTGATGCGTCGTTAAGAACTCGGCAACGTGTTTGCTCACTGCTGGGTCGGCAACGTATGGAAGACCAAACTCGACAACCGCGCTGCGGCGTTTATCTGGTACTTCACTGAAATCAGAAAGCGGGAAGAAGCCATCTAAAGCGATTTGGTGCACTTCTTGTTTGCTCAGCCCAATACTCTTTGTTCCGCCAAGAAGTTTCGAGCCGCTGCCCAGCATGGTGATTTTCACTTCTTCAGGTGCATTCGCTGAAAGCAGGTTTTCTTTCGCTTTACGCGTTTGCTGAATCAACTTAGTCAGGCTTGCGGCAGTGAGCTTCTTACTTTGGTTGAAGCGGCTTTCTGCAAGGTGTGCTAATGCTAAATCGAGGTTATCACCACCAAGCATCAAGTGTTCGCCAACGCCAATGCGGTCAAGGGCTAGCTCATCTTGAGAAGAGAAACTGGCTTCAATCAAGCTCAAGTCGGTAGTACCACCGCCCACATCACACACCAGAATCAGCGGTAACTCTTTGAGTTTATCAGCTGCGGTTTGCTGGTGGCGTGCGTACCAGTCGTAACATACGGCTTGTGGTTCTTCGAGCAGGACGATTTTCTTTAAACCAGCTAGCTGTGCCGCTTCAAGCGTGAGTTTACGAGCGGTTTCATCGAACGACGCTGGAACGGTCACAACCACATCTTGGTCTTCTAACTTATTGCTAGGATGACGGTAGTTCCATGCTTGGCGAATGTGGTTGAGGTAGCTTGCGCTGGCAATGACGGGAGAGACTTTATCTACGTCTTGCGCACCAGCCCAAGGAAGAATGTCTGAACTACGATCCACTGCTTGGTGCGATAGCCAGCTTTTAGCACTGGATACTTGACGTCCTTCCACCTTAGCGCCTAATTCACGAGCCCATTCACCCACGATCACATTACTAATGTCGCCAGATACAGGTTCGTTTTCCCAAGGAAGTGTTAGGTCAGAAGGGGAGATTTGACCAACCGCTGGGTGATAGCGGAAAGAGGGCAACAATGGTTTACGAACCACTTCACCCGGGCCAATCAATTGGTCGATGTCGAATAGGGATACTTCGGATTGTTCAAGGTTGTCGGTGATTTCACAGTACGCCACCACAGTGTTTGTGGTGCCAAGGTCAATACCAACAAGAAAACGAGGAGATGCCATACAAACCTTCGTGTATTTAAAAACGGCACCCGATTGGATGCCGTTTGATTTTCTATTTATTCTTCTTCGTTTGAGTTGCTTTTCGCGTCTTCGCGCACATCGAACTCAACATGCCATTTTTGACCGTTATCAGCGGCAATGGCTTCTAAGTAAAGCGTACCAAGCTCTGTGACGCGAGAGGCTAGGGTTACCGGAACCACTTCACCTTCACGACGACCTTCAGATACAGGCAGCGTTACTTGAATTTCTGGTAGCTCTTCGAGCTCTTCTGGTGCCCAGTAGTCTAGGTGAGTACCCGCTAGGTCATCACGACGAACGGTTGAGCCGAAGAATTGGAAGTTAACCGGCTGACCGATGATCAAACCAAACTCTTGGCTTGGTACGTCAACGCTTGAACCTTCTTCCATACCAAATGGTGCAACACAAAGTGCTTCCATTGGAGGCGCCATGCCCGGAATCGCTGGCATCGCACTTTCGATACCCACGTAGTACGCCGAAGCAATACCACCGCGGATACGAACGCCTTGACCACGACGCACAGAGCCGTAGTAAGCCGCTCCGCTAGCAACTGCAAGGTCTAGATCCACACCTGTTAGGCGTTTTGCCATTTCAGCATCTGCTTCAATTAGCCATTCGTTGATCGTGTCTTCTAGACGAGTTGCTAGAAGTTTCGATTTCAGAACACCACCGTTGAATAGGATTGCTGTTGGCTTGATGAAGTCAGCTGATTGGGCTGCATCCGAACCTGGCATACCAGGCATGTTAGCGAATGGGTTGAAATCTTGAGCTGCTGCTTCTGCGCCATTTCCTGAAGCAGAAAGAGCATTGGCTTGCTTAGACAAGAACGCTGCAATGTGACGAGTAATGCCTGCATCTTGTGCGTAAGGCAGACCCATTTGCGTTAGTGCACCACGGTTACGTTGAACAGGGTGATCGGTAATCGCAACTTGAGGGAAGAAACCGTCAACTAATGTTTGTTGTACTTCTTCTTGAGTCAGTTCAGTTTTCAGCGTTGCACCAAGCAGTTTAGAACCGCGACTTGGTACAACGATTGGCACTGACTGAAGCTCGCTGTCGTTCAATAGCGCTTCTTTAGCGTCACGACATGCGTGCGTCATCGCCTGAACTTGCCATGGCTGTAGCTCTTTGCCTTCTTGCGCTAGCTTCATCTTCAAGCGGTACGCAAGTGCAAGGTCCATGTTGTCACCGCCAAGTAGGATATGTTCACCTACCGCGATACGGTTCAGAGTTAGGTTGCCTTCGTCTTCTGTTACTTCAACCAAAGAAAGGTCGGTTGTACCACCACCGATATCGACCACAAGCACGATGTCGCCAACTTCAACTTCATCACGCCATTTGTCGTTACTGTTGTCGATCCAGTTGTAAAGCGCAGCTTGTGGCTCTTCTAGAAGCGTTAGGTGCACAAAGCCAACGTTGCGTGCTGCTTCTGCAGTTAGATCGCGAGCAGCAGGATCAAAAGAAGCAGGAACTGTAATAGTTACGTCTTGATCGGCAAGGTTGTGATTTGGATTGGTGTGATTCCAAGCATCTTTTAGGTGCTCTAGGTAAAGCTCTGTCGCACGAAGAGGGGATACTTTTTCCACTTCTTCTGGGCTACCTGCTGGTAGGAAGGCATCACGACGATTCACACCAGCGTGGCAAAGCCAAGATTTCGCACTTGCAACAAGGCGAATTGGCGTTTTCGAACCTAGGTTACGTGCAATTGCACCAACCAGAGCTTTTGGCTCGCTCGACCACGGAAGAACGCGTGATTGCGGGTTCATTTCGTGCTCGTGCGGCTGGTATAGGAAAGATCCTAATTGGCTGCGAGTCTCTACCGTGCCCGGCGCAGTCAACTGCGGGATAGGCATCACTTCAACGCGAGCGTCCTCGTTGTGTGTATCAACAAAAGACATCACACAGTGTGTTGTACCTAAGTCGATACCAACACTGAATTTAGGCGTCTGTTGAGTTTCAACAGACGCTTCTTGAGAATGGTTTTCTTGGTTCATGTGTTCCATTACAGCTCAACCTCAGCTGGAGCGATCACAGATGCATCGTAGTTCTCAGCAAGTTTAGGCAACGTCATTGATGTTGCTTTCCAACCTTTGTGAACTAGCGTGCCGTTGAATGGCGCGCTGCCTGTTACGTTGCCAGTTAGGCGGATTTCTTGTGGGTTGAAGCCTTCTTCAACCGTAATGCGAGTTTCTTCGTCTTCGTTACGAACGTGCGCTAGCGTCACGTAGTCGTTCAGTACTTTCTGACCGCCAGTGTGGATTACGCGAGCGGCTGCGCCTACTTCTTCATCAGAGAATGACGTTAGGTCTTCTTTTAGGAAGTCAATCAGACGAGCTTCTTGTTGCATGATAGAAAGCAGCTGCATTGCAGAGTCCGTTGATGCTGTTGCAAGTTTTGATTCAACTTCTACAACACGCTCTACGACTTTCTCTACTTCCACTACTTTTTCTACTTCAACGATCTTCTCAACTGGTTTCTCAACCTCGACGATTTTCTCGACCGGTTTTTCTACCACTTTCTCGACCACTTTTGATTTGCGCGACACTGCAACTAGAAGAAGCAAAACGCTCGATGCGGTTAGGCCAGCGTGAAGCATATCGAACGTTTGAGGAATTAGGTTCAAATCAATGTTCATGACGTTTTTTCTCTTTCTATTGATTTATTGGTGCTCAGTATTGGCTCATATTTGTTCACTAAAACGATCGTCTTTGCGATCTTGCACCAAGTTTAGACATTAAAATGATGACGGATGGTAGCATATTCAAGGCTTAAGGCTGTAATAATTCGTGACTATACCGTACGAACAGCGTGAAAAATCGACGATCAGACTCCCCAATATAGGTTGTTGCTTGATGTTTGTGCATTGCTAACGCAGTATTTCAATAGATCCCGAAGTTTAACTTACGGAAGTATCAAAAATTACGATATGACACAAAGCACCGCTCATAAGAGCTTTATAAAACGACATTCAGACTCTATTTTAGCTTTTTTGGCGACTTTATGTGTCACTGCTGGTGTAGTTGGTGCTGCTTATACAATGCAGCAACGGTATACACAGACTACGTTTGATACTTTAGCCGACCGACAAGCAGAATCACTTAAAGCAAACGTCGAGAATGATCTAAAGTTCATTGGTGCGGGCGCAAACTTTTTCCATTCGATTGAGCGAAGCTATTGGCCATCGTTTCCCATGTATGCGGAACAAGTGATTAATAGCTCACGAAGTCTCATTGGGCTTCAATGGATGCAAAAGGTCGAATTCGAAGATCTTGATGAACATATTTTAAAGACCCGTCAAAAATTTCCAAACTTCCAACCGTTTACCGTTCCTAAAGATGGTCCCAAAACCTACGGGTACATTTTTGAACACAATGAGCCAATTTTTATCGCGTCGGATATCTACCCAAGAACACCGGAAAACCTTTCTCTATTGGGTTTCTATTTTTCGCGTAAACGCTTCGATTTAATCTTGGATGATATTTCCGAAAATGGGCGAGCGAATGTCTCGGATAAAGTTCGCTTACTGCAAGATGGTTATGACAAGTCCATACCTAAGACTGGGTTGCTGGTGTTCCATCCAGTGTTCGACTTCGAGAACAAATATTTATTAGGAGTAGTGACCGGCGTTATCCGAAGTACGGTTTACTTTGAGGATTTGATTACGAAAACCGCGACGGAGCTCGATATGTCGGTGCGCGTAGAAGACTTGGGATTCGACGCAGCAGATGACCCTGTTCTCTTTCAAAGTGCGAGCTGGGACAACATTCGAGGAACGGTTATAAGCCGGACCATTCAACTGCCTAACCGTGAATGGCGTATTGACTTTAAGCTTTCTGACGCAGTCTCAGCTTGGGAGCGTTCTATTTTAGCGGGCACGACGCTAGCCGGATTGGTAATCGCCTTTTTGATCAGTTGGATTGTGAATTTACAGTCTCGAGAAAAAGAGCGCTTAGCGGTCATGTTGGAGCTCAAAACTGTTGAATTAAAAAGAATGGCAGAGCGAGACCCTCTAACTCAACTACTGAATCGCCGAGCATTCAACGATCATTTGCTTAATCAGATAAACAAAGGTGTTAACTTCGCCTTGGTTGGTTTTGATATCGACCACTTCAAAGTGATTAATGACAAACACGGCCATTTAGGTGGAGATGAAGCGTTACAACATGTCACTAAGCTGGTCAGTGCTAATTTAAAACCGGGAGATAAGTTTTACCGAGCTGGTGGTGACGAGTTTTGTATTATTTCTAAAGTCATTGATAGAGCAGTGCTAGAAGCTTACCTAGAAAAATTACGGAGTGTTGTGGCAAGTACGGCTTTTGATTATGGTGATGCGTCAATCATCTGTACGTTGAGTATCGGTGCGGTTATCCATAAAGAAGAAGATCCTGAGAGCTTGTATCACAAAATGGATAGTCAACTCTATTTGAGTAAAAAAAACGGCCGTAATAATGTGTCGATCGGCGATTAAATGGGCGCACAAATTCGAGTTTTACGCCGTGTTACGATAGAATCGCACGCTTTAAATTTTTATGTTAGGAACCAAGGCAAACTATGAACCATAACCGTATTGTATGCTTCGATTTAGAAATGTGTTGCTGGAACGAAAATGGCGTCGGCAGCACGGGTGAAATTATCGAAGTGGGGTTAGCTGAAATAGATTTGTCTAAAGGTGAGATAGTCAAGCGTGCTCAATACTACGTGAAACCAGAACACGATGAAGTCTCTCTATTTTGCGCTGAGTTAACGGGCATCACACCACGTAAGATTGAAAAACAAGGACGCCCACTAGAAGAAGTGCTTAAATCCATGGTTAAGAACTTCGGTGGTCGCAACAAAATCTTTGCATCTTGGGGGCGAGATGACCTCATTCTTCTAGAAGAGTGTAAGCAAAAAGGTATTGAAGCACCGTTCACAGAGTTCATCAACTTAGCGACACTCTACCGTATTCAAAATCGTCTTAAAGATAAACGTATAGGCCATCGAGCCGCTCAAGAAGCAAAAGGAATAGACTGGGAAGGGCGTCAACACTCTGGCTATGTAGATGCATATAACTTAGCTAAGCTTGCTTTGACCATGTTTTAGTTATTCGAACCTAGCTAGCTTGTAATTAAATAATCATCCAACCATTGTTGTTTTGTCATGCAGTCTGTTTAGTGTGGAAAGAGCTAAACACATACCTTGACCAGTATTTTAATAACAATGTCGTTGGCTTATTGAAAAACGCGCAGAGTGCGCGTTTTTTTATGGCTACAGAAGCGATATCTGTTGTCATTCTAGGGGTAGCTTAGAGTTAGCCAGCGACTTATATACTCATCTCGTCACTTTACTGAGACTGTAACTTCGCTCGAATGAACTCGCTGTGATCAACATAGAGTAGCTCTGCTGTTTTACGGATCACCGCGTCTTCTAGCGGGTCAATTTCGCCGTCTGCGTAAGCGACTTCCCACATGCTTTTGATTAAGTTGTAACGAGTTTCTTGAGTCAGTTCTCTTAGTTGAGAGGTAAAGTCGTACAGCGAAGCGGAATCTTTTATTTTCTGTTGCGCTTGCTCTAACAAAGTATTTGATTCCTCTTCATTTAACGAAAGCAGTTTCATCAATAAAGAGCGCTTTGTTTCTTGTTCTCTATCATCGACACTATGGTCTGCGCCAGAAACTTCACAAAGCAAACACGCGATAGCCATGTTAGGGGAAAGTGTGTTGGTTTGGCTTAAATCAGAGCCATCAATGAGTTGTTTAAATAATGATGTGAGAGAATTAAACATAATGAACACCGAGCTATTGTTTATTTGGTTAACATGGTAATAAATACGGAAGATCTCAAGGTGCGATACCAAATTTAGCACGCCGTTGACATTTAAGAACGGCCACTTTCTCCCCAAAAAAACCTAAACTCCTGAGTTAGTTCAAGGTGACTTGCCTCTTACAAAGGGCAAGTCATTTTGGGATTGATACTCAGCTTTCAGCACGTGTCGGTGGAAAATGAACTTCGTCACCATCACTCGTCAGAATACTAATTTGACTTGGTTTGCCTTCATCATCAAGGCGTAGCTCACCAATGGCACTATGGTTAACCAAGCGATAAAAGTTGTGCGTACTTGGTGCGCGTTTGTAAATCTTGAGTCGTTTACGTTTTGTGAACCAGTTTAAAGGTGAGCGAGGGCTGTATAGCAGTCTATCTAGGCCATCACACATATTGAGCAGTTGTGTAGGGAACTGATTTTTAATTCCACTACAGGTGATTTGATAGATATTCGGACTGTTTTTTCGATAGCGGAGCTTAATATCGTATGCAAAAGAGTAGTGCACGTCGCCAGAGAGAATAACAAAGTTAGTTGGTGTCTTTGTGTGTGTGAAAATACTAATAAGAGTATTCGCACTTCCGGGGTGAGCCATCCAGTTTTCAGCATCAACCATCAATGGTTTACCAAGCATGGTCACCACACGTTGTAGTGCTTCGATAAATTTCACACCAAACATTGGCGCGGCAGAAACAATAACAACCTTGTCTTGATGCACGAGCTCCTGATGGAACTCAATCATCGCTTCCCAGTCCATTAAGCCAGAAGGTTTGTTCATTTTAGACTCAGAACGCCAGCGTCTGGTTCGTGTATCTAGCACGACAACTTTTGGTGTCGTAGGAATAGTGTAGTGCCAATTCTCAAAGCGATACAAATATTGAATAAATGCATCTTGGGTTTGCGAGGTTCGCTCATCGATAAAGCGTTGAGCGAGGCTCATAAATTCATCATTGAATTTTTCTGGCGCATTTCCCCAACCTTGGCAAAGCCAGTAAGCAATCAAGCTATTACCGATAATGCGTTTTGCAAACGTGTTGCTGTATGCGGCTTGTTCCCAGCCTATGGTGAGATTCCAATCGTCGGTGACATCGTGATCATCAAAAATCATATAGGTTGGAATGTGAGCGAGTAAGCGTTGAACCTTGTCCAGACCTGCGACGAATTTATCAATTTGCTTTTTTTCTTCGCGCCATTGCTGCTGCCATTTGGGTTCAAGAACTTCTCCGCCGACAGTAAATTCGTTTTCTAACAAACGATCCGTTCGAACAAGCTTCCACAAGGTCGGAGACCAAACCAATAAGTACATTGCAAAGCACTCAGCAAAGCTTATTAGGTGATTCTCACACTCTTTGGCGCTGAATATTGGTGTCCCTCGGTGTGGAAAAAACTTACTTAGTAAACTGTCATCACTCACATAATGAGGCAACAATTTATCTCGACCATAATAGCAAGCAGGGTGTTGGTAGAGCTCATTGGTATTTTTTATCGGAGCTTGATCGAATTCTTCGCCTGGCAAACCCAATAAAGCTATGACTTGCTCAATGGCATCGAGAGTGGGGCCTGCAACATGGTCTGCATAGATTTGATCACCACTCATGATGAGCATATCCGGTCTTTCTTCAATGGATTGAGACGCGATTTTATGATCCGCAGCGACCAATGTATCATCACTGAAGTGATGGGGATTACGGCAAGAGCCATGTAGGAGATAATCCGCTTTTTCACTAACGAGGAACTCAATACCCAAGTTTGGCGTATTATCTCGCTCATAAGTCAGGTGAGGGAGCAGTTCCGTCACTAATCCATATTGCGTTTTTATTTGATAGCGTAACGCTTGATGGGTTGGAAACTCGCCTTCTAATTTAAGTAAGCAACACCACGCATTGAGGCCGATTTGAAGCTGTTCTTTTTGTTCACTTAAAGGGGCTTGATAAAGGATGGAGGCATTTTCATCCGTAATTTGCACCATACCCTCCAAGCGTTGGGTGGTGACTAGCCAAATATTGATTTCAGTTGCGGTCACTTTACGTAGGATCGGACCTGCAACGACAAGAGGAAGTGAAGAAATTTCAGTCGTGTTCATCAATGCTGGCAAAACGGCTCCTTATGTGTCAGCTTCTTCTTCTAATATTTCGATAACTTGCGAGCTACTAAGTTCATGTCCCATAAGGAACAAACCAAGCATCGCATCGGCTTTTGACGCGTTATTACTGTCTTCATCCAAAATTTGCTGAAGCCGAGTTCTAATTAGGTCGATTTCGTGTTCGACGAAGCCACGCCCTTCTTCGTCACCTTGACCATCTTCTGGTGCATTATCAAAGTGCAAAAACAACATGTCACCATCGAGTTGAGTCCCTATCAACCTCTCTGGCAGCCATGCTTCTCCCATCACAATGTCTGTGTCTGCGGGTAAATGATTCAAGGTAGAGATGAGTTCTGATGCTTTCACTTTTTACTTCATTATGTTTGATTTAGAACTAAGCTAGAGTTTAAGCGCTTGTTGTAATGGTAAAATATTCGCAAACAAGCTCACCTAGTCGTGCAATATTAATATGATCTTGGGACTCAAACTGTCACGAGGATGACAACATTTTCCATTGTAACGGCTATCATCAGCAGAACATAAGCTTTTAATGGCAAATCATTGATGTTTGCCTGCTTCTCAACCAACATTTTTCGAACTCATGAAGAGATTAATTCTAACAACACTCGCTTTACCTTTAGCTGCGGCAGTTTCTTCTGCGCATGGTGCAGAAGAACAAACGTGGGGGATTGCTGCGATGTATCGCACAGCATCGATTCCGTTTTATACCGCCGATAATGACTCTACGGTGAGTACATTTGTACCAATGATGTTCTTTGAAAACGAACATGTGTATATCAATGGCATTGAAGGTGGCGCTTTTTTGCATAACGAGAGTGATTCCGACTGGCGCGCGAGCGCACTCATGCGATTGAGATTTGTCGATATTCCCATGTCGCTACAAAATGCTAATGAAGGAGACAGAGTCGATTTCGGTGGGCAAGTGCGTTATAGCATTAACGACAATTGGCGCGCAGAAGTAGAGCTGATGACGGACGACGAACTCCAGTTTCACTCTAATTACCGCCTTGCTGCCAATTATGTATTTGGGGATTGGGAATTAGAGCCATCGATTACGATTCGATACAAAGACGCTGATTTCAATAGTGAATATTATTCCTTTAAGGATATTACTGGCGAGAGAATTGGAGCTGGACTTGACACCAATCTTGGTATTAAAGCGCGTTACCATGTAACTTCAAATTTGTATTTACTGGGTGAGACGAGTGTTACTCGCTTAGATGATAACGCCTACAACAGTCAGCTTGTAGAAGATCGATATCAGGGAGAAGTGTTTGTCGGTTTTGGCTTTTTCAACGATCAAAGCAAAGTTCCGAAACCGACACTGAGCAATAAAGCATATCTACGTATTGCGCATGGTTGGGCGACGCCTTCGAACATCGGTGAAATATTTAGCTTTGAGAGAGAAAAAGACCCATACGACAATCAACTTACTTCATTGTTTTATGGGCATCCATTAACGGATGAGCTGTTTGGTTTTCCTCTTGATATTTATTTAACGCCAGGGTTGGTTCATCACTGGTCGTCCAGTGTTCAGTCTGCGAGCACAGAATACGTCATGGCGATTAAGGCTTATTATACGGTTAATTGGCCTACGACTTGGCGATTTGGTGTAGCGGAAGGTGTGTCATACATTGATAGCATTACCTATATTGAAGGCACAGAAATGGAAGACAAGGGTTATACACCAAGCAAGTTGCTCAACTACCTAGATTTCTCGTTTGATGTCAATGTAGGCGATCTCTTCAACCAAAAGAGCTGGAACAATATGTGGGTGGGCTATTCATTGCATCACCGCTCGGCGATTTTTGAAAGCGCTTCCCAGTTTGGGCGAATTAAAGGTGGGAGCAACTACAATACTATTTATTTCCAGTTCGAGTTTTAGCGCATCGCGAGATGTATATAGGTCGGATTTGCAACTGACTTATTTATCGCCCATTATGAGTAATGATGAATAATACTATGCTGCTTTCAACGAGAAATTTCGTATATCGTGCCAGAGTTAAGGCTGTTTGTGATGCATCTGATGAATCGGATGGCATAAGCACCATGAGTATCGACTCCTCATTCAATCTTCAAATTGAAGCGATAAATTGTACCAACGCTGAATTTGCCAAACGCTTTTTTGCCATTCACGGAGAAGGGCACTTGGAGGGCGATGAATGGTTGGTGTTGTACGTCAACTCTCTTGACGTTAAGGCGGGAGACAATATAGAAGTGCGTAGCGATGTCGCGTTTAATGCGATGATCGAGAACATGATATGCGAAGCTGAGCGGTCTTTAGAAAAAGTCTACCTCGATGCAATACGTAACTTGGAGAAAATGAATCGTCTTTGACGATGTAAGCGACCCTATAAATACGATCAAGGCATCTTGATCTAAAAAGGGATTGGCGCGAACCAATCCCTTTTGTATTCTGGTTTATTCTAACTTACGCCATTGTTGCAAGTTGGCTTTGCGCTTCTGAAATGCCTTTTGCAGCTGCATCTTCACCCATGTTTAGCGCTTCTGCGTAAACAAATTCTACATCAGTGATTCCTACAAAACCCAGTACAGTGCGTAGGTATGGCGTAACGTTGTCAGTTGGTGAATCTTTATGAATACCACCACGAGTCGTTATTACAATCGCCTTTTTACCTTCAATCAAACCTTGAACGCCGTTTTCTGTGTATTTGAATGTCACGCCTGCACGAGCAATCAAATCAATCCAGTTTTTAAGCTGAGTCGGGATGGTAAAGTTGTACATTGGAGCGGCAATAACCAAAGTGTCTGCGGCCTTTACTTCTTCAATAAGGGTGTCAGACAAGTCGACCACCGCTTGCTGTTCTTGTGAAAGATCTTCCGTAGCGCGCAGTGCAGTCGCAACGGCGAAGTCCAAAACAGGTAGCGGGTTTGCAGCCAAATCACGAACAGTAAGCTTGTCTTGGTCTACATTTTTGATGAAGTCTTCAACCAATTTGTTTGATTGAGAGTAATCGCCAAGGATGCTTGATTTTAGAGCTAGTACACGAGACATAATGGTTATTCCTTAAATAAGTGCTTTCGACTATGGGAGCCATTATAAGCAACGTAAGTGAGTTCAAAAGCCTAGCGATTCGCTGAACATGTTCGAAAAAATTGAATGAGCTTTCGGTTATCTTGTTACAGATCTTGTGTGATACAATCCGCGCAGTTTTTGTAATGAAAAGAATAGGAAACGCTTTGACTTCGTCACAGCCCCCAAAAAAGAATCTATCTGAAGAGCAAGCGACACCGTCAAATGGTGCGCAAAAAGCGACAGCGAAACAAGCTCAAACACCTCAGGCTCAAGTTAATAGCGCGGCATCTCTGCGTAAAGCGCTGAATCAGTGCATGATGCGCGACCGTTTCCGCTTGAGTAAACGTATTTCTGGTGCAAGCAAAATTAAGAAGGACGCAGCGCGTAATGCTGTGTTCGACGAAATCGCATTAGACATCGCAAAATCCATGATGGTTGCAGAGCAGCGCAGCAACTACAAACCAACGATTGAATACCCAGAAATCCTGCCTGTAAGCCAAAAACGCGACGATATTGCGAAAGCGATCGAAGAAAACCAAGTGGTTATCGTCGCGGGTGAAACCGGTTCTGGTAAAACCACTCAGCTACCAAAAATCTGTGCTGAGCTTGGTCGCGGTAAATTTGGCCTGATTGGTCATACTCAGCCTCGTCGTCTTGCAGCGCGTTCGGTTGCTAACCGTATTGCCGAAGAGATGGAAACCAAGCTTGGTGAGTTTGTTGGTTACAAGGTTCGATTCAACGATCAGATCTCTGAAAATACCCAAATCAAATTGATGACGGACGGTATCTTGTTGGCTGAAATTCAGCATGACCGTTTCTTGAATCAATACGACACCATCATTATCGATGAAGCGCACGAGCGCAGCCTTAACATCGATTTCATCTTGGGTTACTTGAAAGAGTTGCTGCCACGTCGTCCTGATTTGAAAGTGATCATCACGTCGGCAACCATCGACCCAGAACGCTTCTCAAAACACTTCAACAATGCACCAATCATTGAAGTATCGGGTCGTACTTACCCAGTAGAAACACGTTACCGCCCACTAAGCGGTGATGACGACAATGATCGTGACCAGCTTGAAGGCATCTTCGAAGCGGTAGACGAACTGTGCGATGAAGGTTTAGGTGACATCCTGATTTTCATGAACGGTGAACGTGAAATCCGTGATACCGCAGATGCATTGTCCAAACGTAATCTGAAGAGCACGGAAATTGTGCCGCTTTACGCGCGTTTGTCGGCAGGTGAGCAGAATAAGATTTTCCAACCTCATACTGGTCGCCGAATTGTACTGGCAACCAACGTGGCAGAAACCTCGCTAACTGTTCCGGGCATTAAGTACGTTATCGACCCGGGTACGGCGCGTATCAGTCGATACAGTTACCGTACTAAGGTTCAGCGTCTTCCAATTGAGCCAGTTTCTCAGGCGAGTGCGAACCAGCGAAAAGGTCGTTGTGGTCGTGTGGAAGAGGGTATTTGTATTCGTCTGTACTCAGAGGAAGATTTTGAGTCACGCCCAGAGTTTACTGATCCTGAAATCCTACGTACCAATCTAGCGTCGGTTATCTTGCAAATGACGGCACTTGGTTTGGGTGATATTCAAGCGTTTCCGTTTGTGGAAGCACCGGATAAACGTAACATCCAAGACGGCGTGCGTTTGCTGGAAGAGCTTGGTGCGATTAACTCTGAGGTAAAAGACCCGAAAAAGCGCCTGACTTCCATTGGTCGCCAATTAGCGCGTTTGCCAATCGATCCGCGCTTGGCGCGTATGGTATTGGAAGCGCCAAAATATGGTGCGCTTAAAGAAGTGATGATCATCGCAGCTGCCTTGTCGATTCAAGATCCACGCGAGCGTCCTTCCGACAAACAACAATCTTCAGACGATAAACATCGTCGCTTCTTCCATGAAGAGTCGGACTTCCTGACATTTGTGAATTTGTGGGAATACATCCAAAAGCAGCAAAAAGCCTTGTCTAGCAATCAGTTCCGCAAACAGTGTAAGCAAGACTATTTGAACTACTTGCGCGTTCGCGAGTGGCAAGACGTGTACTTCCAAATTCATCAGTCGATGCGTGAGATGGAGTTCAAGCTTAACGACGAGCCCGCTTCTTACCATGGCGTACACAGTGCCATTTTGGTTGGTTTGCTGTCGCACATCGGCATGAAAGACCAAGAAAAGAATGAATATCAAGGCGCGCGTAATGCTCGTTTCCATATCTTCCCTGCATCAGGTCTATTCAAGAAACAGCCTAAGTGGATCATGTCTGCTGAGTTGGTGGAAACCTCAAAACTTTGGGGTCGTATCATCGCAAAGATTCAGCCAGAATGGATTGAGCCGTTAGCTAAACACCTTATTAAACGCAGTTACAGCGAACCACATTGGTCGAAGAAACGCGCTGCGGTGATGGCGCACGAAAAAGTCATGCTTTACGGCGTACCAATCGTACCGAAACGCTTGGTCAACTACGGCAGTATCGATTCGACCATAAGTCGCGAAATCTTCATTCGTAGTGCATTGGTTGAGGGTGAATGGGAAACCAAACACGCGTTCTTTAAGCAAAACCGTAAGCTTCTGCAAGAAGTGGAAGAGCTTGAGCATAAATCTCGTCGTCGAGACATCTTAGTGGATGATGATGAGCTGTTTGATTTCTATGACCAACGCGTTGGCACCGAAGTGGTGTCTGGTAAGCATTTCGATACGTGGTGGAAAAAGGCATCTAAAGAAAATCCGGAACTGCTGAACTTTGAAAAAGAGATGCTATTCAAGGGTGATGCTAGCCATGTGACCGATTTGGATTACCCGAACTTCTGGCATCAAAATGGTTTGAAGCTCAAATTGAGTTACCAATTTGAACCAGGCGATGATAGTGACGGTGTCACAGTGCATTTGCCGTTGCCGATTTTAAACCAAGTTGAACCAGCGGGCTTTGACTGGCAGATCCCAGGTTTACGCCATGAGCTTGTGGTTAGCTTGATTAAATCGTTGCCAAAGACAATTCGTAAGAACTTTGTGCCTGCGCCGAACTATGCCGATGCATTCTTAGCGCGCGTTACGCCAATGGAAGCTCCGCTGTTAGATTCATTGGAGAAAGAGTTGCGACGCATGACGGGCGTAGAAGTGCTGCGTGAAGACTGGAACTTGGAACAAGTACCTGAGCACTTGAAAGTCACGTTTCGTGCGGTTGATCACCGAAATCGTAAACTGAAGGAAAACAAAGACCTTCATGAACTGAAAGAAAGTTTGAAAGACAAAGTTCAAGAAACGCTTTCCAAAGTTGCGGATGACGATATCGAACAGCAAGGTCTGCATACGTGGAGTTTTGGAGAATTGCCGAAAGTGTATCAACAAAAACGTGGCGGCTACGATGTAAAAGCGTATCCGGCGCTTGTTGATACCAAAGACAGCGTTGAAATCAAACTCTACGAAACGGAGTACGAGCAGATCACCGCAATGCGCGCTGGCCAGCGTCGTTTGATTTTGTTGAATGTACCGTCTCCAATTAAATATTTGCACGCTAACTTACCGAACAAATCGAAGTTGGGGTTGTATTTTAACCCTTACGGCAAAGTGCTTGATCTGATAGATGACTGCATTGCCTGCGGTGTCGATAAGCTTATTGAAGAGCAGGGTGGTTTAGTTTGGGAGCCAGAGAAGTTCGAAGCATTGAAAGAACACGTTCGTGCTGAATTGGGTGACACCGTTGTAGAGATCGCTCAACAGGTTGAGACTATTCTGACCACGGCGTTTAGCATCAATAAGAAGCTAAAAGGCAAGATCGACTTCACAATGGCGTTTGCTCTGTCCGATATCAAAGCACAAATTGAAGGCTTGATCTTCAAAGGCTTTGCAACGGAATGTGGCTGGAAGCGCTTGCCGGATATTCTTCGCTACATGCGCGCGATAGAGCGTCGTATGGAGAAGTTGCCAATCGATCCAAACAAAGATCGTTTACATATGCTGAAGATTGAATCTGTGACTCAAGACTATAAAGAGTTGCTGAACAAGATCCCGAAAGGTGTGGCCATTCCTGAAAATGTAAAAGAAGTGCGTTGGATGATTGAAGAACTTCGCGTGAGTTACTTTGCTCAACAATTAGGCACTCCTTATCCTGTTTCTGATAAACGAGTCAAAAACGCGATTGATGCTTGCTAATCAACCAGTAAAATAGTGTCAGATTTGTAATTATCGCTTAAGAAGTTGCTGGTACACTAATTGCTAGTAACTCAATAAGCATTATTTTTTAGTTCTGGGAGGCAATAGTTCGCCTCCCTTTATTTGTAGTACCAACGACTGAGTTATGCAGACGTGGGAATAATAAAGAGTAAAGGTAGATGATGAAAAAAACTCTATTAGCAGTGGCGCTACTTGGCGCATCTTCTGCGGCAATGGCGGATTCTTGGATTTACGGTGGTGCAACAGTAGGTCAGTCTGACTACAAAGGTGAAACGGACACATCATACTCTGTTCACGTTGGTACAGGCATTCTACCTATCATTGGTGTTGAAGCTGGTGTAACACAACACGGTGAGTTCAACGTAAATGGTCAAGACACTAAGCTAACTTCTTACTACGCAGCACTTAAGCCAAGCATCGACTTCGGTCCGCTACACGTGTACGCAAAAGGTGGTTTCCATCAGTGGGACAAAAAAGTGAAAGGCGGCAAAGACGATGACGATTTGGACCTAATGTACGGTGTGGGTGCTGAGTACTTCATTTTTGGCCCAATGTCTGTTGGTGCTAGCTACATGAACTACACTGCTGGTAAAGACGATATCAGCACGTTCTCTGTTAACGCAACACTACATTTCCTATAAGCGTCAAGCTTTCTAACACCATATGAAACACACCGGCTTTATGTCGGTGTTTTTTTGTCTGGAAGTCACAAAACAAAAGTTGAACATAAATTATTCACTTTTAGAGTCTTAAAATGCCTATGCTTTCCAATATATAGTGGCGATTAAATGCGCATATTTGCGTAATGTTTCGCTTAGGAATCGATCAGGAAGGGATAGTATGAAAAAACACTCTCGTTATTCGCTCTAACGTTGTGCTCAACGTCAGCAATGGCTGACTCTTGGATTTACGCTGGTGGTCAAATTGGTCAGTCCGATATCGACAGCGAAAATGATACAACTTATGGTATTCATGTCGGTACTGGTATTTTGCCATTCATTGGCATTGAAGCAGGCTACTTTAACCACGGCAAAGTGGATTTATCTTTGAGTGGCAGCAGGGGTAGTGCTGATTTTGATTCATTCTATTTAGCGGCGAAACCTAGTATCGACTTCGGCCCGTTACACGTTTACGCAAAAGGCGGCATCAATGCATTCAACGTTGATTATGACGGCGGACTGAGAAACTTAGACAAAGATGATGGCGTCTCTTACATGTATGGTGTTGGTGCCGAATACTTCTTGCTTGACAATGTGTCTGTGGGCGCGAGTTATCAAGCGTTTGGCGTGGATATTGAAGGCGATAGCGATACCGTTAGCAGCGTAACAGGGAACATCACCTTCCATTTCTTATAACGCTCGCTGGATGAAAGGTTTGCTGATTTGGTTTCGTCGTTAATTGTGAAACCAAATCAGCGCAGGTCTTCTCTATTTGCGCTGTGACTGGCTATGAACTTAAGTCTTTCTTGTGTCTTTTCTAGTCTACAACCTACGACAAAATCAATCGTTAGACCTCATAATTTTTGTGTTGATATTATTCCCCCTTCATCTGTCTCGAATTGAGCTTAAAATGCAATAAATCACGACTTTTTGCAAAAATATGTGATTGCTGCTAAAATTTGTCCCGCTTTAAAACTTTAGAGTTCAAATTAATGGAGGGCGGTATTGGAGTTCTTCTCACCTGAGGGGCGTTTCAAATTCACGTTAAATTTGTATTTATGGATAATGCATTTAAAAAATATAGTATTGATACAACCGATTATCAGGTTGGACAGGATAACGTTCAAAAGTGGGGATTCGATATACATAACCCGGTTTTTGGCATTAGTGCGGGGCTCGTTGTTTTCTGTCTGATTTCACTTCTTCTTGTTGAGCCAACCACTGCTCGTGACGTATTAAACGGTCTAAAAAACGGAATTATCGAACAGTTTGATGCGTTTTTTATGTGGTCGACAAACTTCTTCTTATTGTTCGCCGTTGCTCTTCTTTTTTCTCCGCTAGGTAAAATCCGCTTAGGTGGCAAAGAAGCAACGCCGGATCACTCAACCGTTTCTTGGTTGTCGATGCTTTTCGCCGCGGGTATGGGTATTGGTCTTCTGTTCTGGAGTGTGGCTGAGCCGACCGCGTATTTCACTGATTGGTGGGGAATGCCACTTAACGCAGTACCATACACCGAAGAAGCAAAATCCCTTGCGATGGGTGCCACTATGTTCCACTGGGGTGTGCATGGTTGGAGTATTTACGCACTCGTTGCACTAGCATTAGCGTTTTTTGCCTTTAACAAAGGTTTACCACTTTCATTGCGCGCGGCGTTCTATCCAATTTTTGGTGACCGTGCATGGGGTTGGTTAGGTCACGTTATTGATATCCTTGCCGTTTTGTCGACGCTATTTGGTCTTGCAACGTCGCTAGGTCTAGGTGCTCAGCAGGCGACCAGTGGTATTAACCATGTCTTTGGTCTAGAAGGCGGCATTGGTACACAAATGATTGTGATCACCTTCGTTACCTTTATCGCGGTGTTATCAGTGATTCGTGGCATTGATGGTGGTGTTAAGCTACTGAGTAACGTCAATATGGTGGTTGCGTTTGCGCTGCTTATTTTCATTACCTTCATCACGTTTGATACGGCGTGGAGCTCGCTACGCGACACAACAATGGCTTACATTGAAAATATTATTCCATTGAGTAACCCTCACGGTCGTGAAGATGAAACTTGGATGCACGGCTGGACGGTATTCTACTGGGCTTGGTGGGTATCTTGGTCACCGTTTGTTGGTATGTTTATCGCGCGTGTGTCTAAAGGTCGTACGGTTCGAGAATTCTTATTCGCAGTCATCGTTATTCCTACAGTTGTTACTTTGATTTGGATGTCTGTGTTTGGTGGTATCGCGCTTGACCAAGTGGTGAATAAAGTTGGTGAGCTAGGTGCAAATGGCCTAACTGATATTTCATTGACTCTGTTCCATGTTTACGATGCGCTTCCGTACAGCTCAGTGATTTCAATGCTTTCTATCGTGCTGATTCTGGTATTCTTTATTACATCGTCAGACTCTGGCTCGCTGGTTATCGATAGTATTACCGCCGGTGGTAAGATTGATGCACCAGTACCGCAACGCATTTTCTGGGCGTGTATTGAAGGTGCAATTGCAGCCGTAATGCTTTGGGTTGGTGGTAAAGAAGCCCTGCAAGCATTGCAATCAGGCGTTGTTGCAACAGGATTACCGTTTACTTTTGTTCTGCTGTTGATGTGTGTCAGTTTGGTGAAAGGGTTAAGAACTGAACTGCCAGCTTACAAATAAATACAACGCGATCCATGATTGAGTTTAAATGCCGAGCCTTATGTGCTCGGCATTTTTTATTTCTACTTTTCTTTTCCAATAATTTCGTTACAGTTTAGGCTTATTTCCACCTCATTAAACTGCATTATGTCACTGGCTAAACTCATTCTTATTCGTGGACTTCCGGGTTCAGGTAAAACAACCTTAGCAAAACAACTGGCAATAGAGCTTGGTGCTAAGCATTTTGAAGCTGACATGTATTTTGAAAATGATGAAGGTGATTATCACTTTGAACCGGTTCAATTACCTCAAGCGCATGAGTGGTGTTTTCAGCAAACTAGAAAGTGGTTGAACAAAGGGAAAGTCGTGATTGTGAGCAATACGTTTGTTCGACATTGGGAGATGAAGCGTTACATGGACTACTGCATGAAGAAGCGCATCGAGGTGGAAATTAAAGTGTGTCACGGAGCGTATCAAAGCATTCATGACGTGCCACCAGCGACGATAGAAAAGATGCGCCGCCAGTGGCAAGAGTGACTGTTACCAGAACCGGAAGCTATTGACCTCGTCCGTCAATCATCACAACGAATGTTTTGCTCATGATTGAAAGGTCCATTGAAATCCAAGAGTAAAACGAACCTAAGCTTAGTGCGTAACTGTGGTCAAACCCAACTTTGCGTCTTACATCTTCAATGCATGCATCATAGCCTTGGTTAACCTGAGCTAAGCCTGTGATACCTGGTAACACGCCATATGTGCGCTCTACAAAATAGGGGATTTCATCTTCCAATTTCTGGTAGAAAGCTGGGCGTTCTGGGCGCGGTCCAATCATCGACATTTCACCTCTCAACACATTAAACAGTTGAGGTAGTTCATCTAAACGCGTTTTGCGTAAAAAGCGTCCTACTGGCGTGATGCGGGGATCATTTTCAGTTGCCCATACTGCGCCAGAGCGTTGCTCTGCATCAATATACATGGTGCGAAACTTCATGATTTGAAAAAGATCCATTTTTTCTGGTGTACAGCGCCCAACACGCAGTTGACGATAGATCACTGGGCCTTTCGATGTGATTTTTATAGCTAGCGCGATAAATGGGAATAGCGGTGCAGTGACGAGCAAAATAAACATTGCAACCAGTACATCAAACGTTCTTTTCGCGTGGCATACATTTGAATCGTAGCGTGAGTTTTTCATGATGCTTTCCTTATTGGTTGACGCGTTTCCAACGTCCATTTTCCATTCCGAGTAAATACTTCATACCGCCGATAAAGTTGGCGAGATGACCAATGACGATGTAGCTAATCAGCTTAAAAGGTTTAATTGTGTTAAGTGCTGGCATCAAGTAAGTGATAAGCGCGATGCTATAAATACCAACTTGTGCGGACAGCATTACTTGAAACAGCGGATTGTGTGCCAGTAGTAGTGAGCAAATAAAGCAAACAATCATCAAATAGGGTGTTGCTAAGCGCAGAACCTTTCCCGATAGAAATGCAAAGGCAGTGCCACGATAACGAGGTAGCAGTAATTTCTTTAATTGCATGAGCTGCTGCATGTTACCCGCTGAAATTCTTAGGCGCCGCTTGAAATCTGCGTTGTCTGAGCTCTGTTCTAGTTCAAGAGCCAGCATGTTTGGCTCGTAAATAGCGCTATAGCCTCGCAAAACGATTCTCATAGGGAGAATAAAGTCGTCATTAATGGTGCTAACTTCCAGTGGTTCAAATAAGTGAGTTCTGAAAGTGTAAAACGCACCGTGGGAACCAATCGTTGAACCTAACAAAGATTCTTGGTGCTTTACTCGAGACTGGTATTGCCAATACGCCGCTTCACCTTGGTTATCAGTGCTCATTATTTGATATGTTGCGTTAACCACTCCAACGTTCTCATTTTGATAATGCTGACTAGCTAGCAATAGAGAATCGCAAGAAATCAATGCCGACGTGTCACTCAGTGCGGTAATGTCCGAGCTAACATGACGCATTTCTTCGTTGAGTAGGGCAACTTTACCGCGATTGACTTGGTGATCATTAATAATGAACAGAGTATCAGAGCAGATTGCTTCTTGAATTGTCGCTTGAGCAATCTCGGCTGTGTTATCTGTGCAGCCATCACATGCGATCACTACTCTTAATTTATCCCTCGGGTAGTCTAGGCTCGCAAGGTTACGGATCTTCTCTGCTATCCATTGTTCTTCATTGTAGGCGGGCACGATGACAGTAATAGAGGGTAGCTGGCTGTCTGTTTTGGAGGCTTTGTAAGCTCGCTCTACAAATGGTGCTTTGGTTTCGTCTTGCTGTTTTAAAGGAAGCCACTTAAGGAGCAGTGGGTACCCAACGTGATGATAGACAATCAAAAACGCGGATAAACCAAACCCTATAATCCAAAGTAAATCATTCATAGCTAGCCTCCTTGGCCAAACGTGAGTAGCGACTCACCATGTCTCTGATATCAAAGTGTTTGAGAATAAAAGTTCGAGGAGAATGGTGTGATGATTCCAGTTGCTGTGATAACGCTTCGGCCAACGAAAACACGCGATTTGCTTCAACCAGTGTGCTGTTGTTCGGACAGAGCGTCTCTTTCACGCCGCCAACATCCGTCGCGACGCAAGGAATGTCACATGCTTGAGCCTCGAGGGTTGAGAGAGGAAATCCCTCTTGAAGTGATGGTAAGCAAAACAAGTCTAGGCTTTGGTAAAAGCTGGGCATATCGTCGACCAAGCCTAAAAAAGTTACTCGATCTTCAAGTTTTAACGTTCTAACTTGTGCTTCCAATTGAGCTCGCTGAGAACCATCTCCAGCAATGGCTAGGTGTGTGTTTGGCGTAAGATGAGAGAATGCTTCGATAAGCACTTTATGGCCTTTAACTGCTTCTAGACGCCCGGCAACGCCAATCACGATTTTGTCGGTTGGAAGTTCAAACAAGTGTCTTGTTGCCGTTTGGTCACCGCTTTTAAACTTCTGACAGTCAATCCCGTTATGGATAGTACAAATTTTGCGATACTTTAACTTAGTCTGTATTTGATGGGCGACAAAGTTAGCATCGGCAACTACTTGCGGGCGAATCATCGTTAGCAAAAGGGACTGTAGTCGAGCTGATTTTTTGTTATTAAGGTGCCATGCGTCGTGCTCGGTATGAATCACTACAGGTACGTGCGCTAAACGTGCAGCAATACCACCATACAGAAGTGGGCCGATATGATGGGTGTGGACCACGTCAGGCTTAAGTCCTTTGAGCATGGAAGTCAGCGTACTGATGGTTTTTCCGCTGAATCCAGGTTTCTTATTAAGAAAGTGCAGTTGGCCTTGGTAGGGCAATAGTTTTTGCCAGCCTTGTAGTGCATGTTCTTTGCTTCCTTCTAAGCTCACGACAAAAACGGAATGGTTTGGCTGCGCAAAACGAAGCATTTCTAGTACGAGCGTTTCTAAACCACCAGGAGCTAAGTGTTGCACGACGTGTAATATCACTTTTTTGCTGTGCTTAGTGTTATTGTGTTTTTGTCTGAATTCCATTTTCAAACCCTCGTTGAGTTCTTTGTTTATTTAGGAGTTGCAGACTGCGTGCCAAAAAATTAATCATTTAAAAACAATAAGTTAATATTGATGCTTGTGAGACTTTATGTTTATTCTCAATTTGAGATTCATATTAGTGGACATGCTATGAGGCTGTATAAGGCAGTAGTAAAAGAAAAGCACTCGCAGACCGAGTGCTTGTAAATGAGTTCTTATGGCGGTTAGTTTCCGTACACTACGTTAGGTAAAGTGGTGATGACAGGAACACCAAGGTGTTTTTCTAATGCTCTTTTAGAGCGGATAGAGTTATCGGCTAACTCAAGTATCGTCGCTAATCCAATGCCTAAACCAGCGCCACCAATAAATCCTAAAATGACAAATACAAAACTAGGTAAGTTAGTTGGAATCGTTGGCGTGAACGGTTCATCAATGATTTTTACGCGCTTATTCTCTTCAAACTCTCCCAAAGAGCCTGTTAGTTGGGCCATCTCATAGCGTTCGACGAGTTCGTCATACATTTCTCTCTTCACTGCGACGTCACGAGCTAAGCGGTTGATTTCTGTTGCCGTGCTCCCAAATTGGTGCGCATTTCGCTCTAATTCTTGGATCATGTCTCGCAAGCTGTTGGTTTCTTCCGTAAGTGCTTCAAAACGTCCGCGCATCATTTGTAATTGATGTAGTTGGGAGACAAGTAGAGGCTGTGCTTCGCCAAGACTGTTTACTGTGGTATTGCTCGCGATATCCCATAGTTGAGCACTGTTTAGTTCTGGTTGTTTAGAGTTCAAGAGTACCGAGCGTTCCTGCTCCAACCGGTTTAATTCTCGCAACTTACCTTGCACTAAACTATGCGCCTCTGTGTATTTAGCGCGAAGCAGGGTAAGTTCACTACGAATGTCGATGATTTGCTCTTCCAGTTTACCGATAACCGGGTTCGTTTTGGATAGTTGTTGATCCAAACTGCCTAGACTTCGTGAAACACCAGCAAGCTCCGCCTCCTTTTCGGCTAGCGTTTGTTTGAGGCTAGCAAGGCGAGTAAGGCTTTGAGCTTGCATTTCGGGCGTCGCGTCTGAGTAAGTATTTTTATACTCTGCAAAGGCTTGCTCTGCCTTGTCTAGTTCTTCCCTGCGTTTGTTGATATGGATAGTCAAAAAATGGCTCGAATCTTTAATCGAAGAACGCTCAGGAGCCAAAAGCTGTTCGACAAAATGCTCTCTGACAGACAGCAGCATCGACTCCATTCCTTCTGATTTACCACTTTGCAATTGAATTTGAATGAAGTCTTTACCGAGTGGCTGAACAGACAGGCGCGACGCAAGATCTTTTATGATGAACTCTTGCTCTTTTGCACTCATCTCGTCATTGATCAGCGATTGTTCTTTTGCGACAGAATACAAAACGTGTCGGCTTTTTAGCAGAGTACTGAGTGCGCTCAATCGGTCTTTAAGCATTGTTGAGACGGCAAGGTCTTGAAGGAACGGGTTCATTTTCGCTGTCTCTTGAATAAGCATGCTGGTATGAGCAACATAAGTCGTCGGAACCAGTTTACTTACGATGAAACCCAGCACAGGCAATACAAGCATAGGAATAACGATCATGTAGCGACGTCTCCAAGCTCCATGTAACAGTACGCTGAGGTTTTCTCTTAAATCGTTCATAGCGCCCTCACTAATTTCTCAACTTGGTTGGCTCTTGCTTCCCAGCTTTGCTGTTGAACATATTGCTTTGAGTTTGCTGGGGGTGGGATCAAGTGATCGAGACTGGCACATACGTCTTCTAAATTTTGAACTACATGTAGCATATGCTTGTAGGGCATTAATGCAGGAAACGGTGTGCTGATAACAGGGGTTCCTGTTGCCAAGTACTCAAGAAGTTTAAGCGGATTACATGCCTTGACTTGAGCGTTATCAACAAAGGGCAACCAACTGGCATCCCAGTGTTGGGAGTAACGTGGCAGAGTGTGATGCGCTCTCGGGCCCAGGTAGTATACGTTGCATCTTTGTGGAAGTGGATTATCACTGAACTCGTTAGGGCCGATGAACACGAGATCCCAGTCAGGCGCTTGGTCTGCGACTTGGGCAATTAAGTCGTAGTCTAACCATTCAGACAAACTGCCATAAAAGCCCAGCACTTTGCGACCATTATTAGGAAAATCTTCAGCCTTAGGTGCTGGCTCAGAAAACAGACTAAAGTCGACACCGTGAGGCAAAGTGACGGTTTTACCAGATGGAAATTTGGTGGAGAGTGTTTCGCTTGCCGTAAAGATAACGCTGGCCGCATTAACAAGAGTACGTTCGTGCTTGGCCACCGTGTCGTGGTCAACACCAGCTAAAGCGCTAAAGTCATCGCCACAATAGTAAATCAGTCCACGTGGGTTCATTTCTGCACAAAGATCGGCAGCAGTCGGGAGCGACGTCCAAAATACAGGCTTATCAAAACCAAGAGCTTGTAATTGTTTATTGAGTTGGTGTTTCATCATCTTAGCGGCCACTTTTCTTGCTAATGCAGAACTAGGGGCAGGAATGGTGAGCAAGTTGATGATGTGAATGTTTGGGTTTGTTTCAGAGTCCAATGTTGGCTTGTGTGAGCCTACGTTATGAAATACACGAGTGAGTTTGTTTAACGCACGCTGTATGTCTTTAGAATCCAGCTTAGGTTGACGAAGGCCAATGGAGTTAACCCAAAGGATTCGATGGTTCGCTGCTAGTTGCTTGACAATATGCTGAGTGGAAGAGGGTAACCCACCAAAATCTTCTCCAAATACTACGATGTCCGTCATGTGGCTCTCCTTGAGTCTTGGTTATTTGATTACTAATTAAGTGAGTAATCACAATGCGTGCCAAGGAATTAGCCATTTTAAAACAGTGAGTTATGGGTTTTGTTTATGTTTGAAACTAGGATTTCTCATTTTGACAGTCACTTTGAACAATTCGGCTAACGACAACTGTTAATGCCGCTAGAATGTAAATTGGCCAAGTGAAACCTTGAGTCAGAAACGTACCTGATACGATGGTACCGATAAGCCCACTTAACACGGCGTTTGCACCAACAGAGAGGGTGTAATCTGATTTTGGTGTCAACAATGAGATGGAATGCAAAGAGGTGCGGATCAATGACACAATTAAAGTAATGAACACCGCGAGCCCGACAAAACCCGTTTCTGCTAACACGCCAAACCAAGTGCTATGGACGGCGTGGTTGATACCATCCCAGTGTGGGCTGTAGAAATAGTAATTAAAGTAGAAGTTATCTAGACCTACGCCAGTCAACGGGTGATGCAGCGCCATTTTAAATGCCGCTTCCCACGCATAAAGTCGCCCCATCGCAGAGGCATCTATACCATCCTCAGCGGCTCCCCCCGATTCTCGTCCTGAAATACCAGCGAATGCGTAGAGTACGATCGCTGCGATAGCGCCTAATACCAAGACTAATGTTTTGCTTTTGATGTGTTTAAAAGCAAAGTAGGCAAATACAGACAGTGAACCTAGTAACCCCCCGCGGCTCTGCGTCTCAATGATCGCAAAGAACAAAACCAAACAGGTGATAAGGGCAAAGAGCCTGAGATGCTTGGGGGAATGCTTCTCCATCAATTGACTAACGGTAAAGGCAAGGGGAAACATCAGCACTAGTGCCAAATCGTTAGGATCGCCAAGTACTGAACCTATGGATCGTCCTATCGACACGCGCGTCCCTTCAACCAAATCAATGCCATTCGCAGCGTTTTGTAATGCCACTAAGCCAATCAATAATCCGGCGAAAATAATTGCTTTTGACATCTGTGCGAGCTGTGAAGGTTTAGTAATAAGCCAGGTGATGGCCAACGTCATAATGATGATTTTCCAATAGGTGTTTTTGAACACCGTTATTGCGATATCACGACTGGAAGCGAATATGATTCCGATGATCACCAGACCCCAAAATATACACAGCCACTTTAATGAAGGGTGCCAAAAAGCTGTAATCTGGCGGCTTATAAGAAGGTGAAAAGCGAGTGCGGCGAGTGCCCCCAATGATAACAGTAATGGGATCTTGAAGTTATAGATAACAGGAAAGGCTTCGTGAATACGAAAGAATGAAAAAATAACGAACAGTGTGACAAGCCAAAACGTTTGATTGAGAACAAACAGTAACGCGAGTGGTGCGAAACACAACGCAACAATCAAAATGGGATGAGGCATAACAATCCAAAGCAGGCCGATACAGACTGTAATCGTCAGTGCTGCGATGGACTGTTTTGTTCTCACCTTGGTTTCATTCATAACGAGTATCTCTTCACCTGTCCACGCCGTTTCACTATGTATCGAGTGAGAGCATTGAGCGTCTCTTTACTCATGTAGCGAGTGGCTATCCCTGCCAGCAAACTGCATGTCAAAATGCAAATTGCGATGGCGATTCCTATTGATTGTGAAGAGTGAAGCAGGAACAGTGCCACACCGGATATAATCTGTAATAAAACCATCAGACTGAGGTGAAAAGGCAACGTCATACATTGTTGGCCTACTACATAAGTTAGGCCCAACTTACACAGTTGTGCGTAATAAAGCGCAATGAACACCCCATAAATACCCAGAGAAGATAAGCCAAACAGCAAAGCAATCGCAACGCACGCAGAGACGACATTTATACCCAGTAGCCAGCGAGTACGACGCTTGTACAAAATGGAGATGTTAATCAACTCACTCCATTCTTTTAACATGGCGATAGGTAGCAAGAATAAGCTGAATAGTACCGCCTCATGATAGGTTTCTGGCAGTAAGTAGGTGATCATCACCATTGCTAATGTGCCGACCACTACACTCAAACCTGTAATGTAAATCATACCTAAGTGTGTGATGCGCACTGCTTCAGTGCTCTTGCGCCCTTCTAAGTAGTTAAATCGACGTGGCATCCACCACATGCCAAACGGCTGCACTAAAATACACATGCCCACTGCAAATTTTACCGCTATCGCGTAAATCCCTAACGTCGCAAGAGAAGTGTTGGCACCAATGAACCAGCGTTCAGCGCCATTGAGACAAAATGCTACTAAACCGGCCATCATCATTGGTAGGCAGTAGTTTAGGTATTGTTTTGCCAATGTCAGCTTAGGAAGGGTGACATTGTAACGGTTAACGATGTGCAGCCAAACAAATTGAGTAATAGCAGCCAACAAGCCCCCCCACAAAACAGAAATAACATGGGGATGAACAGACAGCGCCGCGACGATAAAAATGACCTGAAAAATGGTGGTAGTGACCATGACGTTAAGCAGTGTTCTTGCTTTGTCGTCTTGTGTTCTTAACCAGGCAGTGCCGATTGCAATACTGCCTTCTAGAACGATGGCAAACATAACAATAGCAAATTCGACTCGCGTAAAAGGCGCGGGAATGGGGGCGATTAAAATGATAGTGAGCAAGCTAAGAGCGACGACGCCAGCGATGAGTAAAGCAAGTGAGTACAGCTGGTTTAGTAGGCTTGTGCGCGTATTTTGATCCTTTTCAACGCCGACGAATCGATAAAGCGCTTCATGCAAAGCGAAACTGACAAACAAGGTCGTAACAACACCAAAGGTTGTTAGAAGCTCAAGCTTGCCCATTTGTTCTGGTGAGAGAAAGTGGGGCAATACAGGCAGCATGATTAGGCTGATGCTTTTATTGATCACTAAGGCGATAGCAAATAGCGTCATGTTGGTCATTGCTTTAGACATGATCATATCCTTTGATGTCTCGCGGTGTCTTGAGTGTGCAATCATTGTTGGTAGCAATTTCGGCAGCAAGGTGCTGGGCGATTGGCAAATAACAACGTTCGGCTGTGTATAGTTGAGAAACATTAAGTGCTTCGATACCCATCGTTACTTTCATCCACGGCGATTCATTCAAAAGGCGAATTGCGTTGTGTAGCGAAGCCACATTGTTAGGCGTGTATTTAATACAATTTCGGCCGTGAGTTAACACGCGGTCCCAATAACTATCATCATGTGGAATGACGACACACATACCTGCAGCGAGAGCCTCCAAAATAGATAACCCAAAAGGTTCGTTGATACTGGTGGAAACAAACACACCACACTGTGAACGCAATTCATCTAAGTTGTTTGGGCACTCATGCCATTCAACACCTTGTGTGTTGAAGTCCGGTGTTGAATATTCCACACCTGCCACGTTAGGTTTGATGTAACACACGGTGGATTTGATCTTTTTCGACTCATCAAGTGTTAAAGCATCAAGCAAAAGATCGATGTTCTTCCATTTTAGTAAGCTAGCTGCCCAGAAAACGCGGCTTGAAATCGGATTCGCTTGTTTTGGCCAGCGATCTTTCGATAATCCATTAACAAACGTAGATGTATTCAAACCACACCAATAGCGTTCGGTGGCTGGCTTCTCTGTTTTGAGGTAGGCCTGTAATGCTTCTACCATTGATTCGCGGGTGTTTGCCAAGTAGTAAATTGCCGATGCTTTTACTAAGCAGTAGCCAGCAGATCTCGATCGTCCAATAGGGCCATGAACCATCTGTACTACAGGCTTTTTGCTAATTAATCGTAGTAAGTACAAAGGCATATCATTACTTGGGCAAGATAGGCCCAAAAAGCTATCTATTTTTGGCAGCTTCATGCACGCGTAGAGAAGTTGGAGAAAGTAGTAAGCGTTCATCAACCAGTAGGTCAGTCCATGAGTCGAGTTAAATGGTGATGGTTTTATTTTTATAACTTGCACACGCGGTGTATCACTAAGCAGTGACGCCCAATGCTCTGGATTTGTAGTGAGTAGATAACCAATCACGTTCAGCTTATCGCACTGCTTAAGGAGCTCTGCATTCGCGATTTTGGATCCACCTTGCATTGGGATGGCGTCGAACATCAATACACGTTTCATGACCGGGCTCCTCAATTGATGCTCAACCAGCGTGAAAGAGGCTTCATGCAGTGAGTCATTGGCATTGGTGTAATGGCGTTGTTATTAAGTTCACCTTCGTAAATACGTTCAATAGCGTTGATAGATGCAGTCGTCGTTAAGTTCTGGCTAGCATGTAGGTAAGCGTTTTCCGCCAGCTTGTTTCTTAATGCTGCGTCTTGCATGACTTGTTGAATCGCGTTTAACAGGCTCGCCATTCCACTGTTCTGGTACAGCAATGCAGAGTGATTATGCTCGAACAACTCAGGAATGCCTCCCGTTTTAGGAGCCACGATAGGCAGTTGAGCTAAAGCCGCTTCCCCGAGCACGAGACCAAAGGCCTCTTCATAGGCGCCGCTAATAAAAGCGTCTGCATTACCACACATCCACTCTCCGGCATTGTGTTGCTCCCCGACAAAGTGCACTCGCTCTTGGATACCAAGATCCGCGGCAAGCTGTTGCAATGCTTCTCTTTCTTCGCCGTCACCAACAATAACAAGGTGAGGGTTGTGGTGGTGGTAGTTGTGCATGCGCATTGCGCGAATAAGGCGGTCGAACCCTTTGCGCTTAATCAGCGAACCCACCGACAGAAAGGTAAAGGCCTGTGATGGGATTCCGAGTCGATCTTTAATGTCGATGGGTGTATCCACGCCTTGAAGTGACACGCCGTTGTGTACGACATGAAGTTGGTTTTGCGGGTAGCCGTCCTGAAGAATTTCGCGTCCAACATCTTTGCTAACGCAAATCAATTTTGGAGAGAGGTGAAGTCCGAGAGAGAAGCGATCGCGCAATGTATAATGGCAATGAAGTTGCGTGACAAGTGGTATATGATTCATGCGAGCAGCCAAACACATCCATTGACAAGGGCCGCCGCTATTGACGTGTACCAAGTCGATGCTGTGCTTTTCGATCAAAGCTGAGCCTTGTTTGATAAGGCTATTCCACCCGCTAATATCCCAGCGTGGAGCGCTCCAACCACCCACCAAATTGAAGGATGAATGTTCCGCTTCAATTCCGAGCGATTGGCACTTATCGATTAATGGTTGGCAGTTTGACCATACGAATGGCTCAAACTTATTGCGGTCGATTCCTGAAATGAGATCCAGAAGCACCACTTCACTGCCGCGAATCCAATTATCACCATAATGAACATATAGAATGCGTTTTGGCGTAGTCATAAGTCACCTCTGTCTCATCATTAATCTGCGTTAACTGCTGAGCTGCAATAGAGATGCCAAAATATGCCATTAGTTTATGTGACTGAATCTTATATGATATTTATGTTTGGAACTCATCATTCTCATATTGAGAACCAATATGGATTAGTGATCCGTTTCAATTTGATATTTTTGTAGCAATACGGGAATCACACTTTGCGCTGAGAAATCATCAATGATGGTTTGTCGAGCATTCTGGCGAATGAGTGATTGTTGCGCTTCACCAATCGACATCCAGTCATGAAGACATTTAGCAAGAGAGGGAATGTCTTCGACGATAAAACCATTTTTACCCGTTTGGATAATATCTGGAAGACGACCTACACGTAAGCTCATCACGGCAATGCCTCTCGACATGGCTTCAAGCGCCGCCATTGGAAGACCCTCATAACGAGAAGAGATAATAAGTACGCTGATATTTTCCCAAACACCTTCCATATCGGTTTGATGGCCGAAGAAAGCCACATTTGGAGGGGCAGCTTGATTAAGCGACTCTTTTTCCGGGCCATCACCGTACACACTAAACTGTAATGTTGGACAGAGCCTCGCTACCTCAATAAATTGATCGGCGCCTTTTTCCTGACTCAATCGGCCGACAAAAGCGATCTCCTGATAGTTGAGTTGACTGTTGGGAATCGAAACAAAGTTATTCAGCAGTTCTGAAGAACAAAAAACTTTGCGCTGAATACTTGGACTAACAGCAAAGCAATGGTTGGATAGGCAGCCTGAGCTTCTATCAAGCCAATCGTATAGCCATAGTTTCCCTGAGGACGATTCACCAGCATGATAAGTTGAAATCAAACGAGGAAACGTACGGGTGAGCAGTTTGGCGCAGCGCGACAAAATCGACGCTTTATAACCATGGGAGTGAACCACTGAGGGTTGGTGATTGGCGACGGCGCTTGTTAGGTGTTTAATTTTTAAAGCTTTATTGGGCTCGCCAGACAAATAGTTTAAGTAACTCACAGGGATCGCGACTTCTTTTGCCTTCTGTACAATCTGAGCGGCTGGCGAATACTCAGTGGTTAGCACAACTCGAGCTTTGTTTCCAAAGGCGATTAATCCCCGAGCTAGCTCGATAACGTGACTTTCAATGCCGCCGAATAGACGGCTATCAAGCAAGATCCAAATTTCACCAATGGCAGGTTTATCAAGATTGTTCGAGATTAATTTCATCCGCTTCCCACGCTTGTTTTTTTCGGTAAACCGTAGATGGGCTTAACTCCAGCATGACAGCGGCGTTGAGAACGTTGCCATCACAGTACGCAATTGCGTTTTGAATTGCTTCACGCTCTACTTGCCACATAGGGCGAATGGTTCCATCAGAGTTAAAGTACGGTGAGGTAGCAGCAGAGGACGGTGTACCAGGCTGCTCCGCTGCGGTAATCGACGGTTCGACCGCAGAAGGTGAAGGTTCCTCAGTATAACCAGGTGGTGGTGTGATTGGTGCAATGTTTGCTGACTCTTGAGCAACATGCGCAGGCGTCGTTGTTTTCGTCACTTTAGACTTTTTAGTAAGTTGAGCGGGTAGGTGGTTCACCGTGACTTTTTCGTCGTTATTAAGCACCACAATGTTACGTATGATGTTTTGTAGTTGCCTTACATTACCCGGCCATTCGTAATGCTTGATGATATGTTGAGCTTCGCTGTCGATTGTTGAGAATTTCTTTTTGTCCTGTTTGGCGTAAGTGGTCAAGAAGTACTTGGCAAGCGTGACAATGTCACTTCCTCGTTCACGTAATGGGGGCATATCGATAGGTATAACGTGCACACGGTAGTATAAGTCTTCACGAAAACGACCTTCTTCTACCTCTGTTAATGGATCTCGGTTAGTGGCACAAATGATTCTCACATCCACTTTCATTTCTCGAGTGCCACCAAGAGGGGTGTAAGTGCCCGTTTGTAGAAAGCGGAGCAACTTCTTTTGCATCTCTAGTTCCATTTCACACAGCTCATCAAGAAAAAGCGTGCCACCATGTGCCAGCGTCGCCGCACCTTTTCGATCTGTTGTTGCTCCAGTAAAGGCCCCTTTAACGTGACCAAAAATCTCACTTTCCATCAAATCTCGTGGAATAGCCCCACAGTTAATTGCAATAAAAGGCTTGTCTTTACGGTCGCTCTGGCGGTGGACGGCTTCAGCACAAACTTCTTTACCTGTGCCGCTTTCTCCCACAATAAACACACTGGCAGAAGTTGGCGCAACAGCATCAATGGTCTTGTATACCGCCTGCATCGGGAGGCTTGAACCGATGAATCCGTGATAGTTGTGGCGATCAAACTTGGACTGAATATTTTCCACCAAATCTTCCAATTTGGCGCGTTTGAGGTGCAATGCGACTGATGTTTTTAGGCGATCAGCGTTTATGGGCTTTTCTAAGAAATCTTCCGCACCTTTTTGAATTAGATTAACGGCTAAGTCGACGCTGCCGTGTGCCGTAGCAATAATAACGGACGTAGGAATGTCATTCTGGTTGATCCAATCCAACACGTCTTCGCCAGACATGTCGGGCAGTTTCAAATCGAGAATGATGAGCTGAGGTTTGCTTCTTTCAATAAATTGAATCGCGTCGCGACCTGTCTCGACATGAAAAATGTCATAAGGTTCGTCTTTCACATACTGCTTATAAAGTATGGCTAGTGAAGTAGAGTCCTCTACCAGTAACACCCTTGGTCTCATAGTCCCATCCCAACGTAGTTTGTTTCATTTTTTATGATTTTTGTCAGCACTACTATTTGGCATTATGAGTGGTTTATAGCTCTCTAGTGCTGAAAATTCTCAATTTGAGAAAAGCGTTATTTAAGTATTAGCACAAGGTAGGAAATTTGCGAAAAATCCATACTTTTTAATTGATTAAGTTATACCCAAATAATTTCAAGGTGTGTGGCTTGGCGAGGGTGACTGAATTTGGAGCCTAAATTTCTGAGATGATGTCGGCATCGCGCTTTATCAAACGCGATGCTTCGCTAGGGAGTAAGACACTGATACTACTCAAACCCTTGAGCTTTTCGCTTTTCTAACGCATCAAACGATTCATTGGCGAGTTGAGGAAGTGTTTCACAAAGCTCCAATGCTTTTGGTATTTTTCCTTCGACACAGTACTTCTCAATCATTCTTGCTTGTCTTGAAAGCGTTCGATTGCCTAGAGCGAGAGCAGAACTGCCCAGTGTGTGAACCTCGAACTCTAATGTTTGAAGGTCTTTTGTGCTTAATGCTTGCTCTATTTTCTCCATGCGATCGCGTGACTCTTCGACATAGTGATCAATCAAGGTAGGGATGATTTCGGCGCACGTATCTTTGATCATTTGCTGAAGAATATGCTCATCCACTAATTCTTGCTCGATAGTCAATGTGTTATTTATCGTCATAATAGCGCTCCCTATAACATAAACAGTTCGCTTTTTTTAATTTGCTGGGACAGTTTTTCTTTCCACTTTTTTGGTAAGAAACGCAGCTTGGAAACTTGGCGGATTAACTCATCTTTCAGGCTTGGAGTGTGCTTCATGTTCAGTACAGAACCAATCAAGTTCGCATCGCTAGCATCGAGTAGCTTTTTGGCTTGCTCGAGCTGGATTGCAGTCGTAGAGCCATAATGCGCTACTAACAAAGTAGCATCACATACGCCAGCAATCACTTGAGGCGCAATATTGCTTCGGTTGACACTGAGAAGAGGTGATGTATCTATCACGACGCGCTCGTACTGCGTTAACCATTGTGCAATGTTTTGTTTCAGCGTTGTTGGGTCTCGGTACGCTAACTGAGTGCTGGCGAGAGATGGAGCAGGGAGGCCGACTAAAGTTTGATGTGTATTCTCTCGTGTGATCAAATGGCCAACCTTCTCGTCATCATCAAATTCGTGAACAGTGTGATAAGCGGGTTTGAATAAGTTAAGGTCTACATACAAAGTATTGTGGCCTGCTAAAACCAAGCGCTCTGCAAGAGATGAAGCCACGGAAGTGACACCATCTTCAGATTTACAACCCACAACACAAATCGTTTTGTGGCCTTTCTGTTCACTCTGAAGATAAATTTGTTCAATCTCAGCGTGAGTTGCAGGAATAGTCATTACAACGCTCCTATTAACACGATGGTTGTGGTGATTTGTAAAATATCTCTTAATCCGGCCCTCGCTTTTTCAACAAAGCTTTCGTCTTTATGGGGAATGTAAATCGTGTCGCCTGCGCGAATGACTGGCAGCTCATAAATGTTGGCTGTTTTACTAAAGTTCACCAAATCAAATGTTCGGGCTTGGCCCTGGCAGCAAGACATATTGACCACACTGATCTTTTCAAGGTAGGCATTGTCAGTTGGTCCTCCTGCTTCCGCTAACAGATCAAGCACAGTCATGTTGTCATTGAATACGTATCGCCCTGGGTCTCTTACTTCACCTAATACGCGTACCGTGGACTCTTTTGAACGATCTAACCAGTTTTTGTTTTTTTCTGGAATGTAAATGGTATCACCAGGACGAACGTGGGGCAGAATTGATTCATCACCTGTTTCAAAGTACATCGATAAATTCAATTTACTCACTTTGGCATAACCTAGGCCTCGGTGTGTGACACGGATGTTGTGAATATCTGCATCCATTGTCGGTCCATCGGCGGCAGACAAAATATCCAGAAAATGCATATCTTCAGTGAAACGATAGCGCCCAGGTGCATTGATTTGCCCGAAAACGTATATCGATGCGTCAGAGCTTTGGCTTACCCATTGCGATTTATTATCGGATGGGTCGTCAGGCAATGCATGTACCCTTACTACTGTACCAGCGGAAACTTGAGGTAGGCTTGATGTTGGTGAGCCATCCAGAATGTATTGGTCTAAGTCAAATTGTGTCATTTGACCGTTATTGGCGACTTCAATTTTGGTGGTATCAGCTCGTCGAGTTGGGCCTCCAACGTGTGCAAGCAGATCAATCAAATCCATTTCGTCTGACCACTCGATGCGTCCAGGGCGAACAACTTCTCCCATCACTGCGACCGCTCGACTAGGTGCTACTTTTAACCAAGACTTCTCATTGAAATCGGTTTTCTCCGGTACGAAAATCGCGTCTCCTGATCCAACATTTGGTGGTCTGGCTGAAGATAGTCCTTCTGTATGCGCGGTAAGATCGAATTTGATGACTTTGCCATCGGCTTTTATAACGCGAATTTGGCGAGATTCTGCGTAGCGAGTGGGCCCGCCAGCGTTGGCGAGGATATCCATGAAGCTAGCGCCTTGCTTGCCTTCGTATGCCCCAGGATGGGCGACTTCACCCATCACGTAAACCACATTTGCACCTGCTTTGATTTCTTCTTCCTGTTTTGGGACAAAGATGGTGGCACCTGGCAGGATCTCCGGCAGTAGGCTTTGGTCTCCAGTATCAAGGTACTTTTTCAGGTTAAACATGGTTGGGTTATTGTTTGTTATCACGCGAATTTGCTCAACACTGGCATATCGTGTCACGCCGCCAGCTCGCATTACGACATCAACTAGCGTGGTGTTTGGCTTGTATGAGAACGAGCCAGGTGCGTTGACTTCACCAAAGACTTTGATTGCACGAGCGGAATCTGCGCTGTCACCTGAATTCGCGAGTTTTGCTGCATCAAACTCTTGCTCAATATTCCCTACGAGTGGGGAAGCGGGGACAAATAAGACATCCAGTGATTCTAGTTTTGGCAGTTGGCTATTGTCACCCGTATCAAGGAAGCGTTTGTAGTCAAATTCAATGTTTTTATTTCCACGTTTCACGATCATTTTATCAAGCTGAGCCCCAGCGCGCAGGCCGCCAGCTTCGTACACAAACATTTGAATGTTGGACCCAGAAGGTAAGGTATATTCACCGGGTTTGACCACGTAGCCTTGAACGGACACTAACAACTGTTGCTGTTTAATAAAAACTCGAGCGTTGTTAACGTCACGATACACGGTCTTTAGCCTGTCGATAATCACGTCTTGGAGTTGTTGTTCATTGTAGCCGGCCACTAACACAGGGCCGACTTCTGGTAAATTAATTCGTCCACGACGATCAACCTGAAACCCTTGGTTTAACGACGCCTCTCCAGGTAAGTTAATCTGTATTAAATCACCGACCTTAACAGTATTGCTCTCATCCGCTATGGAAGAAGGTACCCACGCGACCAGACACAACAACATTAAGAGGATAAATGGTTTCATCGTGTTCATAGCGCGCCTCCTGCCGTTGGGTTGCGGTTTATTGAGGTATCGCTATCTGAATTAGGGCTAATAACCTCGATGCTTACTCGACGATTAGTTAAACGCACGGCGGATGTTTCACCTTCATAGAGTGGCAGGTTGTCTCCGACAGATTTGGTAGTGACTCTCTCTGAAGTGATACCAAATACGGTTAGGTAACGCTTTACTTGTTCCGCACGCGCTTGAGCAAGTTTCTGGTTGTAATCGGGTGTTCCAGTTGCATCCGCATGCCCCGTTACTACAAGAGATAGGTTGGGGTGGTCACGTAAAATGTAGGCTGCTTCTGCCAAATGTCCCATGTACTTCGGGTTGATTTCTGCTGAATCGACAGCAAACTGGTTGTCGATATTAAGTAGTGCATAGATATCCGAGACTATGTTTAGGTCGCTACGTAGTGCTTCAATATCATCGGGCGGTGTGCAAGTTGTTTGGCTCAGTACGTAGTCGAGTTGTTGTTCGAGCTGGTTTAAGCGTCGACGCTGAATCACAAGGTCGTTGGCAGCGTCGAGTAAAAGCCCACCTTCTAACTCGCGCGCAATTCTATTTTGTTTTTCAAGGGCCTGAACAACTGCCGCAGGAAAACACCAGCGCGCGCCCTCTTGGATTAGTGCGTCTAGATGTAACTTGGTCAATTGCCAATCAAACCTTAACCCATGTTCTGGACCTAAAGGCTCGTCAGGCATTACTGGGGAAAACTGATAATTCTCGATCGAGATATCTTGATAGCTTTCCGCCAAGCCACCTTTCCCGTGTTCTGGGTAGTCAAACGACGAACAACCAAACATGCCGACAACAAGACCGCTTACTGCATATCGTCGTAAAAGATTTACCATGCCAACCTCCGTTTAAACCGGTATTTTTAGTGTCCTTTTGAGTTAACGGGAATGGCATGGTTGATACGAAGCAAGCTCATGATTTCTAAAGGTTGGCCTGATACGTTTTCAATACTCATGCTTCTTTCACGTTCAACTAGACGCTTATATAAGTAAACAATGGCACCAATCCCTGAAGAATCAAGAAATTGGACGTGCTGTAGGTTAATTTCGACTTCTTTGTGATGATTGTTGTGAATTACTTCATCAATGTGATGTTGTGCTTGTCGACAGCCGCTTGCGTCTAAGTCACCAAAAAACTCAATGGCTAACTTGTCTTGATTGATTTCTAGTTTGCGTAATTCCATGACTCTGTCTCCGTTTGTTTTTCTAATTGGATATAGAGCAGGTAACGTGCCAATTTGAAATTAATGAAAAATCAAACAGTTAAATATTGTTAATGATATTGTTCAATTTGAGAAAGGACTGATTCTCAAATTGAGAATCAAAAACGCACAGAGAAATGGTTTGCTTATAAGAGGTTTTGAGCCGAAAGAAGTCGTTAGACCGGGGGAGGCACGTCATGATTAGATTCCAACTCGATTGACGAACCATCCGCCTTACGAGAATAATGTGTAACGACTAAATGCAAAACCTGTCTAAAGTTTATGATTATCTTTGCAAATTATTACTAATGTTGATTGTTATGAGTCGAAGAATAACTAGTAATAAATAGGTCATCGAGAGGACTTACGTTTCAATAAAGGCGATTTTTTGTACAAGGTCTTCTTATGCCATTAAAAATGACATTAATTGCGCTGGCTGTTATGGCAGCGTCTTCACAGCCTCAAGCGGATGCGTCTCTCGCACCACCAGTTTCTCTTGCACAAAGCTATCAGGATGGCATTGATGTGTCTGAATATTGGTATAGCGAAAAACTTGATGGTGTTCGCGCTTATTGGACTGGGCAACATCTCGTGACGAGAAATGGTAATCGAATCTACGCCCCAGACTGGTTTACAGGACCTTTGCCTGATTATCCGTTGGACGGTGAACTTTGGGCTGGGAGAGGTAACTTCCATCTTGTTCAGCAAACGGTATTAGATAAAACTCCTGTAGAGTCTGCTTGGCGACACATCGACTTTATGATCTTTGATATGCCATATTCTGCTGGTGATTATCGGAAGCGTTATTACAACATCAAAGACTTAGTGCTTGAAGTCGACCAGCCTCATATCAAATATGTCGAGCACCGAGCGATTCAAAATGAAGCTCATCTGTTTACACAGTTGGATAAAATTTCAATATCCGACGGTGAAGGGGTGATGTTGCGGAAGGTATCAAGCCGCTATCAGGCTGGACGCGGTAGTGATTTGCTTAAACTAAAACGATACGCAGATGATGAAGCGTTAGTTGTGGGTTATAAGCCAGGAACAGGGCGCTTATTAGGTATGATGGGAGCAATGTTAGTTCGCTTACCAAATGGCATTGAGTTTTACATCGGTAGCGGATTTACCGATGAAGTGCGTCGCCAGCCTCCGAAAATTGGTTCAACCATTACATTTAGATATAACGGTTTTACACATACTGGTAAACCACGTTTTGCTCGATTCTTGCGTGAAAGGTTGAAGGAATAGAACGCTCTGCACTTACTAGTTGCCAACGGTTACGCCACATCGTTTGAAGAGACCCTGCCAAAACTGAACGTGGTTTAGGGTTTCTTGCCTAAATGTCCTATGTGCCTCAATGATGCCGTACTGGTGACCATGGAGTTGCATACGGTTCTCCACCAAAGTGGCACCATCATTAAGTTGTTGATAGGTACTGTCTAAATAAGCCAAATAAGGTTGCACTTCTTCAACGTAAATGGATTGAAAGACATTTCTTAAGTAGCGGAACTGGGTGGTGTCTCTGTTCGGCCCGCACAATACGTTGCTCTGGTTCTGCTCAAGTAGCTGAGTTGTTGCTTTTAACCAAAGGGATGTGTTTACCATCGAGTAGTAAAGTCGTCCGAGTAAACGAGATTTCTCTAACTCTTCTTGATATTGAGTAACTTCCACATCGGGTAGACGTGAGACCGCGCGGTGGGGTAAATCATACATTTCGCTGAAAATACGATAGACATCGTTAATGCGTGCAATATCATTCGTCGTATTTTGAGATAGCCAATCAGAGGCTGTTAGTTGCTTTTGCATGGCATCACTTACGAGTAGTAAGTTGTCGAGATGAATGTCTAGATGTTGCCACTTGGTTGAGTAAAGCTCTGTCAATGTCGCGCGTTCTTCATCGCTAAGTGGAAATTCGGATAAACATCGATTTATGACTCTTAAAAGGGCAGTTTGATAATCAAAATCATGAAAGGCATCCTGCACCTTTCCAAGTTGTGAGTTTTTCTCGGCAAGTAAATTAAAGAGTCCGCATTGTCGTAATTGATAGCTCTCTAGCAGGCCAATAGATAGCCTTGGCAATGGCTCGAACAAAACGCGTTTCGCAGGAATCGTTACCGTAGACTGTAATTCTATTGGAATAGCAGGAACGTCCAATACATTGGCTACACGTTGATGATACTTATCAAACATGGCGTTCTCTGGATTGAACCAGTTATCACAACCATTAAGAATCAAGATTAAGAACAATAAAATAGACCGCACAAATATCCTTTTTTATAACTTCGTATCCGTTGTCTAGAGAGCAAAATCAACCACTTCGCAATCTTGTTATAAGTATACTCAACCGTGTGATTATTCGATCAAAAAAGCCAGCGGATGCTGGCTTTTTTTACTTTTTATTGAACTGAAAAGTTCAATTGCACTTCTGGCTCTTGGCGATGCATCCAACGCATTCTGACGCCTAACATAAAGGCCGCAGAAGATAGGCCGATGATAAAACCAAGCCAGAAGCCTTGTGCTCCCATTGGCTCGACAATCCAGTCTGTACGGCCAAGGACGTAACCAATTGGCAGCCCAAGAATCCAATAAGCAATAAAAGTACGGTTGAAGATGGCTCGCATGTCTTTATAGCCGCGTAATGCACCAGCTGCGATCACTTGAACCGCATCCGTACATTGATAAACAGCGGCAAACACGAGCAGGTGCATCGCTAGAGTGATTACCTCTGGGTTGCTAGTATAAAGCTCGGCGATCCACTCACGAGACAAGACGGTTAAAATCGCTGTGAGAACGGACAATGCTAGACCAACCATAATGCCGACTCGTGACGCTACGCGCGCGCCATCTACGTTTTCTTCACCAAGTCGATGGCCGACACGAATGCTTACTGCTGCACCAATACTCATTGGTAGCATAAATACCAACGAGGAGAAGTTAATCGCGACTTGATGCGCTGCCACAATGATAGGACCCAGTGGTGAAACGAGCAGTGCAACAACAGCAAACAATGTCACTTCAAAAAACAGCGCTGCTGCAACAGGAAAGCCGAGCTTGAATAGACGAACTTGCGCTTTCCATTGTGGGCGATGCCATTCTCCAAATAGGTTGATGCTTTTCAATCGCTCTGATGTCATCACATACAGCAATAGCATGGCAAACATGACCCAGTAAACAATCGTGGTTGCTACACCACAGCCAACACCGCCTAATTCAGGTGCACCAAACTTGCCGTACACGAAAATCCAGTTTAGAGGAATGTTGAGCAGCAAACCGATAAAGCCAATAACCATTGCCGGTTTCGTCAATGACATACCATCCGTAAAGCTTCTAAGCGTTTGGAAAAGTAAAAAAGCGGGTACTGCTAATATAACGGCATGAATGTATCCCACCGTTTTTTCAGCCATCAGTGCTTCAACATCCATCAGCCCGAGAATAAACTGGGTTTGAAGCAGGACTGCAATTATCGGCACACTGATCAGCAATGCCAAAACGACGCCTTGCTGAATTTCAAACGGTATTTTCACTCGACGACCAGAGCCATTTAACTGTGCGACAACAGGGACCAATGCCATTAATAAACCCACCCCAAACAAAATGGATGGTAGCCAAATACTTGAAGCGACAGAAACCGCAGCCATGTCGGTGGCGCTAACGCCGCCAGCCATTACGGTATCAACAAACCCCATACCAGTTTGAGCGACAGATGCGATCAATACCGGGGTCGCCAATTTGATAAGACTTGATGCTTCTTCTTTATAGCGATGCACGAAAAATACTCCAGAGCGGAACAATAAGTTGAAAGAATGAGAGTACTCGAGGGCAAAAGATGTGGTGAACGGATCTGATGGTTGATTTTAGTCACGATAAGGTGAAAAAATGCCTCGGAGAAACTCCGCGCAAATGATAAACAATTGTATGTTTATATTCCATAGCTAGGTAGCTAATAGTCGATAACACTGACTGGACGCTCTCCACGCTAAGGATACGCTTTCAAACGCACGTTGTCGAGTTAAGCGATGAACTTTGTAAAGGGTTAGAAATTGGTGCATCCGTTGCACACAACGGATGTTGTCTAACTGTGACTAAGATCGAAGGCAACCTTATCAGTTTTGATTTAATGCAAGCGACATTGGCTCTTACTAATTTAGGTCGGCTGGTGGAAGGGGATAGCGTAAACATTGAGCGCGCGGCTAAGTTTGGTGACGAAATAGGCGGGCATAGTATGTCTGGTCATATTAGTTTAACGGCAGATATTGTCGATATCATCGATACGCCCAATAACCGCACGATTTGGTTCCAACTGCCGCAAGAATCAATGAAATATGTATTAGCGAAAGGTTACATTGGTTTAGATGGCTGCTCGCTAACTATTGGTGAAGTTGAAGCGTGTCGTTTTTCGGTACACCTAATTCCAGAAACCTTGCAGCGAACGCTTTTCGGAGTGAGACAAGTAGGGGAGCGTGTTAATATTGAGTTTGATCCTCAGACTCAAGCAATTGTTGATACTGTTGAGCGCGTTCTTGCAGCAAAACAGCTTTAGAATGAGAAAAAGGAGCCTAGTGCTCCTTTTTCATTTAAGCGTTTTTATATTTCTGATGTTCACATGCTCGAGCTGTTATTCGTAATTGTCATCGATAAATAGTTCGACCTTATCTTGTAACTCATCCACTCGCATATTTAGGTGGATAGCGTGGCAACAAGCTGGGCAATCATCATAAAACTCTTGGTCACCATTACTTGCATCTAATGTAATGCCGATAGAGTGTCCGCAATGCGGGCACTTTACATACCTTTCGGTATAATTTTTCATACAACAACTCCTAATCTCGCAGGGCTTTTAAACACACTATTCATCAATGAAGTACAGCCCTTTACTTACTTTGCCTACAAGGAAAATAGGCACAATCCAAAGTTAAGTCTCCTTTGATATTAGGCAGAGTTGTTGCTAATTGAGTCGAAATAAGTACAAAACTTGACCCCAAACTCAACCTTGAGCTTAGGGTGATTTTCTGTAGTGATGTGCCTCGAGATTTTACATCTTGAAACATGCAGTGGCTTCCAAATTAATAAGAAATGATTTTATTAATAACCAGTTGAGCCTGTTCCAAGTAATGGCCGCCAAACAAATTACAATGGTTGAGAACATGGTAAAGGTTATAGATATCTTTACGTTCCTCATAGCTTGAAGAAAGTGGCATAACCGATTCGTAGCCTTGATAAAATTCTGGCTGAAATCCACCAAAAAGCTCTGTCATCGCAATATCACACTCCCTGTCCCCCCAATAGCACGCAGGATCGTAACAGATAGGACCGAATGCAGTGAGTGCCGCATTTCCATTCCATAAATCGCCATGCAACAAAGAAGGTTTCGGAGCATGGTTTGCTAGCCGCTGTTTTACGACGTCGATAAAGTCATCGATATCAACCAAGGTGACGCCTTTTTCTTTAAGGAGCTGTAATTGCCAACCTATGCGTTGCTCAGCAAAGAATACACACCATTTCTTGTGCCATTTGTTGGGCTGTAGAGTCGAACCGAGATAGTTGTCGGTATCAAAACCAAACTCTTTTTGCTCGCCCCACTGGTGTAGGTGAGCTAATTGCTGCCCAAATTTAAAGCTGTTGGGACCATCTTCTAATGGTTTCGTTGGAAGGTAGTTAAGAATTAGGAATGAGGCATTTTTGGTTTTACCAACCAATACCACCTCAGGTACAAATAGGGTTGATGTTTCACGCAAAAGATGCAGGCTTTCAGCTTCTACCTCAAATTTAGACAAAAACTCGCGATCGTTAATTTTCACAAAATAACGTTGCTCGCCATCATTGATCATGTAGCTTTCACTGATATCCCCACCAGACAGCCTTACTTTTTCCGTGATCTGGTAATCGAACAATAAAGTATCAGAAAGCTGTTGCGATATTGCTTGCCACATACAAAACCTCGCGAATCTATTTGACCACCAATAGTTTAGGATAAATAGCAGGGAGTTGGCGCTATGTTGAGCATACTTAGTAAAGAAACCTTCCTCTTAGTGTAGTCAATTTGTATAAATGTGAATCAAATCGCTTATAAGCCTCTGATTTGTTGGCTTAGCATATGGAGATGAACGTTTACAACAGGTATTATGATTTTTTTGACGTTAGTTCCATTGGTGGCATGAAAATACTGATATGTGATGACTCAGCTGTTGCAAGAAAGCTTATTGCGCGTTCTATCGTACAAGATACATCATTGCATCTTATTGAAGCGCAAGATGGTTATGAGGCGCTTAATATTCTTGCTGAGCAAAATATCGATATTTTGTTTCTCGATTTAACGATGCCCATAATGGATGGTTTTGAGGTCCTCGAATCATTACCTGTTAGTCAGTACCCGACCAGCATCGTCATTATTTCTGGAGATGTTCAACAAGAGGCAAAACAGCGCTGTCTCGATCTTGGTGCTCAAGCTTTTATCGCTAAGCCTCTGACAGAAGAGCAGGTGCTCCCACTATACGAACAATTAGGACTGCATTATGCGTTCAAACCTAGTCATTCGGTTGATTCTAAAAACCAGGGTTGCGAAGAGCTTTCCTTACTAGCCAAATTCCGTGAAATTGCGAACATTGCCCTTGGTAAAGGGGCTGCGATTATGGCCGACCATTTACATGAGTTCATACAACTTCCTGTTCCTCATGTTGGACCGTTGTCCTACGGCGAGCTTCATATGACACTGGTTGATGTGGTTGGGCGTGACAGTTCCGTTGCGGTAGCGCAGAGGTTTGTCGGTGGTGGTATTCACGGAGAGGCACTGGTGTGCTTACGTGGTAGGGATATCAATCAGATTGGGGAAAAATTAGGTTACCTCCTTGAGTTTACGCCTCATAATGAAATCATCTTGAATATCTCTAACCTACTGGTTTCGTCATTTCTCACATCATTGGGCGATCAACTCGACAAGCAGTTCTCACTTCGTCAGCCAGGCATTGTGGATACCTTAACACCTTATTGTGAAGAGCAAGGCGAGTTGGGTGAGCTCTTTACTATCGAATACACCTACATGGCAGAAGCGCTCGATTTCGAGTGCGAGGTACTGTTTTTAATTGATAAGCCATCCGTAGAAATAATCTATGAAATCATGGAGCTAATCTAATGTCCGATATCACGCTGGACATAGCAGACTTTCATTGGGTCACACAAATTCTCGATACGATGGATTCAGGGCTTATTGTTTTGGATCAAGAGTATAAAGTGTGTGTGTGGAACAGTTTTATGCAGTCATACAGTGGCATTCTATCACAAGAAATTCTTGGTGAATGTTTATTTGAGCATTTTGAAGAGCTGCCAAGAACTTGGCTAGAAACCAAGATAAAAGCTGCCGCCGATCTGGAAACTCGTTCTTTTTCTAGCTGGGAAAACCGACCGTATCTTTTTAAGTTCAACAATTTTTCTCCGGTTTCAAACAGCAGTGATTTTATGTATCAAGATATCGTGATCACGCCGTTAATTGGGCTCTCAGGAGAGGTCAGCCACATAGCGATTCAAGTCAATGATGTTTCTGAAACTGCGAGAAATCGCATTCATTTGAAAGAAACAAATCAACATTTGTCGGAAATCAGTCGCAAAGATGGTTTAACAGGTTTATTTAATCGCGCTTATTGGGAGCAATCATTGAAAGATGAGTTTGCTCACTTAAAAGTTATCGACGGACCATGCTCATTAGTAATATTCGATATCGACCACTTTAAGAAGGTGAATGATACTTATGGTCACCCGACAGGGGACGAAGTCATTCGTCGAACCTCTGCATTGTTGAGAAAAACAGCAAGGAGCAGTGATATCTGCGGTCGTTTTGGTGGTGAAGAGTTTACGGTACTACTTCCTCACACAAACCAGGAGCAAGCTTGCTATTTCGCAGAGCGTTTGCGCAAAAGAATTGAGCAAGAGATCGTGAAAGTGGAAGATTTTTTGATTAATTACACGATAAGTATTGGTGTTTGCGAGTATAAGCCTTATTTTGAAACTCACACTCAATGGTTAAAGAGTGCCGATGCTGCGCTGTATCGTGCAAAAGAAAATGGTCGTAACCAAACCTGTTTGCATGAAAATGGCTGAAATATAAAAAGGTTTGAAGAAACCCTGTATCCGAATTCAGTGAAGCAAAGCTCAATTGTTTGAAAATCATCCAGTTGGTTCGTGAATGTTTGTTAATATGAAATAAGTTAATGAAATTTTCTCGGCATGTCTTACTATTGAAACTATTCTGCTTTCAGCTTCGAAGGCTTGCAATAAACGGAGAAAAACAGTGGTTTTAGAAACCGATGGATATCTCGCTCTTATCGAGCACTTGTCTCTAAATCTAGATATTTTTACGACCGAAATTGGCGACACTGGATCCGAAAGCATCGAAGATGTTGTCACCGATATGGTGGCTTCAAACATCATGGCGATTTTTGAGCAAAATCCAGAACTTCACTCGAGCGTACGCTTCAAATTGTTGAAAGAGGCTGATGCAGTTGTTGAAGATCTTGGTGAGATATTGGCTGGGGTATGGCATAAAAAAGCGACCAATGAACAGATCACGTTCCTTGATGAATACATCGCTCTGGTCAAAAATCTGTTCGATAATGCTGTTGCGACTTACGACTGATATTGTTTTAACTTACAGCAATGTCCGGTTAAGAGTAAGAAGAGTTACATTGTAACTCTTCTTATTTGCCAAAACTTAGATGCCCAGTATGGGTTGTCGATTCTTGAAATAATCACACCTCTAGACGTCGATGCATGCATGAACTGCTTGTTACCCAAGTAAATTCCGACATGATAAGTTGTACGTCTTGTTTTAAAAAACACTAGATCCCCTTGCTTGGCATCCGTCCAACTTAACTCCACACCTTGCTTTGATTGCTGCTTCGTTGTCCTTGGTAACGAGAGCTGATAAGCCTCAATAAACGCTTTTTGTACAAATGCTGAGCAATCAATTCCAGATTTCTGTGTCCCGCCTAAGCGATAAGGCGTGCCGTGCCACTCTGTGTAAAAGTCGAACAAGTCAGGGTTGTCCGACAATAGCTGATTTGTAGGTGTTGTCACCTGTGCTTGCTCACTAGGCTCAGGCCCAGAAGAGCAGGCGCTTAGTAGCACACTGATTATCAAAGGAAAATATACTCGACTCAAATCACCACCTGTCATCTCTATGACTCACAACTGAAATATTAGTGTCATAACCAATCCATAGTATGGGCTGCAAATCACGGTTTTGTCTCACAAATGTGACGGAATCACTGCAGAACCGATTCAACCTTAAGAAAGAATAAAAATTGATTATGGCAAAGCGAAAACGCTCACGCACATCACTTTCACTGATTCAGGCTGTCAGTGCAACATTTTTAACTATCATTGCTCTTGTTATAGCCCTTTCTGTCTCAAGTTTCAAAGGAATGGAACAGGTAGGGGAACAATTTGAAGACTTGTCGCAAAAAGCATTACCAATCGCGATGGCAAACGCAAAGTTAACCAGGAATGTATTGGAGATGGTTAAGCTACTCAACCATGGTATGCAGATTACTGAGCCGAAAGAGTTGCCTCTCATAAAAGAGCAAATCGACTCTCTTGCAACTCAAAGCACAACTTTGGTTGTGAAAGCGTCTGGTGTAGCTCAGCAACTCTCGGAGGAGTTAGACACCAAACTAGCGCGTTTACATAACATCACGCAGTCCATTTTGTTGAAGCAATCTTCGGTGATACAAATTCAAATGGATATTGATGCCGCTGTTGGTGGTTTTCGCTATGGGCTTAGCTCTATCGGCCCGGAAATGAATCGAATCAGTTCGTTCCTTAGTGCTGATAATCCTGAGTCGAGCGATGCCGCTAACCGTTTCATTGCTTCTGCAAGCTCAATGGAAAGTACGTTCTTAGTCATGATGATGCACTCAGAATTAAACAAAGCCGAAAAAGAATACCGAGAAATGCGAAATCGCATAGCAGGTATTAAACTCGCCTATGAAGACTTCCAATCTTTCCATCCTGAAGTAAGTGAATATGCAAGCTTAACCGCACCATATGAGATGGTGAAACAAGGCTTTAGTGAAAAGGGCGTGCTGCGTTTGATCCTCGCCAAAGTAGAACAAGGGGAATTGCAACGTTCAGAGTTTAAACAGGCTTCGATGCTTGCGGATGAAACCATGCGGTTACTTGATCAAATCTCCCAAACCGCTGGTCAGTTGATCGATGAAAAGGAGCGGGTGGTCAACGAGACCATTGAATCGGTGAGCGTTGTGCTCGTGTTTGCGGCGTGTGTGATTTCTTTTATTATTCTGGTTACTTGGTTTAGTCTCAAGTCATGGACAAACCGAGGGTTAAGGAATGTACTAACGCGTCTTTCAGCACTTACCGAACATGATTTTCGTGACAAGGCAGAAGAAGTTGGCCCCTATGAGCTGAAAGAAGTAGCACGAAAGTTGAATCAAGTAATCGATTCCACACATGACTCCATTCAAACGGTGACGCGCAATTGTGAAACGCTTTATCAGACGGCAGAAGTAAGTCACAGTGCAGCCGAACAAACAAGTGATGGGTTGGCAACACAAAATGAAGCGTTGTCGAGTATGATCACGACCATAACGCAGCTTGAAGCCTCTATTCGTGAAATAGCAATGGTGACAAATGCATCTTCACAGGACTCGCTCCTTGCAACCCAACACACTGAAAAAGGGGTTCAAGTCGTGGAACAAAACCGCGAACGTTTGGAGTCATTAGAAAGCTCTTTGGATGTAAATGAACAGTCAATGTTAGAGCTAGACCAGCGTGTTAAACAGATTCGTGAAATGGTGGATATGATCAGTGGGATCGCGGACAACACCAACTTACTTGCTCTCAACGCGGCAATAGAGGCTGCCCGTGCTGGTGAGCAAGGGCGTGGATTTGCGGTTGTCGCTGATGAAGTTCGCAAACTTGCAAGTGATACCTCTCAACAAACTACGAACATCCGAGAAATGATGAGCGAGCTTATTACTGCCGCAGAGCGCTCGCGCCAAGCAGTTAATGATTCAAGAGAAGAAATGACCCACGCGCTACAGTCCAGCAATGAAGTGAAATCGACATTCTCTGATATCAACCTCGCGGTTAAGCACATTCAAGAACGTGTTGAGCAAATCTCAGTTGCTACAGAAGAACAAGAACGAGCGACGGCAGATGTATCTCAATCCATCACACATATTTCTGATCTTGGCGAACGCACAAAGCTGCAGCTTGAGTCTATGGTTGAGAGTTCTGAGCAAGTGGCGGAAATTGCTGGGCACCAGCAAGCAATGCTGCACAAGTATGAGCTTCATCAGACCAAGTAAATGAGATGTTTCCACCGACTAAAAGCAGAACCTCGGTTCTGCTTTTTTGTTACGGCTACTCATTTAATGGCTCCTATTTGCATCGCAAAAGTGAGTTACATCTCATCTCGTTCATTTCTAAAGGGTTTAGTTATCACAACGTGATGTTAATGCTTTGTTCGAGGGACTCGTTGACTAGAATGTCGCCAGAATTCAAAGGAATGAATCATGCAGCTTCATGCGATTTTTTTATATCCAGAGAAAGCTAAAGCCATAAGAAGGAGTGGTTTTGTGATCGATAAAGTTTGCCCCGTCGTTCTACGTAATCAAAATCAAGAGATCCTACTTTTTAAACATCCGTTGGCGGGTGTTCAGCTCGTCAAGGGCACTGTTGAAGTGTTTGATGAAAGTTACATCATAGCGGCCAAGCGGGAGCTCGCTGAGGAGTCTGGTATCACACATGTTCGTTCCGCACGATATTTATGCTCATGGGACAGTGGCTTTCAAAATCAAGCATGGCATTTTGTTTTGTGTGAGTGTGCTGATCTCGCTAATTCATGGCTGTTTCATACGCAAGACGATGGTGGACATGATTTCGCGTTCTTCTGGCACGATGTCGAGAGCGGCCTTCCCGCGAATGCACATACTGTGTTTCAGCGCGGGCTGGAAAAGGTACGAGAGTTGCTAAACCAAGGCGTGATTTAAAGGAGGATTCTGTCGTTGCATTGGCGGATTTGGGACAATGACAAAGCAAACACTATGCTTCTACTAGAAGCAAATAAAGAAGGTAGAGTAGCCGTTACTGTTCTCATCGTGTTGATAATGGCACTGTCGATCTCAAAAATGGCGATGAGATTACAAATGTTTAAGTGACTTCTATATGCTTTGCTCATTCATTCAGATAAGGAAACGGTAATGGATAAATTCGTCTTGTTTCTCTTATGCCTTTTTATGACAGTTGGCGGAGTGGTTCATCTTTATGACAACATTGTTGGTGGCTTTTTACCTTACGATTTTGCGCCACGCTGGTTGAATATGTATTGGAGCGCTTTGGGACTATTGGACTTATTAGCAGCGTATCTATTGGTCAAGCATCACCGCTCTGGCATAGTCGTTATGTTATTGATTCTTATAACCAATGTTATCTTTAGTTCCCACGCTCACTATACATTAGAAATATTAGATAACAACGTCGCCCTACAAATGAAGACACTGTTTTTAGGGTTCTCATTTGGGGTATCTATCTGGTTATGGAATGCGCGAAAACATAGTCAATCGCGCCAAATATTTCGTTAATTATTATTTTCACAACACTCGATTAAGGATTGTAAACAGGGACTCGTTATGAACGATTTTAAAGACTTGGCCAGTTTTGCTGGTTTCAGCGTACTGACAGGTTTGAGCTTTGCCACCACTTTCTTCAGCCTTGCTTTTCTATACAGCTCAATAGAGGCACAGCAAGTAATGAACACCAATGCTTTGGCATGTGCAGTGCTTGGTGTTGTTGGTTTATTTGTTGGTATTACTCAGCTAAACAAAAAGCGTCAGCTAGCAGAAAACTAATCTGCTCTTACACATCATGAGGATGAAGTAGTGTTTAACTGGGGTTTAGGCTTGGTCTATTCGTTTTGTTGACATACTTCATCCAACAATATTTTTTCAACCATTACTTCTTCTCTTTATTGTAGCGAAAGGGCTGCGTTAACAGCTTATCTAATCTTTGCTCTTCTTCGTCTCTAATTTCCGGCACACCAATAACAACATCTTCATGACCCAACTTAGGCTGAGCTCGGTATGTCCCAAAAAAGCGGTCCCAAACTGAAAGGAAAAAACCAAAGTTTGAGTGGGTCTCTTTTACTATCACTGAATGGTGCACGCGATGCATGTCTGGTGTAACGATGACGTTTCGCAGTTTTTGGTCCATAGATAAAGCCAGTTTTGCATTACTGTGATTAAACATCGCGCTCGCATTAAGCACAATTTCAAATACCACAATTCCGATAGGTGAAACACCTAAGATAAACACGGCTGCAATTTTTACTCCCATTGAAATGATTATTTCGAAGGGATGAAAGCGTGCGCCTGTAGTGACGTCTATGTCGAGATCGGCGTGATGCATTCGGTGAATCTTCCACAGCGGTTTTACATGATGAAAGACAACATGCTGAGCGTAAATGACGAAATCAAGCAAAATGACGGTTAGGAAAATGTTTAACCAATCGGGGAGGGACAGAATATTCAGCAGCCCCCATTGTTGCTCCTGAGCTATGACCGCAGCTTGAAAGGCGGCGATAGGCATGATTAAAGCAATAACTAGGCTGTTAAAAGCAACCAATGACAAGTTATTGACCCAGCGAAACCTGCGCGAAGCGGTCAGTGTTTTTCTAGGCAATTTGTTCTCCCAAATGGCACAAAGCAATAATACGCCAAGGAAAAAGCCTAATCTGAGCCATGAGGGTTCTTGAAATGTCGTTTCTGTCACTGTCATTCCCTTATTTATTTCTTTATCTATGACCGAGATAAGTGTGAAATTATTTCAACACACTGCTGATGGGCTTATCTTGAGGCGAAACCATAATATCAGTAGAATCGCGCTCTACTTTTTACTTGGCATTACTTACCATGAGAATTCACGCTTTCCACCGTTTATATCAGTACCGACAATCTATCTCAACCAAGCCTTTCAACGCGCGTGGATGTAAAGTGGTTCGTTGCCAATATTGCCAGGTTTCTGAGCAACACTGTTTGTGCGACCTTCAGCCAAACATTAAGGCTAATATTGCATGTATGTTGATTGTTTCTGAAAACGAAGTATTTAAGCCAAGTAATACCGGTCGTCTAATCGCTGATACGATTCAAGAGACTTACGTGTATCAATGGAACCGAACAGAACCGTCTGAAGAGATGCTAGCGCTACTACAGGATGACAGTTACCAACCGGTGATTGTATTTCCTGCAGACTATGTGGATGATCCCTCTCGTTTAATTGAAGATCTAGAGCCAGGGCGATTGGTAAAAGAAGATGTCGAGAACAAAAAATGGTTGCTGATCTTTATTGATGGTAGCTGGCGTGAGGCACGAAAGATATTCCGTCGTTCTGATTTTCTTAAATCTTTGCCTGTGCTTTCCATTGAGCCGGAATCTCTGTCTGAATACATCATGCGCCGCTCCGAGAATGATCAGCATCTTTCAACCGCCGAAGTCGCGACATTAGTTTTAAAACAAGCTGGTGAGCCTAAAGCTGCGGAATGCCTTCAATTGTGGTTTGAAGCCTTCAGAGAAACTTACATGCTGAGCAAGACTCGAGTCAAAAGCGACCCTAACCAGCCACACTTGAAACGTTTCAAAGAGTGGATGAAAACCGAGAGCTGACTCTAAGGAATGAGCTTTTGTTGATGGTATGTTGTTCAACTGGCTTCGGTGAGGGGATAAATCTGCATTCGGTCACGGTTTGCAGGCGTACAGATATGGATAATGCCATCAGTTTATACTTTTGACTCTAGCCATTTTTGAGAGTCGTTTGAAGCATTTTTTAGGAGAGAAATACATGTATTACGGCTTTGATGTCGGTGGCACTAAAATTGAATTTGGTGCATTTAACGAGAAGCTTGAGCGTGTAGCGACGGAACGTGTACCTACACCAACAGACAACTACGAGCTGCTGGTTGATACCATTGCGGAATTGGTGAATAAATACGATACAGAGTTTGGCTGCGAAGGTACGATTGGTCTTGGCCTACCAGGTATGGAAGACGCCGATGATGCAACGGTACTAACAGTTAACGTTCCTGCGGCAAAAGGCAAACCACTTCGTGCTGATCTAGAAGCTAAAATCGGTCGCAGCGTAAAAATTGAAAACGATGCAAACTGTTTCGCGCTTTCTGAAGCCTGGGATGAAGATCTTCAAGATGAACCATCTGTACTAGGTTTGATCCTTGGTACTGGTTTTGGTGGCGGCTTTATCTACGAAGGCAAAGTATTCTCTGGCCGCAACCACGTAGCGGGTGAGGTGGGTCACACACGTCTTCCTATCGACGCATGGTTCCACCTGGGCGAAAACGCACCATTACTTGGCTGTGGCTGTGGCAACAAAGGCTGTTTAGATAGTTACCTATCTGGTCGTGGTTTCGAGCTTCTTTACGCGCATTACTACGGCGAAGAGAAGAAAGCGATCGACATTATTAAAGCGCACGCAGAGGGTGAAGAGAAAGCAGTAGAGCACGTCGAGCGCTTTATGGAGCTGCTAGCGATCTGCTTTGCAAACCTGTTTACTGCAACAGACCCACACACCGTTGTACTTGGTGGCGGCTTATCTAACTTCGAATTGATTTACGAAGAGATGCCAAAACGCATCCCTAAACACTTATTGTCTGTGGCTAAGTGTCCTAAGATCATCAAAGCAAAACACGGTGATTCAGGTGGTGTACGCGGCGCTGCGTTCTTAAACATCAAGTAATGACTTAAACCTTACTCGATATAAAGTAAGAAGAAATTTAAAGCCCCGTTTAGACTTTCAAGGTTAAACGGGGCTTTTACTTATATACCGAAGTAACTTGTATACCCAAGTAACTCATATACCTAAGTAATTTCGGTATGCTCGGGTATGGATCATGAACAAAAGTAGCATGCATAAAAAACTCACGACGAATCGTGAGTTTTCTGTTTGCAGCTAAGCTTATTTGTTCTTTTTGCCTACGCCCAGGTTTTCTTTTTGAGCTAGGGTGATTTTGCTAAAGCCTAATTTTCTGAAGTAGTTGTCGCGGTAGTTTCGCACCGCTTTAGTGTCAGACACTGCTTCGATTTGTTGCTCCATCTTTAGGAACTCAGTGATATCGATACCTTCGGCTTCTGCAACTGCTTCTTGAATGTTGCGGTGCTGCTGGTATGAGAACGTCAGTTCTTTGTCTTGGTCTTTGTAAGTGTAAAGAATGGTGCGAGCCATAGCTGTCTCTCTGAAAAGGTTTCTGTATTAAACAAAAAGGCCAGACTCGCTGACCTTTGAATTTCTAGTTTGAGCTAGATTCTGCCTTGAAGTGGGATAATTGTCACGCTTTCTCCCGCTTTTACTGTATCAATAGCTGGGGAGATTTCGATCAAACAGTTCGCCTCACTCATTGAACGCAGAATACCAGAACCTTGCTTGCCTGTTGTAAGAACGGTTAAACGGCCAGTTTCATCCAGCTCATAGACGCCACGGCTAAACTCGGTACGACCTTGGCGAGAGCGAAGATTCTCAGTCGCGATGGCATTCACTTTCAGAGGCTTCCAGCCTTGTTCGCCTTGCATCTTACGCAGTGCAGGCTCAACAAAGTTGATGAATGAAACCATCACTGCCACAGGGTTGCCCGGCAGACCAAAGAACGGCTTGTTGTTGATTTGACCAAACGCTAATGGACGTCCCGGACGCATGTTGATTCGCCAAAAATCTATTTGACCAAGTTTATCCAAGGCAAGTTTGATGTAATCCGCATCACCAACAGATACGCCACCAGAAGTCATAACCACGTCCGCTTGCGCCGATGCGTTTTCCAACGCTTCAATCATTAACTGTTCGTTGTCTTCCAGAATACCGAAATCCAAGATCTCGCAGCCGAGCTTTTCAAGCATGCCCATGATGGTAAAACGGTTGGAATCGTAGATAGAATTCGCTTTTTGCTCTGTTCCCGGCGCTTGTACTTCGTCACCGGTGGAGAACACGGCAACTTTCAATTTTCGGAATACATTCGCTTCACCAAAGCCAAGCGAAGCGATCATGCCCATTTCTGGAGAGGCGAGGCGAGTGCCTGCGGTAAAGACGTCACTGCCGATAGCGAGATCTTCACCTGCTTGACGAACGTTTTGGCCTGCTTTGATATTCGCACCGTTAAAAGTGACCTTGTCACCTTCTTGAATGGCTTGCTCACGCATGACCACTGTATCGCCGTTACGTGGTGTTGGTGCGCCAGTCATGATCTTAACCGCTTGACCAACTTCCAGAGGTTGATCGTAAGCGTGACCCGCCATTACTTCAGCAACCACTTGGTAGCTTTCACGCTCGACGTCATCACCGCGAATCGCGTAACCGTCCATCGCTGAGTTGGTGTATTGCGGCACGTTTACTGGTGAAATGATATGTTCCGCGAGAACGCGGCCATAGGCGTTTTCAATCTTGCATGCTTCTATTTCCGAAACCGTGTTCACCAAAGAAAGGATTCTCTCTTGGCCTTGAACCACAGAAATGAAAGCTGGAGAAAGGGTATCGCAACATGCGGCTTCTTTCTCTTTGTTTTTTGGTGCTTTCGCTTCTTGAGCATACTGAATAACGAACTGAGCAATCGCTTCAAGATCATTGATGTTCATTTGTGGCAGTTCAGAGTCCAACTTGCCGCTGTCTGAAGCGATAGCGATGATGTTTTCATCGTTTGGATAAAGCCAAGGCTTGCCTACTTCTTCACGGTGCAATTCAATTTTAGGAAATGCGATGTTTTTGCAGCCTTCGACCAAAACCACATCAAGCATGTCTTCATCAAAACGTGTTAATAGGTATTCAAACTCCGCTTCGGCTTCTGGCGTTTCTGTCATTAACGCAAAACGGTTGCGAGAAGCAATCAGCATTTGAGATGCGCCAGCTTTGCGTAAACGGTAGCTGTCTTTACCCGGCTTATCGACATCGAAGTTGTGGTGCGCATGTTTTAGCATGCCAATGCGTAAACCTGCTTCAGTCAGCTTTGGCAATAGGGCTTCAAGTAGCGTGGTTTTGCCTGTGCCTGAATAAGCTGCAAAACCAAGAATAGGAATGTTTAGCGTGTATTTCATGATTCTAATTGTCCAAATTGCGCCAGTTCTTCCGGAGTGTTCAAGTTGACGAAACAGTTTGGTGAGTCGCTAAAGTCAACGTAACTGGTGTTGCACTCTTTGTAGAGCAGAATGATTTTGCGGTCGCCACGTTCTAAAAATGCGGTGAGTTTTGGCAGTACGCGTTTGTGGTAGAGCGTGAAAACAGGTTGCTGATGGTCACCATCATGAGCGACCAAAATATCACTGTCTTCTTTGGCGGCTTGGCAGAAACGCTCGACAAGGTCGGTGTTAATTTGTGGGCTATCGCAAGGTACAAATCCAACCCAGTCAGTTTCAGCATGCATCAAACCCGCGTGAATACCGCCCATAGGCCCAGGGAAATCTTTGAATTGATCACTAAATACGAAACCAAATTTGCTGTACGCATCTTGGTTTCGGTTGGCATTAATTAAAATGCGTGGTGTTTGTGGAGATAAACGTTCAATAACATGTTCGATGAGTGGCTTCTGATTTAACTCAATCAGACCTTTATCTTTTCCACCCATACGGCTGGCTTGGCCACCAGCCAAAATGACCCAACTAGTTTGTGTTGGTTGAAGCATATGCATTCTCTTGGGATGTTTCTTTTGGTATGACATACAACAGAGGAGACTCTATCAAAGTCTTGTCTTTAATCCACCACTGTTTTTTACATAAGTCGGTCAGTGCGTTGGCCTGATGGCTTGTCACCACGATACTGGAACCACGATCCAAAAGATCTTTTGCCATCACCACCAATCGTTCAATGGATTCTTGGTCTAAAGACGCACTTGGCTCATCCATCAATAAAATCGACGGTTTTAAGATCCAAGCCCTTGCCATGGCAACGCGCTGTTTTTCACCGCCGGACAACACGGAAATATGTTCGTCCGCTAAGGTTTCTAAACCTACCATGCGCAGCGCGTGAATAACTTGAGCTCGCTTATCTTTTTGCGTGTCTTGTTGATATTTCACTCCATAGACTACGTTTTCATATACAGTGCCGTCAAAAAGGTAAGGGGATTGATGGAGATAAATCACATCGACACGACCATTGCGACGCGTCAGTCTTTTCAGCCACGTATCTTTTGGCGCAACAACATCGCCAGTAGAGGGTTTGAGCAAGCCAGCAAGGATTTTGAGTAGGGTAGTTTTGCCCACACCATTGTCACCCTTGAGATAAATGGCATCATTTGGGCCGATGGCTAACTCAGGGATGTGGAAAAGCACACGCTCTTTAAAGCGCATGGATAACTGTTCGGCGGTGATTTTTATAGTCATAATTCGCCTCGACATGGGGTTAATGGTGAGTCGTTTGTTTGCTTCATGTTCTATGTTCTGAGGTAGCCTTTGCCTCTCATGCTTGATAAGAAGAAGTTTAGAGCCAACGCTAAAGATAGTAATACAATTCCTAATGCAACTCCTTGCGCAAAAGCACCTTTACTGCTTTCCATTGCGATAGCCGTGGGAATATTTCGCGTCACGCCCATAATGTTCCCACCAACCATCATTGAGCAGCCCACCTCGGTCACGATACGTGAAAACCCTGCAATGATAGCCGCAAGTAGAGGAAAGCGGGTTTCCCAAATCATCGTAGCTGCCAAGCGCGGAATGGAGACGCCCAGCGTGATGGCAGTTTCCACTGCACGACGGTCGCTAGATTGTAATGCACCATGCATCATCGATACCAAAACAGGGAAGCAGATCACCATTTGGCCGAAGATCATTGCCTTCTGAGTGAACAGCATTTGCCAGTCTCCCCAAGGGCCAGCACGCGACAGCAACATGTACAGCAACAGGCCAATCACCACGGTAGGGACCGCTTGCAGCGTATTTACGATCGACAACAAAAACCATTTACCGCGAAAGTCGGTATACGCCAGTACAAAGGACATCAAAATAGCCGGCAATACCACTAGGGATATTGCCGTGATAGAAACACTAAAGGAGACCGCAACGATCTCCCATAGGTCTGCATCAAAATTCACCAGTAAGCGAAGCGCTTCCAGTGTTGTATCAGCAAGATTCATATTGCGTTATTTGCTCTCAGCATTCGCAACAAACAGTTGTTTACCGTTTAGGCGGAAACCATTGATAAGTTCCTGTCCGCGAGGGTTTACCAACCAATCACTGAATGCCTTCGCACCTTGGTAGTTAATCGTTGGGTAACGCTCAGGGTTAACAAGAATAACTTGGTACGGGTTAAACAGTTTTTCATCGCCTTGGAACAGAATTTCTAGATCCAATTTGTTTTGGTAAGCCAGCCATGTGCCGCGATCCGTCATGGTGTAGCCTTGCATTTCAGACGCCATGTTTAGAGTTGGGCCCATACCTTGACCTACGCTACGGTAGCCACCAAAGTTCGGTTCGATTTTAGTTTGAGCCCAGAAGCCCATTTCTTTTTTGTGCGTACCAGAATCATCGCCGCGAGAGATGAACGTTGCGTTTTTGTTTGCGATCTCTTTGAATACATCTAACACGCCTTCGTCATTTTTGATTGTTGCTGGGTCAGCTTTCGGGCCTACAATCACAAAGTCGTTGTACATTAGCTTGCGAGGTAAAACGCCGTAGCCTTTCTCAACAAATGCGCCTTCAGCTTTTGGTGCATGTGTCATCACCAAATCTACGTCACCGTTTTCGCCCATTTTTAAGGCTTTACCCGTACCTGCAGCAATAACATCGACTTTGTAGCCCGTGTCTTTTTCAAATTGTGGAAGTAGGTAATCAAGTAAACCTGAATGGTAAGTACTGGTTGTGGTTGCAAGGCGAACGTGTTCTCCGTCTTGAGCAGAAAACGCAGAGTAACTTACAAGCGTGATTGACGTTGCAGCCAGAGTTAGCGCAATTTTTTTCATTTTTATGTGTTCCTTTCCAATGATTCTTTGGAATCTCTACAGGTTTTAGGGAGAAGCCTTTTTGGACGAGAGCGATTAGCGTAATACGCAAGTTGTCTCAGGGTGTTGGAATAAGCAAACATCAACATCCTGAGATCACTTAAATGCGCTCCGTATCCACCTTATAGCAAACAAGATGCCAACCTTTTACAAGCTTAAAGTGCTTGGTTTATGCACTAAATCATGGGGTTATTTGCATAAAAGTTTGCGTTGGTACAAAATGTCGCACTTTTTGTAGGGTATCTCTGTTTAAACTTGGTACACTCTGTCCCATCGAAATCCATCTGGGGTAAATATGTCTACTCAATCCCATCTTAGTACAAACCAACAATATAGCGCCTTTTCCGTACTGGTCGTCGATGATGAATTAGGCATGCAAGCCATCTTGAAAAAGGCATTGGGTAAGCTTTTTTCACATGTCGATACAGCTGGTAGCATCGAAGAAGCAGAACAACTGCGTAATTCTCGACATTATGATCTGATCTTACTGGATATTAATCTGCCAGGGCGTTCTGGAATTGAGTGGGAAGAAGCGTTTGAAGATGATGACAAACGTGCCGATGTGATTTTTATGACGGGTTATGCGGATTTAGAAATTGCCATTCGAGCGCTACAGCTCGGTGCTTCCGACTTTATCCTCAAACCATTCAACCTTGAGCAGATGTTAAAAGCGGTCAGTCGCTGTATGGATCGCCGTTTGAACGAACGCATGCAGTACGCCATGACACGCGATTACCAACGTCACAATACCTCAGAGATCATCGGCGGCTCAGAAAAAACGCGTCTGCTTAAGCAACTTATTAACCAATTTGCACCATCACGTGCTTCTGTTTTGGTGGAAGGTGAGTCGGGTACGGGTAAAGAGCTAGTTGCACGAGGTATCCACCAGGCGAGTGGGCGAACGGGCCCGTTTGTGCCAATCAACTGCGGTGCGATTGCACCAGAGCTTTTAGAAAGTGAGTTATTTGGTCATACATCGGGCGCGTTTACCGGTGCAAAAAAATCGCGTGAAGGTTTGTTCCGTGTTGCGAACGGTGGCACCTTATTTCTTGACGAAATCGGGGAGATGCCACTTGCAATGCAGGCATCATTATTACGTGTGTTAGAGCAGCGTACGATTCGCCCTGTCGGTTCAGAAAGAGAGATCAGTATTGATGTCCGTATTGTTGCCGCCACCAACCGTAATCTGCAAGAAGAGGTCAATCAAGGTAATTTCCGCAGTGACCTCTATTACCGTTTAAACGTTCTGAAAATTGAAGTGTGTCCGCTGCGAGAGCGCAAAACCGACTTATTTGAGTTGGTGCCATTTTTCAGCAACATGCTGACGCGCGAGCTCGGTATGCCTGCGCCCAAATGGGCTCACGAGGATATGGAAGCCATGAGTGAGTACGATTGGCCGGGAAACATTCGTGAGCTCAAAAACTTGATTGAGCGTTGTATCTTGCTTGGCAAACCACCTGCACACTATTGGCGAGAGCTGAATGGCGGGCATTCACTGCCTAATGTATCGATTACTGTTTCTCACTCTGCTGAGTTACCAACCTTTAGAGAAGGCAAAGAATTTACTGGCGAAGGCTATCCAAACAGCTGGACGTTAAAAGAAGTCGAGAAAGCACATATTAAACAAGTCGTTAACTTGCACGAAGGCAACAAATCAGCCGCTGCTCGCGACTTGGGCGTAGCTCGCAAGACCTTAGAACGTAAATACAAAGAATGGGATTCTGAGGATGAGGAATATGCCGACTAACGGCCCACAGCACAAAGGATTGTCAAAATGGACGCACCGTTTTAAAACCATGGTGCGTTATCGTTTGTTATTCTTAACCTCTGCGCCGATTTTCCTCACGTTGTTAGCTCTGATCGGCATTACCATTTATTGGTCTATTCATTACACGTGGCAAAATGCGCTGCTTGATGTCTCGGAGCGTCTTGGTGTTGCAAATAACAGCGTAACGTTGTTACAGCAAAAGCAAGCCAATTACGTGCGGGCGTTTGCCGATTCGTACGATTTCCGTATTCGCATTAATCAAGGAACGCCACAAGGTGACCTGCAAAAGTGGGTCACAGAGCAGAAGAAAAGATATGCTTTAGATTTTCTCTCTTTCCAACGCGTTAATTCCATGGAAAACAAATTCCGCTTTATGGATCTCACCAAGCGCGAATCGTTTTTTGATGTACTCAATAAAGAAGAACTCGAACGCCTCGATCCTGAACTCGCCAAACGAGCAGAAGTGCCTATTCTTGCTGATGGTGACAGGGAGGCGCGTGGGTTAGTCAGTCGAACCGTGATTCCGGTATACAGCCAAGCGAACGATTTGATCGGCTTTCTTGATGGTGGTTTGCTCCTTAACAACAGTACAGTGTTGGTGGATCAAATCCGCGATCTCATTTACTTAAGTGATAATGACCGCCTTCGCCCTGTGGGTACGTTGACGGTATTTCTCGATGATTTGCGTGTGAGCACCAACGTTCCTTTAGACAGCGATCATAGGCTAGGGCGCGCCATAGGCACTCGCGTGAGTGCAGAAGTGTATAACCAAGTACTTTCGAAGGGTGAACAGTGGGTTGATCGCGCTTATGTGTATGACGCTTGGTATATTACGGCGTATCAACCAATCAAAGACCAATACGACAATGTTATTGGTATGCTTTATACGGGTTACCTCATGTGGCCATTCGTTAAAGCCTACATGACGAACATTGCCGAAATCAGCTTGATTACGGTTATGTTATTGCTGGTTTCCGGCGTGATGGTATATCGCGGTTCTTATGATCTGTTTCGACCGATCGAACGCATTCATAAAGTGGTGAAGCAGGTCCAACAAGGTAAAGAAAAACGGATTGGCCCGTTAGGATTAGATGCCGATCATGAACTTGCGCAGTTAGCCAGACAGTTTGATGATATGTTAGACGCGCTAGAAGAGCGCAAAATTGAATTGAAAAACTCCGCAGCTCAACTTGAATGCAAAGTTCAAGAGCGTACGGCAAGCCTGAGAGAAAAAACCCAAGATCTTGAGCTGCATATTCAATTGCTTAACCAAACTCGCGACAAACTCGTTGTTCATGAAAAACTGGCAGCATTGGGAGAACTCACCGCGGGGATTGCTCACGAAATTAATAACCCAACCGCCGTGATTCTTGGCAACGTAGAATTGATCCATTTTGAATTGGGTGACGATGCAAGTCGAGTACAAGAGGAGATTGATGCGATTCACGCGCAAATTGATCGTATCCGCAATATCACGCGCAGTTTATTGCAATACAGTCGCCAAGGCGGTGTTCAAGATGAAATCACTTGGCAACATGTCAATCCTATCATTGATGAAAGCATCACCTTGGTTAAAACTGGCACCAAGAAACGCGACGTTGAGTTTGTGACTGACCTACAAGCGCATACGTCCGTTGAGATAAACCGTCACCACTTGCTACAAATCTTAGTTAATTTGCAAATGAACGCCATTCACGCAATGAGCGGTAAAGGAACTTTAACAGTAGTCAGTGAAGACTGGATTGAAGAGGGCGAAGTGAAAGGAGCCGCGATTCATGTTATCGATGAGGGCTGCGGTATTAAACCAGAAAACTTGAGTCGAATCTTCTCGCCATTTTACACAACTAAACGAGAAGGCACAGGGTTAGGGCTATCGGTCTCCCAAAGTATTCTCAGCCAAACGGGTGGTGAGTTAAAAGCAGAGTCTGAATGGGGAAAAGGCAGTAAATTCAGTATTTATTTACCTAAAAAAGCCGAACTGATCCTAGAGGTGACGAACATCGCTTAGTCACTTTTTTGAAGTATTAATGGAAAAAGAGCCACTGACGATAGTGGCTCTTTTTTGTATTTAATGACGCATTTATGTTTACGCTTTTGCTTCTTAGAAACCTTACAATGATTTCACTTGGAGTGAATTAATAAAAACAACACTTGCAGTATGTAGCATGAACAAGTACCGTTGCCCGGTTTTTCTAAATACACCCCAATTGCTAAGGTAAAGGTTTTGATCTCCACAGCGAATATTACTCAACAATTCGGCGCTAAGCCGCTATTCGAAAACATTTCAGTTAAGTTCGGCGAAGGCAATCGCTATGGCTTAATTGGAGCTAACGGTTGTGGTAAATCAACCTTTATGAAGATCCTCAGCGGCGAGCTTGAGCAAACCAGTGGTAACGTAAGCTACGATCCAAACGAGCGCGTTGCAAAACTGAACCAGGACCAGTTCGCTTACGAAGAATTTACTGTAATCGATACCGTTATCATGGGTCATAAAGAGCTATGGGAAGTGAAGAAAGAGCGTGACCGCATCTACTCACTTGCTGAAATGAGCGAAGAAGACGGCATGAAAGTGGCTGACTTAGAAGTTCAGTTTGCTGAAATGGACGGCTACATGGCAGAAGCCAAAGCGGGCGAGCTTCTTCTTGCTGTAGGTATCCCAATGGAGCAACACTTCGGTCTAATGAGTGAAGTAGCACCAGGCTGGAAACTTCGTGTGCTTCTAGCGCAGGTTCTATTCGCAGACCCAGATGTGATGCTTCTTGACGAACCTACCAACAACTTGGACATGGACACAATCCGTTGGTTGGAAGATACGCTAAACGCGCGTAACTGCACAATGATCATCATTTCGCACGACCGTCACTTCCTAAACTCAGTATGTACACACATGGCTGACTTGGACTACGGTGAGCTACGCGTTTACCCTGGTAACTACGACGAGTACATGACGGCGGCTTCTCAAGCTCGCGAACGTCTACTAAACGACAACGCGAAGAAGAAAGCACAAATCGCTGAGCTACAAACGTTCGTTGCACGTTTCTCTGCAAACGCATCGAAAGCAAAACAAGCGACATCTCGTGCGAAGCAAATCGACAAGATCAAACTGGACGAAGTGAAAGCGTCTAGCCGTCAAAACCCATTCATTCGTTTTGAACAGTCTAAAGAGCTGTTCCGTAACGCTCTGATTGTAGAAAACCTGAGCCAAGGTTTTGAAGAGGACTTGTTCTCAGACTTCAATGCAATTTTTGAAGTGGGAGAGCGCGTTGCGATCATCGGTGAAAATGGTGTGGGTAAAACAACACTTCTAAACACGCTTGCTGGTGTACTTGAACCGCGTGCTGGTGAGTTCAAATGGTCTGAAAATGCAAACATCGGTTACTACGCGCAAGACCACGCGCATGACTTTGCAGAAGACATGAACCTAACGGATTGGATGGGTCAATGGCGTCAAGAAGGTGATGACGAGCAAGTCGTTCGTGGTTTCCTTGGTCGTATGCTATTTGGTCAAGATGACATTAAGAAGTCAGTAAAAGTACTGTCTGGTGGTGAGCAAGGTCGTATGCTGCTTGGTAAGCTAATGATGCACAAGCCAAACATGCTGCTAATGGACGAACCAACCAACCACATGGACATGGAATCGATCGAATCTTTGAACACGGCGCTTGAGCAATACAAAGGCACGTTGTTCTTCGTCTCTCACGACCGTGTATTCGTAGACTCACTAGCAACGCGTATTATCGAAATCCGCGATGGTAAAATCACAGACTTTAAAGGCACTTACTCTGAGTTCCTAAAATCTCGTGGTGTTGACGCGTAATTACTCGCAAAGCGTTTAAAAAGCAAAAGCCTCGCTATTTAGCGAGGCTTTTTTGATATTTGGCCTTAATCCTTAAACTGACCTGTTATATACGCATAGAGCCCGACTACGCCAAAGGTAATAATCATAGAAAGCATGATACCGCTGGGCGTAAGCAGAAAATTCCACAATTGGTCATTATTCATAGTCCACATCCTCTGTGAATCCGCATTATTGGTTTTAGTTTACACTGAAAAGGTGTTATTGGTTGCCTTTTACATCAAATTCAACCTTGTCGGCTCCTGTAAAAACTTGGAAGCGCAAACCTTTCGCACGCGCAATGGTCGTAATACCAAATTGCTTCGCTAGATCTAACCCCATTTGAGTAACGCCAGAGCGAGAAAGCAGAACAGGAATGCCCATTTGAGCCACTTTAATCACCATCTCTGATGTAAGGCGACCAGTTGTGTAGAAAATTTTATCTTCACCTGTTTCTTCTTTGAGCCACATCTCACCTGCAAGTGTATCCACTGCGTTGTGACGGCCGACATCTTCCACAAATGACAACACTTCATTACCTTTGCAAACCGCACAGCCGTGTACTGCGCCCGCTTTTTTGTAGGTGTCGTTGTAATGAGTTAACGCTTCCAGCGCAGAATAAATCTCTGACTGCTTAAGAGAAACTTGAGGCACTTGATAATTTTCAAGCTGCTTCATCACGTTGCCATACATAGTGCCTTGGCCACAACCTGAGGTGACGGTTTTCTTTTTCAGGGCGCCTTCTAAGTGTTCAGTGTTTTCTTTAGTAATCACCGCTGCGGAATGCGTTTCCCAGTCAATAATAACGGATTCAATCGCGGCTGGATCGGACAGGAAGCTTTGGTTTTTTAAATAACCCAGTACTAGTGCTTCTGGACGCGAACCTAGCGTCATGAGCGTGACCACTTCTTTCCAGTTCAGCATGACCGTAAGAGGACGCTCGCACGCGATTTGCTTTGTCAGTTTTTCGCCGTACTCGTCGTACACATCGACTTCAATGGTTTGCAGGGGATTTTCACTGGTTTTAATAATGTTTGGTTTCAGCACAGTCGTGTCCTAGTGATTAAGAGCGTTAGGTTGCTACGCATTTTAGCTTTTTAAGTGGCTAGCAAATCTCATTCCAAAATAGCGGTTCCCACAGAAATTGCGAGGTTTTATGTCAACAATGCATTAAAACTGCGAGTTCGCAGTAATGACACATCAATACATTTGAGTTTCGTCTAGTTTGGTACTTATAGCCTGAGGGAGTATATAGACTAAGTTATATCAGCTTGGCGCGTTTATTGCTTCGAAGACAATAAAAATGGTCGAAAACGGGGGCAAAATGTCCTGTGTGTTTTCAGACCAAAAATAGAAAGACTGGGTGAGTTATGTCGGATAAGAAAGATTTCGAAAAAAATTACGAAAAGACTGAGGATACATGGCCAATCGGCGTAGAGCTTGTTGAGCATGAGATCAGTACAGGGATTTGGGTGACAACCCAATGGCAGTTGACAGGATTTGCGCTGAATCCGACGGAAGAGACTCCAGATGTTTGTCTGTTGCAATTACATAAAGACGAGCGTACAGACTACCGTTTTAACTTAAGCTCTCAGCAACCTAAACTCTTTTTAGTGATGGATAACGTCGAGTCTGGTGAAAAACCAGCGATACAGCTACTGACGGCCTCACAATCTGTTGCGGCGCAATATATGGATGGTGATAACCTTGTACTATCTAACGATATGCCGTTAGCCGTTCAGGCTTGGATGGAAGCCTTTATTGGTCGTCACGGTGAGTTGTTAGAAGTAAGACGCAAGAAACGCAAAGGAGCAGGCAGAGCAAATGGCAACTAGTTTTTTAAGCCGTTGGTCGAAACGTAAACTAGAAGAATCTTCCCAACATGATGAAGAGATTACGCCGATAGCAGAGACGGAGCAATCCGAAGATAATGTCACAGCGCTTTCAAACGCTGACGAAAGCTCAGATGCTTTGAACATCGATGAGGATAGTCAGGCTCCAGACATTACCGCGAGTGTAGAGACTGAAAAAACCGAAGAAATGTCTGTGGCGCAACTGCTGGTTTCTGAAGCTTCAGAAAGCGTTAAGAAAGCCGCGCTGCGCAAAATGTTCTTGTCCGAAGAATTTAACGTGCGTGACGGCCTAGACGATTACGATGATGATTACAGTAACTTAAAGTCACTTTCTCAAGACGTCGCTGAGACGCTGCGTGATTGGGTTAAAGACAAAGTGGAAGACGAACCAGACGCTGAAACTGCGCAAGGGTCTGAGCTTAACGCTAACGATATCGCATCTGAGGTAGTTGAAGACGCAGAGTCAAACACCGACAAAAGTGGCCAAATTACTCAAGATGAAAATAAACTGTATATAAATACAGTTCCTGGCGAAGGTGATACTTTTGCTGAAGAATCACAGCCTAACGAGGTGAGACAAAATATACCACACAAAGAATAGGTACATTTTGACTAAACACTCAATGAGCCGGCTGAGACAAAATGTCTCAACCGGTTTTTTTATCCCTACTATTTGCCAGTAAAGTTGATAACCTATTGATTTTTAGTTGATATTTTATTGGCATGACGCTTGCTATCTGTTGCTCAATACCAATCTGGTTGAAGTTAGTACGGACGCACTGCGTAGTATTCATCGCCTATAGATGGCGGAATAAGAATGCTCATTGATAAGTTAATCAGCAGAATCTCCGGCGCTAACTACACTAAGAGATGGAAAAGACTATCCATGTTCATAAATGGAATTGAGCAATGCTGAAACAATTATTAGAACAAGCAACTTCCAATAACGGTAAAGCGAGGCTGTACGCTTTCGAAAATACCGTAGAGTTGACCAATCTTATTCCACCAACCGTAAGCTATGAAAGCGGCGGTAATACTTTGATTGTGGGCCCAACAGCAATCATCGAAAGTGCGGCAGCGCAATTGTCGCAAATGAACAGCCTAACGCTGCTTTCTACCGATGGCGAAAAGGGCACAAATCCCGAGCTTTATTACGCCAATTCGGTTCAGGTTTCAGGGTTCTTAGGTACGTTTGAAGTTCTGATTGAAAATCATGGTTCGACCAACAATCTTGCCAAGGTCGCGATCAATAGCGATTGTTTCGATATCGTACTCGATCTTTGCCTTAACAGCTGCATGTCGGAAGAAGTCCCAGTACCGGGCTACTACCCAGTAGGTCGTGGCTATCCGAAACTGGCTGAAGCGTTGGAAGAGATTCCAACCTTAATGGGGACGTTCGATAAACCGAAATTTTTCCGTTTAGATACCGATTTATGTGCACACAGCTCTCGTGGCGTAAAAGGTTGCGAACGGTGTGTGGATGCTTGTCCGGCAGGGGCACTATCGAGTGAAGGCAGCGACAAAACGGGCCATCGCATCGAGATCAACCCATACCTATGTCAAGGCGTGGGTACTTGTGCTACAGCGTGTCCGACAGAAGCGATTCATTACGCACTGCCAAACCCTGAAGATACGCAAAAGTTTATTGAACGTACGCTCGCCAACTATGAGCAAGCGGGTGGTTTAGATCCTATCGTATTGATTTGCAGTTCTCGCCACGAGAGCTACAACGTGATGGCACTAAAAGCACTGCCAGATAATGTGATTCCAATTGTGGTGGAAGAACTGCCTTCGGTTGGTATTGATACTTGGTTCGCCGCGCTTGTGAATGGTGCTACTCAGGTGCTGTTTGCGGCTTCACGTTTTATGCCTCAAACCATTATTCGTGTGCTTAATAGCGAAGTAGGTATTGCTCAAGAGCTGCTCGGTCAGCTTGGTATCGCCAAAGAAACCATCGACATTCTGTATCTAGAGTCACTACGTGAAGGTGCTCCGACACTTTGTACCGAGTCTTTTGATTTGGCATTAGGAGACTTGCAAGGCAACAAACGTCAGCGTCTATTTACGGCGTTGGATGCGTTGTCCGCATCACGTATTCCAGTTGAGAACATTGTTGAACTTCCAGCGAACGCACCTTACGGCACAGTCTCTTGTGAAAGTAAAGGTTGTACGTTGTGTATGAGCTGTGTGGCGGTGTGTCCAACACGTGCATTGCATACGGACGGTCGATCTCCGTCGCTTAAATTCGTCGAGCAAGACTGCATTCAATGTGGGCTGTGCGAGAAAGCGTGTCCAGAGAAAGTGCTGACGCTTACTCCTCGTATGAACTGGGTGAAAGAAGAACGCCAGAAAGCGGTTGTGATTCATGAAGAAAAGGCAGCCGAGTGCATTCGTTGTCACAAGCCCTTTGCTCCGCAATCGATGATCGACATGCTACAAGACAAGTTACGCGGTCACTCTCATTTCTCTGATGAAGCGGCGATCAATCGTATCGCGATGTGTGAAGACTGCCGTGTGATCGACATGTTTGAGTCGATGGCAGAAAACCCAATGAAACAATTAAAATACTAGGAGCTCGCAGTGGACACACAACAAGAACAAACACTGAGAACAGACATTTATCTCGTTCTATCTGCACTTTTTCGTAGTGCGCCTAGTGATGAAATGCTGGCGTTCCTGAAATCGCTAGAAATTGAACCGTCTGAGAGCGCGATGCAAAAAGCTTGGCTCGCACTGCAACAAGCCGCGAACGAAGCGCAGCGAGAAGCGTTAGAAGAAGAATATCAAGATCTGTTTATTGGCATTGGACGTGGTGAAGTTGTGCCATTCGGATCTTGGCATCGCACTGGCTCGATGATGGAAAAACCGTTAGCGGAAATTCGTCGCGATTTGGATCTTTTAGGCATCGAACGAGAAGAGAACGTGAAAGAGCCTGAAGACCATATTTCTGCACTGTGCGAAGTGATGGCAATGCTGACAGGTGAAGAGGAAGAACTTCAACAAGCGGTGTTTAACAAACACATCGCCCCTTGGTTCCAATCTTTTACGCGCCAACTAGAGAGCGCAGAAAGCGTGAACTTCTACAAGCCAGCTGCACAGCTTTGCGACGCGTTTTTAACGTTAGAGCAAGTGCGCTTTAGCGTGAACACCAAAAGCAGTAAGAACAAATTAAAAATTGATGTGAAAAACGTCACTGATTACGAGTAATCGAGCAGTACTTGGTCATATCGATAGAGAGGCATGAGTCTCCAAAGATCTACCGTAAGGTAAGGAAGCAATGATGAAAGATAATAAAGAAATAAACACGAGCCGTAGGGATCTCCTAAAAGGCTTCACAACCGCTGCCGTTGCCGTTGCCGGTGCTGTTGTTGCGGGAACCACGAAAGTGGCCGTTGCTTCAGAAACGGTTGAGCCTTCTGAAAAAGACGTGAAGAAGAAAGGGTATCGTGAAACACAACACATTCGCGATTACTACGACACACTTTAGGAGATAACGGATGAAACTTGTCAAACGCTCCGACAGTGTGAGCAAAGAAACGAACCAGCTTGGCGTATCTCGTCGTGCATTCATGAAAAACACTTCGCTTGCCGCTGGTGGTGCAGTGGTTGGTGCTAGTCTATTCGCACCGGGAATGATGAAAAAAGCGCAAGCAAAATCAGTCGATCCAGAAGCGAAAACAGAAGTAAAACGTACTATCTGTTCTCACTGTTCAGTGGGTTGTGGTATTTACGCAGAAGTTCAAAATGGTGTTTGGACGGGTCAAGAGCCTGCATTCGACCACCCATTTAACGCCGGTGGTCACTGTGCAAAAGGCGCAGCACTGCGTGAACATGGCCACGGTGAGCGCCGTCTTAAATACCCAATGAAGCTTGAAAACGGTAAGTGGAAAAAGCTTTCTTGGGATCAAGCGATCGAAGAAATCGGTAACAAGGTGATGGACATCCGCAAAGAGTCTGGGCCTGATTCGGTTTACTTCTTGGGAAGCGCAAAGCACAGCAACGAACAAGCGTACTTGTTCCGCAAAATGGCATCACTTTGGGGTACGAACAACGTTGACCACCAAGCGCGTATTTGTCACTCAACAACCGTGGCGGGTGTAGCGAACACTTGGGGGTACGGTGCGATGACCAACTCTTTCAATGACATGCACAACTGTAAGTCGATGCTATTCATTGGTTCAAATCCAGCTGAAGCACACCCAGTAGCGATGCAGCACATTCTGATCGCGAAAGAGAAGAACAACTGTAAGATCGTCGTAGCGGATCCTCGTCGTACACGTACGGCAGCAAAATCGGATCACTATGTATCACTTCGTCCTGGTTCTGACGTAGCATTCATTTGGGGTGTGTTGTGGCACATCTTCGAAAACCAATGGGAAGATAAAGAGTTCATCCGTCAACGTGTATTCGGTATGGATGAGATCCATGCTGAAGTGGCGAAATGGACGCCAGCAGAAGTTGAGCGCGTAACAGGCGTAAGAGAAGAAGACGTTTACCAAACAGCAAAACTGCTTTCTGAAAATCGCCCAGGCTGTATTGTTTGGTGTATGGGTGGTACTCAGCATACTACTGGTAACAACAACACACGTGCTTACTGTGTGCTTGAGCTAGCGCTTGGTAACATTGGTAAATCAGGCGGCGGCGCAAACATCTTCCGTGGTCACGATAACGTACAAGGCGCAACCGACCTTGGCGTACTTTCTGACACGCTACCGGGCTACTACGGCCTTTCTGAAGGCGCTTGGCGTCATTGGTCAAAAGTGTGGGAAATCGATTACGAATGGATCAAAGGTCGTTTCGATGACAACGCTTACAGCGGTCAGAAACCAATGCACAGTGCAGGTATTCCTGTATCTCGTTGGGTTGATGGTGTACTGGAAAACAAAGACAACATTCGTCAGCGCGAAAACATCCGTGCAATGTTCTACTGGGGACACGCAGTGAACTCTCAAACACGTGGTGTTGAGATGAAAAAAGCGATGCAGAAGTTGGACATGATGGTGATTGTGGACCCTTACCCAACGGTTGCTGCGGTAATGAACGACCGTACCGACGGCGTTTACCTGCTTCCTGCAACAACACAGTTTGAAACACACGGCAGCGTTACCGCATCTAACCGTTCCCTACAATGGCGTGATCAGGTGATTGAACCTTTGTTTGAATCAAAACCAGACCACGAAATCATGTACCTGCTTTCGAAGAAACTGGGCTATTCCGATCTTCTGTTCAAAAACATCCGTGTTGAAAACAACCAGCCGGTGATTGAAGACCTAACGCGTGAATTCAACAAAGGCATGTGGACGATTGGTTACACAGGCCAAAGCCCAGAGCGTTTGAAAGCGCACCAACAAAACTGGCATACGTTCCACAAAACCACATTGGAAGCGGAAGGTGGTCCTGTCAACGGTGAAACATATGGTCTACCTTGGCCATGCTGGGGCACACCAGAAATGAAACACCCAGGTACACACATTCTGTACGATACGTCTAAGACGGTTGCAGAAGGTGGCGGTAACTTCCGTACGCGCTTTGGTGTGGAATTTGAAGGCAAGAGCCTTCTTGCAGAAGACAGTTATTCGAAAGGCTGTGAAATCAAAGACGGTTACCCAGAGTTCACTGACAAGTTGTTGAAACAACTTGGTTGGTGGGACGACTTAACTGCTGAAGAGAAAGTGGCAGCAGAGGGTAAAAACTGGAAGACTGACCTTTCTGGCGGTATTCAGCGTGTCGCGATCAAGCACGGTTGTATTCCATTTGGTAACGCGAAAGCGCGTGCGATTGTTTGGACGTTCCCAGACCGTGTGCCACTGCATCGTGAACCACTTTACACACCACGTCGTGACCTTGTAACGGATTACCCAACTTGGGAAGACAAAGATGCAATCTTCCGTGTTCCTACGTTGTATAAATCCATTCAAGAGCAAGACAAATCGGGCGAGTACCCAATCGTTCTGACTTCTGGCCGTCTGGTTGAATACGAAGGTGGTGGTGAAGAGACGCGTTCAAACCCTTGGCTTGCCGAGCTTCAACAAGAAATGTTTGTTGAAGTGAACCCGAAAGACGCGAACGATCTTGGCTTTAGAGATGGTGATGATGTTTGGGTTGAAGGTGCAGAGAAAGGACGAATCAAGGTGAAAGCGATGGTAACACGTCGTGTGAAACCTGGTTTGGCGTTCATTCCGTTCCACTTTGGCGGTAAGTTCGAAGGTGAAGACCTACGCCCTAAATACCCAGAAGGTACACAACCTTACGTTGTTGGCGAATCGGCTAACACGGCAACCACTTACGGTTACGACCCGGTTACCTTGATGCAGGAAACCAAAGTAACCCTATGTAACATTCGTAAAGCGTAAGGAGTCTGACAATGGCACGAATGAAATTTCTATGTGACACCAAACGCTGTATCGAGTGTAACGGCTGTGTTACTGCATGTAAGAACGAAAACGACGATGCGCTTGAATGGGGCATTCAACGTCGCCGCGTGGTAACACTAAACGACGGTGAAGCTGGTGAAAACTCTATCTCTGTTGCTTGTATGCACTGTACCGATGCACCTTGTATGGCAGTTTGTCCAGCAGACTGTTTCGAACATACCGAAGACGGCATCGTTCTTCACAATAAAGATCTGTGTATCGGTTGTGGTTACTGTTTGTTTGCTTGTCCGTTTGGCGCACCTCAATTTCCTAAACAAGAAGCGTTTGGTGAACGTGGCAAAATGGATAAATGTACTTTCTGCGCGGGCGGCCCAGAAACAGAGCCTGGCTCTGAGGAAGAACGTCAAAAATACGGTGCGAACCGTATCGCAGAAGGCAAGTTACCGATGTGTGCATCGCTTTGTTCAACTAAAGCGCTGCTTGCGGGTGACGCAGAGAAAGTATCTGACATTTTCCGTCAACGTGTGGTAGAACGCGGCGCGAAAAACGCAGGTTGGACAGACGGAAACGATCTTTCTTACGATGCGACGAAAAGCTAAGTAAGGAGAGGCACATGTTAAACACGCTTAAACGTGCATCTTTAGCAATGCTGTCAATGATGACAGCATTGCTGCTGACTTTCGCAATGCCTGCTTCAGCAGAGGAACAATCTTCTAAAGTTATTCAACAGGAGATCACGCAACTCGCCGGGGCAGACTATTGGCGCGAAGTCAGAGAGGGGCAAGAAGGCTACACCACGTCTCAATCGCCAGAACATGGCGTATTGATCAGTAAACCTGGTGAGACTTGGTACATTCTAAAAGAGAAATGGATGTCTCCAGCGGGTGCTGTCGCGATTTTCGGCAGTATTGCAATGGTAATCATGGCTTACGTATTCGTTGGTCCTTTGATGCTTAGCAAGCCGCGTACTGGTAAAAAAATGAAGCGTTGGTCTCGTTTAGACCGCGCGCTTCACTGGAGTATGGCGTTTACATTCTTAACGCTGGCATTCAGTGGTTTGATGCTGGTTTACGGTAAGCACTTCTTAAAACCGTACGTTCCTACTGAGTTCTGGGGCTTTATCGTCATGTTGGCGAAGCAGTACCACAATTACATGGGACCATTGTTCTTCATTTTACTGATGCTCGTGCTCTTTAAATGGTGGCGCAAGTCGATTCCAAACATGACAGATGTTCGTTGGTTTATGAAAATGGGCGGCATGGTTGGTAAATACAAAGGCACACATCCGTCAGCTGGTTTCTCAAACGGTGGTGAGAAGGCAATCTATTGGTTGTTAATCTTCTTTGGTGCTATCGCGGCAGTGAGTGGCTTAGTTCTGGACTTTCCTATCTTTGGCCAAACTCGCCGTGACATGGAGCTTTCTAACTTAGTTCATGCGATTTCGGCGCTGATTCTAATCTGTGGCTTTATCTTCCACATCTATATTGGTCTATTCGGTATGGAAGGTGCGCTAGAAGGCATGGTGACAGGTGAAGTTGATGAAACATGGGCGAAAGAGCATCACGATCTTTGGTATGAGGAAGTGAAGTCCAAAGAAGCGATGGGTGAAACAGATACGGCACAAACGGAAGTAAAAGGAGCGAAAGCGAATGAACAAACCTCATAACGGGATTTGGGTTGCGTACATCCTGAGCTGTCTGACCCCGTTTACGTTTCTGATCTCAGGCGTTATCGCAATTATCTATGCGGGTTACCGATTAGATAAGGGAGAAGACAGCGACGTAGTGATTTCTCATTACTACGGTTTAATTCGCACCTTCTTTCTCTACTTGACGTTTTTTGTTGTGTTGATCGTCACCGTCGCGACTTCTAACGGTGTACTCGTTGGCGTGAGTGATTATTGGTTGCATAGTACTTTGCTTGAAACCATCGCTTACTTTATTCCTTGGGTAGGGATGGTGTTTGCTGCATTAGCCATCTTGGTGTGGTTTATGCGAATGTTTCAAGGGATGCAGCAACTGCGGAATAACCAACCACACAGACCATCGACAGGTCCAAACCTTTAATCAGTATTCTTTAAGCAAAACCGCCGTAATAGGCGGTTTTTTTGTTGCTGTTTTGTCTCAAATATGAAGCGTTGAGTCGCAGTGGTGATACTTGATGCAACTTATTGAGTGAATTTACGTAACTGGGCAGAAAATCATAGTTAAGTAAGAAACATGTAAAAAAATCGCGTCACGATGAGACATTAGTCTCACTCACGCTATTGTTCATTTACTCAGGGTTCATCGTCCCGTTAAAGTACGCTGCGCTCAGAAATTCAAAGAGTTGCATACGTGAAAATTGCCATCAATACATTCAGTCTACGCATACAGAGGAATCTCTATCGGAGGATGTTTGATTAAGGCATCTTGCTCTCACAAATAAAAAGAGCGAAACGAGCATTAAATGATGCGGCAAGGTAAGAAAAGGACAAACACGTTACGGCTATGATCCCTCAATTCGTCATTCCTATCACGAATCGCTTTGGCGAAAGTTATCACTTCTCTGGTCAGTTACTTACTAGCGGCGAACCTAAAACATTCGTGACCAAACAAGAGGCAATAGAGTTTCTTGAGAGCTTTGGTGAGCTTGACCTTCGCTATGTCGAGGATTTGTTCTATGCGATTGGTCAATTCAAGCCAAACATACCTGACGGTGAGCTTACTTCCCAACACTATAATTCAACGTTTGCCAATGCTTTGGTGAACGGTGACTTGCATGTCGCTCGAATTGTACCTACCGGCGAAAACTACGCACTCTCGTCGGCGGTTACGCCTCCACCGACTCAAAATACCGTCAATGCAAAACCATCGAAGGGAAAGGGGAAGTCGAATAAAAAGAGTGGCAGAAGTGCCGCATCCGCCAAGCCTCAGCAACAAAGCAGCGAAAAACATGAGAAAGCCGGTGATCCTGTATCACTTGTGACGGGTGAAGAAATTCTCGAACTCTATGATATCGAGCTACAACAAAGTACTACTTGGCAGCGTACTTACCGCTCTTCGCAGTCGGATGTAAATCATGGAATGGGCTTTGGTTGGCGACATGCATTTCAGTTTGAATTACGCGAAAAGACGAACGAGAAAGACAATGTTATCGCTTGGGAGTTTGTTGACGATAAGGCCGATATCACAGAATTTGAGCCAGTAGATATTGGAGCAACAAGTTATCAAATATACGCTGGTGCGAGCTGTTATTTCCTAAATTCAGCAACTCGGATCGTGACGCTCGCTAGTGGGCATCAATATCGATTTGAACAGAAAGATGATCGTTGGGTTGTTAAACAAGTCAGAAATGGCACGTTTTCAACGTTTCAACTGCAGTATTCTCGAAACCATCGATTGATCGAGATTGCATACAACAAGCGTCCGGTTCTTGAATGTCAATATGATAAGCAAGGACGCCTTGTAGAACTGCTAAATGCAAAGTCCCAAAAAGTTCTGACAACTTATACCTATGATGAGCACGATGATTTGGTCAGTGCAACTAATCATTTAGGCTTAAAGGAACAGTATCAATACCGCGGGCATTTAATTGTTAAACGTGTACGACCAACTGGCTTTACTCATTATTTTGAATGGGATGGCGAAGGTGCAAAAGCGAAATGCATCAGAAACGTTGGGGACGCAGGAATTTATGACTATCGCTTCCATTATCAAGGAAATCACTCTTCTTATTCTGACTCGTTAGATCATCAATGGTCTTTCTTGCATGACGAGCAGGGTAACTTACTCGAGAAAATAAGCCCCACAGGTAGAACTTGGCGATGGCAATATGATGAATTAGGGCGAAAAGCGCAAGCTATCTATCCTGATCAGTCAACGGTCAATTATCAATATAATCAGCATGGTCAATTAGTTTCTAAGTTTCATTCCTCTGGCAAAGAAATTCAATATGGTTATGACGGCTTAGGTAAGTTAGTTAAAACGGTTTCACCTGACGGGGATATCGAGAAGGCTTACTACAATAGCCTCGGTCAAAGAGTTTGGGATACCGATCAGTTCGGCTGTGTCACGGAATATGATTACGATAAACACGGTCAAGTCGTCAAAAAAGAGTCTGAAGATGGTAAGAAAAGTCAGTGGTGGTGGGATGAACAACAAAGACTTATCGCGAATGAAATAGACGGTACATTACTTCGTTATAGCTACAATGAAGAAGATTTAGTGAATGGCGTTGCTTATCCCGATGGGTGTATTGCTCAACTCGCTTATGATCAATTTGGCAGGCGTACATCAGTTCGTTATTTTAACGACGAAGACAAAGTCGGTTATAGCGAAGAATATTCTTACGATGAGCACAGCCGTGTTGCTCAGATTCGAACGCCAGCAGGCATTACCTCGTATCAATGGGGAGCACTCGCGCAACAAGAAGCAGTCATCTTTCCCGATGGCAGCCATATTTCTTACGAATACGATCAACAACGTAACCTGACTAAATTAGTTCGGAGTGACGGCTTAGAGTTCGAATTCCTGTATGACGATGAAGGCCAGCTGTCAGGAACTGTCGGGTTTGATAATCTACAAAGCCAATTTGATTATGATCATATGGGGCGAATCCATCGTAAGCAAGTCGCCGATAGGACGGTGCTGTATCGCTATGACGCTGCGGGTTATCTCAAGCACGTCAAAGCAGGAAATGGTAGCAGTATTGTAGAGAACCACTTCAATTATACGCTTGGTGGGCGACTTACTTTCGCATCCAATCGCCATCACACATTGCAATACCAATACTCTTCATTCGGGCATTTAACAAAGCGCATTCAAGGCCAGTTTGAGATAACGCAGGAGTTTAACAGAGTTGGCCAACGCGTATCTCAGGTACTGCCAGATAATACGGAGCTGAACTTCTCTTATGATCGATATGGGCGTTTTTCAGCGATTCGGTTTGGAAACCTAGATTTACCTCAAATCAAATTTCATTACGATGAAATGGGACGAGTTTCCCAAATTGAAACGGCATATTTTAATGAGCGCATCATTTATGATGGTGTTGGTCGTTTGGTTGAACAGCATTGGCCAGATAGAGAGAAAAAGTACGTTTACAATGCGCAAAACCGTATTTCATCAATCATTGATAATACGGCAGGAGCAACACACTATCAGTACGATGCCTTAGGGCAACTTAAACGAGTCAATGCTTCCGGAGATGTGACTAAATTTGAATACGATAGTTTTGGCAATCCTACTTTGCCAACTTCAGAGGTATTCGCTGATCGTATTGAAGTACACGATGGTGTCAGGTTCAAATATGACGCGCAAGGAAATCAGACAAAACGTGAGGGGCAAGGACACGTTCAGACTCGCGTATTTGATGCGTTAAATCAGCTCATTGAAGTTCACACCGACGATGGCATCAGTCAATATGAATATGATGCATTAGGGCGCAGAACGAAGAAAATTACACAACAAGGCGTTACGGAGTTCCTGTGGGAAGGTGAACGTTTAATTGGTGAACGCTCTTCAGGTGCTTTCCGTTGGTACCTATATCAACCAGAAACCTACACGCCAGTGGCACTGCTAGAAAATGACGTTATTTATTGGTACCAGTGCGATCAAGTTGGTAAACCAGAGCGACTGATCGATTGCGAGGGGAATGTTGTATGGAGTGCCAGCTACGATGCTAACGGCTTTGCTCATGTACATATTGAAAATGTAGCAAATCCACTGCGTTTTCAAGGGCAGTACTTCGATCAAGAAACCAACTTACATTACAACCTCGCTCGGTATTACGATCCTAAACTAGGACGTTTTATCCAACAAGATCCGATATCTATTGCTGGTGGTATTAATCATTACCAATATGCAGTCAACCCTATCCAGTGGATTGATCCAACAGGTTTCCTTTGTGAAGAAGGGCTAAAACGCTTGGGTCAAATGTTGGCAGAGTATCAGGCGCAAAGCGATGTCCCCCAAGAGGTTTGCGATCAGATTTTAGAGGCAGCAAAAGAATCATCCGTCGGAGAAGATGGCGTTCGCTCGCAAGTCAAAATCCGAAAACCCAAAGGTAAAAATCTTATTCGATATGAATACGATTTAGACCATATTGATTGCGAGAAGAACGAGATTACTTTTTATCGTCATATTAATCACTCAGATGGCAGCAGACACGAAGTGCAGTATGTTGTTGGGATTGAGGAGTTTGTTCTTTTACACCCGCGCAAAGAATCTAGAGTGACTTATGTTTTTGGCCAATACGAATCAGCTAAATTTGGTGAGTCTACAACTATAAATTATAGAAAAACGTTCTTTGAAGCCAACCCTTTAACGGAAGGAAAAGTGGTTGTTCATCATGCAGTCGAGCAACAAGTTCGTGAGCGATACCCAGGGATAATAAAGGAATCCGAAATGCACTCTCTTGAAAATTTGCGTGGGATACCAAAAGAAGTAAACTCTAAACTTCATTTGAGTAAGATCAGGAAAGAGTGGGACAAGTTTTATCGGCAGAACCCTAACCCGAATAAGCAACAGTTACTTGATAAGGCGACAGAAATTGATGATATGTTTGGTGCACAATTCAACCCACCTATTAGATAATTAGTCCGGAGGAGCACATGTATTTTTATATTGAACCTGAGGTTAGTGGTGGATTGGGAAGGCATTCTTTACTTGATACATCAACTCATCCACCTAAAGTGTTTAAGTTACACTATCAATTTGATGGTTGGTTGGGAGATGATTTACTGGCGACGTTTCCGTGCTACATTGTTACCGAGTCATTAGCAAAAGAAATTGGATCAGCAAATTTAACAGGTTACAAACTGAGTGATGTGGAGATATCAACATCTGAGCAATTTGGCGAACTATATCCAGGAATACAATTGCCTAAATTCTATTGGTTGAAGGTAGTAGGTAGTGTGGAAAAGGATGATTTTTGGATAGCTGAAGACTATAGACTTGTAGTTTCAGAAAAAGCTTTAAAGACACTCAAAAAAGGTAGGATCGACGAGGCAGATATAGAAGAGTTTTAAAGCGATGTTGTATGGGAGCTGCAGAATTGCAAGTACTAGTCCTAAATATAACGTACTATATCCTATAGAGAGATTTTAAACCTTGCTGCTTAGTTAGCTTCCGCTATATCTCGTCGAGGGGCGTTGGCTAGAAGAAGTAAAAGCAGGGAAGATCACTCGATAAACTCCTTTAGTTAGCCATTCAGTATATAAGCCACCTCTCATGAGGTGGCTTTTACGTTTATCGTAGAAAGTTTGCTGTTTGTTGAGTTATATGGTGCGCTTTATGTTGGTGCACTAAAACCATATTGGTGCACTTATTAGCGTGTTAAGCGCCATTTTAAGAATACGTAATTTTATTAAAGTTCATGCAAAACAATAAATTAAATCGTAAGTGTTAGAAATGTAAATTATGGAATGAGAATTGCTCTGTTAGACGCTCTATAAATCAAGTTCACCAAATTGGTGATGAGCCTAACTTTGATGCACAGGATAAGTGCGCTACAGATCAACGGAGACAATCATAATGAGTGTAACTGCCAATCAGGTACACGGCGCTGTACAAACTCTCACGCAAAGTTCCGACACACTTTTCTTACTACTTGGCGCAATCATGGTTTTTTTGATGCATGCTGGTTTTGCTTTTCTTGAAGTAGGAACCGTGCGCCAAAAGAACCAAGTTAATGCTTTAGTTAAAATCTTGGCCGATTTCGGTATTTCCGCCGTTGCGTATTTTTTCATTGGATACTGGGTCGCTTATGGCGGCACCTTCTTTGCTGATGCAGAGACGTTATCTCAAGGCAATGGTTACGAGTTGGTGAAGTTCTTTTTCTTGCTGACCTTCGCTGCAGCGATTCCTGCTATTGTTTCTGGTGGTATCGCAGAGCGAGCTCGTTTTTATCCGATTCTAATCGCAACATTTTTCACTGTCGGCATCGTATACCCGTTATTTGAGGGAATGATCTGGAACGGAAACTTTGGTGTTCAAGCTTGGTTTGAAAATAGCTTTGGTTATGGCTTCCACGATTTTGCAGGTTCAGTCGTTGTGCATGGTGTTGGCGGCTGGATAGCGCTTGTTGCTGTCGTGTTTTTGGGCATGAGAAAAGGCAGAGTTCGAGCAGGAAAGCACACCAACTTTGCACCTTCGAATATTCCGTTTTTGGCTTTGGGAGCTTGGGTCTTATGTGTGGGGTGGTTTGGCTTCAACGTCATGTCAGCTCAAACTGTGTCAGGCATAAGTGGCTTGGTGGCTATGAACTCATTGATGGCAATGGTCGGGGGCATTGTCGCGTCACTGTTGGCTGGTAAGAATGACCCTGGCTTTATTCATAACGGCCCACTAGCTGGCTTGGTTGCTGTATGTGCGGGCTCAGACTTAATGCATCCTATCGGTGCTTTAGTGACAGGTGCGATTGCTGGCGTGCTATTTGTTTATCTTTTTACCCACCTACAAAACAAAACCAAGATTGATGATGTGCTAGGTGTCTGGCCTTTACACGGTGTATGTGGCGCTTGGGGTGGTATTGCCGCTGGGATTTTTGGTCAAAGCGCATTGGGTGGGCTAGGTGGCGTGAGTATTATCGTTCAGCTTCTAGGAACGCTTTTGGGCCTTTCCATCGCAGTGCTTGGTGCACTTGTAGTCTACGGTGCGATTAATACCAGTATGGGACTGAGGCTTTCAGAAGAAGACGAATTCAATGGCGCTGACCTAGCCATTCATAAAATATCTTCGACCAACGAGGATTGAGGCCAATATGGGAGCGGCATAAAGCCGCTCTTTTAGCAATTGTCTTTCTTGGCTTGGCCCGGAGGACAGAAATTACCATTACCTCGATGGTCATCATCATTGGTGCTGACTCTTACCTTTACATCATCGACTTCGCCTTCAACATTGGTAAGTTGACAGCCTGCCAAAGTCAGAAGCAATGTAAACGTTAGAGATACTTGTCTCATTGCTGTTCCTCTTAAATTGTAATTCTAATAGTGACCATTACGACTATGGTCTAATCCATATTACTACTGTTGCTATTCTTTCAGTGTTAAGCTAATGAAAAAACAGCAAGGATGAGTTATGAATTTCCCTTATAGAAATATTGTAGTACTTACTGGTGCAGGTATCTCGGCCGAATCTGGTATTCAAACATTTCGTGCGCAAGATGGCCTATGGGAGAATCACCGTATCGAAGATGTAGCAACGCCTGAAGGGTTTGCTCGCGATCCGGACCTTGTTCAAGACTTTTACAACCAACGCCGCAAGAAACTTCAAGATAATGCGATAAAGCCTAATGCAGCGCATGAAGCATTAGGTCGTTTAGAGGCTGAGTTAGAAGGTAAAGTGACGGTCATCACTCAAAATATAGACAACCTTCACGAAAGAGGCGGCAGTCAGAATGTGATTCACATGCATGGTGAGTTGCTCAAGGCGCGCTGTAGTGAATCTAACCAAGTAGTAGAGCACAATGAGGACATTAAGACAGGCGAACTTTGTCACTGTTGTCAGATCCCTTCACAAATGCGACCACATATTGTTTGGTTTGGTGAAATGCCACTGCGAATGGGGGATATCTACGCGTCATTAGAAGAAGCAGATTTGTTTATTTCTATTGGGACTTCTGGCGTTGTGTATCCCGCAGCAGGTTTTGTTCATGATGCAAAAATGCACGGCGCACATACCATTGAAATTAACCTAGAACCTAGTGCGGTAGAAAGTGAATTTGAGGAAAAACGCTACGGAAAAGCAAGCGTTGAGGTTCCAAAATTAGTTGACGAGATACTGGCTCTAGAAGGAAAAGAAAGAGCGTAATAACTTCAACAGGAAGAGTTTTTGTCTTGTCATTAAGAACAAAAAAGCGGCTCATGAGCCGCTTTTTCATATCTTTAAAACTAACGAATTAGTTGTTCACTTTTAGCTTTTGGAAGTACTCATCGTACATTACGCTCGCTTCGCCAACTTCATCTTGCCAAGTACCGCTGTCCATCACTTCTTGTGGTGGGAAGATGCTTGGATCATTAGCAAATTCTTTCGGTAGCAGATCGTGTGCCGTTTTAACTGGCGTAGGATAACCAATCTCTAGTGCAATCTTAGCTGCGTTCTCAGGACGTAGTAGGAAATCGATCATCTTATGAGCTGCGTCAACGTTCTTCGCACCAGCTGGAATTGCTAGGCTGTCCATCCAGAAGATAGTGCCTTTTTCTGGCCAGATGATGTCGATGTTCGCACCTTCTTGACGAGCCATGTATGCAGAACCGTTCCAAAGCATGCCTAGTGAAACTTCACCCGCAAGGTAAGGGTTTGCAGGAAAGTCTGAGTTAAATACTAATACGTTTGGCATTAGCTTTTTCAGTTCTTCGTAAGCGGCTTTGATTTCTTCTGGGTTAGTCGTGTTTGGTGAGTAACCAAGCTTAGTCAATGCAATGTGGAATACTTCGCGAGAATCATCCATCAGCATTAGTTGACCTTCCCACTTACTATCCCAAAAATCATCCCACTTAGTAACCGATGATTTGTCTAGCATGTCAGCATTGATACCAATACCGGTCGCACCCCAAATGTATGGGATAGAGTAGTTGTTGTTCGGATCGAACGGTTTGTTTAGGAAGTTAGTATCAAGATCGGCAAAATGAGATAATTTCTCTTTGTCGATCTGTTGTAGCATGCCTTCTTTACGCATTTTAGAGACGAAATAGGTAGACGGTACTACCAAGTCGTAACCAGAACCTTGAGTTTTTAGTTTTGCGTACATACTCTCGTTAGATTCGTATGTAGAGTAAATAACTTTGATTCCGGTTTCTTTTGTAAAGTCTTCAAGAACTTCGTTTGGAATGTATTCCGACCAGTTGTAGAAATACAGTTCTTGATCAGCAGCCATTGCAGGGGTAGCGATGAGCGTCGCTGCACATAGAGCGCTTGCGTAGAATTTACTTTTCATTTGTTTTCCGTTTTGTTTCGCGATTGGACAAGTCAATACTAGCTGGAGTTATCGAGTTGAGCCAAATCGCAGTAAGCACAAATATGTTCATTTAGCTTGAATATCGTTGTCTCCTTGTTATGAGACGATAAATCTATGATACCAAGACAAATAAACCTAGCAACGCGCGATTATATCAGCCTAAGACAAAAATAGGCAGCGTATTGCTGCCTATTTTCCTATGGTTGATGACTTGTTACACAAGCTAGATTATTGTCCCGCTTTCAGCTTGAGGAAATAATCTTCGTACTTAACGGTTAGATCACCAACCGCATCTTGCCATTCAACACGGTCAAGGTCTTCTTGAGAAGGGAACAGTGGGGCAACGTCTTTAAACTTAGCATTCGATTCTTCCACCGCCGTTAGGTAGCCAGTATCACGAGAGATTTGCTCTGCGATTTCTGGGCGCAGTAGGAAGTCGATCATCTTGTGAGCGGCTTCTACGTTCTTCGCACCAGAGGAGATAGCGAAGTTATCAACCCAGCCGATACCGCCTTCTTTAGGAAAAACGAGTTTAAGGTTTAGGCCTTCACTTTGTGCCGCTGCGGCGCTACCGTTCCAAAGCATACCAACACCAACTTCGCCAGACATGTATGGTGCTCCTGGGTTGTCAGAGTTGAATACTAGAACGTTAGGCATTAGCTTTTGTAGCTCTGCGTACGCTTCGTCGATTTGTTTTGGATCCGTAGAGTTACCTGAGTAACCCAGCTTGCGTAGTGCAATGTGGAACACTTCACGAGTGTCGTCCATCAGCATTACTTGACCTTCAAGCTCTGGCTTCCATAGGTCAGCCCAGCTTTGGAAGTCGTTTGGATCGTACATGTCCGCGTTAACCGCTAGACCTGTAATCGCAACAACGTGTGGAATAGAGTAGTCGTTATTTGGATCGTAAGGCTTGTCTAGGTAGTTTTTATCTAGGTTGCCGAAGTTTTTCAGCTTAGTCTTATCGATCTTTTGTAGCATGCCTTCGTCACGCATCTTCGCTACGAAGTACGTTGAAGGTACTACTAGGTCATAACCTTGGTTATGAGTTTTTAGCTTTGCATACAAAGTTTCGTTCGACTCGTAAGTCGAGTAGATTACTTTGATGCCAGTTTCTTTAGTAAATTGCTCTAGGATATTACTGTTAATGTAAGGACCCCAGTTCATAAATACTAATTCTTTATCATCCGCTGCCGCTGTACCAGAGAACAGAGAAAGCGCACATGCACTACCAGCTAATAGAGTAGCCCATTTTTTCATTGACGTTAGCTCCAAACCAAACGTTGTCCAATTTTGGACGATAGATAGAAAAACAGAATGGCATGTAACCATTCTGTTTCGTGATGTTAACGGGTGCGGATTCTACTTCACTTTTTCTCTTGCTAGCAACTGAGAAATTACTACCAAGACCAAAGAAACAATCAACATCACCGTTGCTAGGGCGTTCACTTCCGGTGAAATGCCCACCTTAACCATGGAGTAAATCTTCAATGGCAAGATTTCGTATGTTGGACCCGTTACAAACGAACTGATGATCACATCGTCCAAAGACAGGGTAAAGCTCAATAACCAACCTGCGGCAACCGCTGGTTTAGCGAGAGGAAGGATGATCTGTTTCAAGATAACCCACTCGCTTGCACCAAGGTCTTTTGCTGCTTCCAACATTTTCACATCAAAGCCATTTAAGCGGCTGTATACAGTTACCACAACGAATGGTAGACAAAAGGTGATGTGAGCAATCAATAGTGTAAAGAAGCCAAGCTGTGCGCCCAATACCAGGAACAGAGCAAGTAATGAAATCGCCATTACAATATCTGGAGACATCATCACGACAAACAGCATGCCGTTTACCGCACCCTTACCTTTGAACGAGTAACGGAATAGGGCAACGGCCGTTAAGCTACCAATGATGGTTGCTGCTGTCGCTGAGAATACCGCTACGTTCAATGAATGCCATGCAGCTTGCATTAGGCTATCGTTGTTTACTAAGGTTTCGTACCATTTCGTGGTGAAACCACCCCATTTCATACCAAATTTGTTGGCATTAAATGAGTTAACAATTAAGACGATGATTGGCAGATACAAAAATGCATACACCAGCGCCATAAAGCTAAATCTAACTGTGCGTCCCATTAGTCTAGCTCCACTTTCTTATTCAATAGTTTGCCTGCTCTGTAGTAAGCGTAAAGCATCACAGCCATTGCGAAGGTGAGGGCGATACTGGTCGCAGCACCAAATGGCCAGTCACGAGCGTTCAATACTTGGCTCTTAATAACGTTACCAATCAGTAGGTTCTTCGCACCACCAAGAAGGTCAGAGATGTAGAACATACCTAGTGCTGGTAGCAGAACCAACAAACAACCACCGATAATGCCAGGCATTGTAAGAGGTAGAATCACTTTCGTAATGGTTTGGAACTTGTTCGCACCAAGATCTTTCGCCGCCTCGATATAAGTGTTGTCCAACTTCTCGATTGCCGAGTAAAGCGGCAGAATCATAAATGGAAGCAGGATGTACACAAGACCAATCATTACTGCTGTTTCGGTGTACATAATACGTAATGGCTTATCGATGATTTCCATCGCCATTAATGATTTGTTCAAAATACCTTGTGTACCCAGAACAATCTTCAGGCCGTAAGTACGGATAAGAGAGTTTGTCCAAAAAGGTACGATAACTAAGAACAACATGAATGGGCGCCATTTCTCTGGCATTTTCGCTATGATGTAAGCAAATGGGTAACCAATTACTAAACACAACAACGTCGCCACAATCGCCATGTAGAACGAGTGCATCAGCACTTTCGCATACAAGGGATCGAGTAGACGTAAGTAGTTGTCGAAAGTAAATGTCATTTCGATTAAGTTTGCTTCATCACGCGTTAAGAAACTCGTACCGATAATCATCACATTTGGTACCAACACGAAAAGTGTTAACCAACCGACGATTAAGGTAATGATCGCGTTTTGAAGATTAATCTTCTTGCTTATCATTGAGGACTACCTCCCAGCTCTCAACCCAAGTGATAGCGACTTTCTGGCCAAGTGAGTGGTCCACATCAGGATCATCTTCGTTAAAGAATTCGCTAACCATTACACGCATGCCTGAATCCAATTGGATAACTGAATCAAGCGTCATACCTTTATAGGTACGCTCTGTTACGTGACCTACGATGCCTTTTTCTTCAGACTCTTTGATCTCTTCGATACGTAAGTCTTCTGGGCGAAGTAGTACTTGCAGTTTTTCACCTGCTTGCGCTTCCTGATCGTAGTAAACAACAGACTCGACACCTTCGATTTCTGCACGGATACGTTTCTCGTCGATACGCTCTAGCATTGTTGCGTTGAATACGTTGATCTCACCGATAAAGCGAGCAACAAATAGGTTCTTCGGCTCTTCGTAAATCTCACGTGGAGAGCCATCTTGTTCGATAACACCGTCGCGCATAACAATAATGCGGTCAGACATCGATAGGGCTTCTTCCTGATCGTGCGTAACGAAGATAAAGGTAATACCAAGTTGACGCTGAAGCTGTTTAAGCTCGATTTGCATTTGCTTACGCAGTTTGTAATCAAGTGCAGATAGAGATTCATCTAGCAGCAGTACTTTTGGTTTGTTAACAACCGCACGCGCAATGGCGATACGTTGTTGCTGACCACCAGAAAGCTGATGAGGCTTACGCTGTGCCATTTTTTCTAGGCGCACCATGCGTAGCGCTTCCATTACTCGTGGTTCAATGTCCGCAGTAGGCGTTTTCTGCATACGAAGACCAAAAGCGACATTCTCATATACGGTCATGTGTGGAAACAATGCGTAACTTTGAAATACCGTGTTGACGTGCCTTTGCTCTGCAGGAACCTGTGTTACATCCTGGTCATCCAAAATAATTTGACCGTTATCTGCCGTTTCAAAACCTGCAATCATGCGTAAAACTGTTGTCTTACCACAACCAGAAGGCCCGAGAATCGTCAGAAATTCACCATGATTAACATCCAGATTTAAATTACCGATGATTTCCTTACCATCGAAACTTTTACTAATACCAGATAAACGAATAACTGGCTTTCCTGCTTGCGGTTTTGCGTTCAACGTCTGTATTTCCCCCACGTTCAAGCCGGGATTATCCCAGCTGATGTGACACTAACCATTCACTTTTGAGGCGCGCATCATAATCACCAAAAGTGTGAAATTAAAGCATTTTCTTATCTTGAAACAGAAATAATTTTGCAGGAAAAAGCCATCATTCCTTACCATACTGTTTTTATGAGATTAATTGGCATCTAGACACAGTTTGATAGCTCTAAACTTTGTTCAACAATTGTTTCAATTTCATGACCTTGAAAGTGGTTAATTATCAACCATACAGTTGAGATTGCAAGGATTGTAGGTGAGTTGTGATGTTAGATGTGGAAAGATTTCTTTATAATGACGATTACATTAATTGACTGGAATTCCAGTCAAAATTTTACAAGTTAGTCTTGGATAAACTATGAACGACGATTTTGAGAAAGATTTCAATCTTGGGGGGAGTGTAGAGCGAGCTTTGTCTGGCAACTACGAGCTTAAAGCTGGCGCGGTTTTTAACGAAGCTTGGCGAGCAACCATCCAGCACTTTTTATCATTTTCTCCTGCCATTATTGTATTGCTTTTTGTCCAGTTAGGTATTTTCTATATTGCATTAAAACTGCAGTTGGGCGATTTGAGCGTTATTCTTGATGCATTTGAGAACCCAGAGTCGTTCACAAACGATATTGTGTCTTCTATTTATGTCGCGAATTTCAGTTATGAGGTGATTAGCGCACCAATTTATGCGGGGATCAGCTTGATGGCTATGAGCCATGTCGCTGGCCTGAAGACTAAGTTGCGCCATGTTGGAAAGGGGTTGCAGTTCACCATTCCTGTTATTCTAGCAACGCTCATGAGCTTAATGCTACAAGGTGTGGTTGGTATGATTTTTCCTTTACTGTCGCTGTATCTTTCCTTGGCATTTAGTCACTCTATTTTGTTGATTTGTGAGAAAAGGGTGCCACCAATGCAAGCGTTGCTGTTATCACTTCGCGCAATCAACAAGAAGATTTTTGTGGTCGCGGGGCTTTACTTAGGCGTGATGTTAATGTTTATTATTGCAGCAATGTTCTACGGTATTGGCTTGATTTTTGTGCTGCCATTCTTCTTCCATTTGAAAGGCATACTCTACCGCGAAATGTTTGGAATTAAGCTTAAGATCGTTACAACACAGAAAAACGATAATGATCACGATGGTAACTCACAGGTGTTTGATGCCTAATTCGCTGAAATCAATAAGTTTACGAGTGGCGGCAACCTGTATAGCCGCCACTTTCATTTCTATAGGCCCATATTTACACTACGAGAAACAGTTTAAATATGTGGAAAATCCTGACGTACTCTCTGGCAAGATTAAGCATGTCGATTTATCACACTTGCCATACATCGGTGATATCCCAGACTTCAATTCAATAAAAGATACGAAAGAGAAAAAAGCTGCTTTTTTTGATTTTTTAAGGCCTAAAATTGCTCTTGAGAATCAACGAATTCGTCATGAGCGGGCCTTTCTTACCTCTTTAAAGGTGGGACAAGTGACGCAAGAACAACAAGAGTATGCTCAGCGGTTATCATCTCTGTATTCGTTGCCCTTGAGTAACGATAAGATTGATCAAACGTGGCTAGATGAGATGCTTGTGCGAGTGAACGTCTTACCTGAAGCCTTGGTTCTAACTCAAGCGGCAAATGAATCTGCGTGGGGCACTTCTCGTTTTGCTACTCAAGCAAACAACTTGTTCGGCCAATGGTGTTATAAAAAGGGCTGTGGAATTGTTCCAGCGCAACGTGGCGCTAACAAAGTTCATGAAGTTGAAAAATTCGATTCTGTACAACAGTCTGTTCATGGCTACTTTATGAACGTTAATCGAAACCCAGCGTATGCAGACCTGCGTGAAATCAGAACATCTCTGGCTGAAAAGAACAAGGGCTTGTTAACGGTCGCAACGGCGTCAGAGTTAACGCATGGGTTACTAGCCTATTCTGAACGTGGCATCGCCTATGTACACGATCTTCGCGCTATGATTCGTCATAACAACGCCTACTGGACGCAATAAAATAACGGATAAAATGAAAAAGTTAAGCCTAAGTCTATTGGGAAGTGCGGCGCTAATTCTTGCATCGCCGATAACCCAAGCTCAAGAGTACATGTTCACGTACTCAAAGTTATACACTCAACTAAAAAACAACAATAAAGAAGGGCATGACGATGTGAAAGTTGGTGTCTTTTTTGTGGACGCAAAAACTAAGCAAATTTGTACGATAGAAAAAGCTTGGATGGAAAAAGAAGAGCACTATGAAGAGTTTGTTATCCCTGCTTCACAAGAGTTGCCTTTACCAGTTGATAAAAACTTAAAGTCAGCAAATCCGTTGGTTTTTGTCGATACCCCAAAAGATACACGTTGCGATTACTCACTTGTCGTGATGACCAAAGAACCATTACAGGGTAACGTTTCTTACGACCAACTTAAGCCTCTTCTACCTCAAATGCAGACGATGCTGGAAGATTTAGGCGGTATGTTTGCGGGTTGGTTTACACCGGAAGTTCAAGGTGTGACGATGGAGTTTGCAAATCAACTGAATGATAAAGTGATTTTCTCAAACGGAACCGAAAAGCCAATTGTCAATGGCAAGATACAAGTCGCACTAAGTGAAATAGGGCAAGGTGGCACAATGACACTACCAGAACCGACGATGCGAGTGTTACCTTATCTACCTAACGCAAAGAAATGAACACTGAACGTTTAGAAAGGGCTGCAATCGCAGCTCTTTTTTAATTTTGACCGTAACTAAAGTATCTTTCACACTCTTTTCTTAAAGACTCAATAAGACAAGCATTTAATCCTGCGTAAAAAGCTCGTATAATCCACGCCCCAAAGAAACCCATGTTAGGAAGTCCTAGTCGATTTATCGGCGATGTGAGAGCCCGCAATGAACCAAATAGATACAAGAAAAGAAACCCTAGAATTCAACAAGCTTCAGAAACGCCTAAGAAGACATGTTGGAAATGCCATTACTGATTACAACATGATCGAAGAAGGCGATGTTGTAATGGCATGTATTAGCGGTGGTAAAGATTCATTCGCGATGCTTGATATCCTGCTGAATCTTCAAAAAGCCGCACCGATCAAATTTGAAGTGGTTGCGGTAAACCTAGACCAAAAACAACCGGGCTTCCCTGAGCACATTCTGCCAGAGTATTTCGAAACACTGAACATCCCTTACTATATCGTCGATAAGGACACGTATTCCGTCGTAAAAGAGAAGGTACCAGAAGGCAAAACCACTTGTGGTCTGTGTTCACGCCTGCGACGTGGTACGCTGTATTCATTTGCAGAGAAGATTGGTGCAACTAAGCTTGCGCTAGGTCATCACATGGATGACATCGTCGAAACAATGTTCTTGAATATGTTCCACGGCTCTCGCCTTAAAGCGATGCCACCAAAGCTACGCTCTGATGATGGTCGTAACGTGGTCATTCGTCCATTGACTTACTGTCGTGAAAAAGATTTGATCAAATACGCTGAGCACAAGGATTTCCCAATAATTCCGTGTAACCTTTGTGGCTCTCAAGAGAACCTTCAGCGTCAATCTATAAAAGCAATGTTGATTGAATGGGATAAGAAGACGCCAGGGCGTGTGGAAGCAATTTTTAAATCAATTCAAAACGTAAGCCCAAGCCAACTAGCAGACCGCGAATTGTTCGACTTTGTTAACTTACCGCTAGATCGTGAAGGTAACCGCGAAGAGTATGAATTTAATGAGGCTGTCGTTTCTTCGACGAATATTGATGAATCGATGTTCATCGATGTTACGAACATCTAACTCGTAAAAAAGGAGGTCAATTAGACCTCCTTTTTTGTACCCAACGCTTTAACTGTTCCCAAACAAAAATCCCCCTGTATTGGGGGGATTTATTAGCGCTTATTTGAAAGTGCTCAATACATAGCGATACTAAGGAGAGATTAGGTTGCTGTATTTGGGTCGAGAGGGCTAATATAGCCTTTTGGTTTTAGAGCCAACACGTCGCAATTTATTTTATCAATTACGTGCTCCGCTGTATTACCAATAAAGACAGCCGAAAGCCCTGTTCGCCCTGTGGTACCTAAAATAACCATTGCTGCGTTCAAGCGCTCTGCAGCTGCCGGAATGACATCTTCAGGTAAACCTTGCTCAACTATCGTTTGTTCTTCATCAAGACCATGTTTTTGGCGTAGTGCTTTCATAGCCGTTAAATGATGACCTCGCACTGCATCGGTATAAGTCGTTGGGTCAAATTCAGGAAGTTCAATCGTAATATTCGCCGGTGTAACGGGGTAGGCGTTAACAAGATATGGCTTGGCCTCAAGCCGAGTGGTGATTTCTTTTAATCGCTCGACCATCGTATCGTTGAGATCAATATGAGTCGGGTTTTCTGAGCCCACATGTACTGAGGCAAGGATACTTGCTTGTTCCGGCCAAGCAGCATTCTTAATAAGAAGCACTGGAATAGGGCATTTTCGCAACAAGTGCCAATCTGTCGGTGTGAAAATGACAGACTCTAAAACATCATGCTTACGTGTGCCTTTGATGACTAGGTCATGATTGCCTGCATAGACTTCAGCAATAATCGCCTCATAAGGGCGGTTGTGCCAGACAACACAAACATCAAAGTCGAAGCCATCGTTTAGGTATGGTTGAGCAATTTTACGCATCCACTGCTCACGCTGATGAATGACACCTCGACGCATAGCATCTCTTTCATCCACCGATAGCATTGACGTCATGTCATACGAGAAATCGTAAATGGATAAAAAGAAAGTGATTCGGCTTCTAGATACACTTTTCTGAGCTAATTGAACAGCTCTTGCAAGTGCGGGCTGCTCATCATTATTGATGTCAGCTACAACAAGGATCTTACTGTATATACTCATAACTAAGCCCACTTCTATTGCAAAACCAGATACTGAATGTAAATTAAATCAGTATTTTGGAGTACTCACCGTACATTTTTACTGTAGCTTAGTTTGGAGAACTTTTTGAGGACTTTCGAAAGGAATTTATGAGAAATATGATGTAGCTCATTTTCGAGCTACATCAATAATTAGGGTGTATTATTCTTTAGTTACACCAGCAAGTTCCATCAATGCATCGTGGTCTAAGATAGTGATATATTTACCTTTTACGCTTAGGATCTCAGATTTCTGGAAACGACCTAACAAACGACTAATCGTTTCGACTGTAAGACCAAGGTAGTTGCCAATATCACCACGAGTCATAGTTAAACGAAACTCTCTAGGGCTGAAGCCACGCTGAGAAAAACGCGTTGATAGGTTGTAAAGGAAAGCAGCTAGTCGCTCTTCTGCATTCTTTTTAGAAAGAAGCAAAATCATTTCCTGATCACCTTTAATTTCGTTACTCATCAAACGCATGATTTGCTGGCGAAGCTTAGGCATCTTACCCGATAGATCGTCTAAAATTTCGTATGGGATTTCACATACCATCGACGTTTCGAGTGCTTGAGCAAAGCTAGGGTGGGAGTCACCAGTGATAGCATCGAAACCGACTAAGTCTCCAGCTAAGTGAAACGCTGTGATTTGCTCATCACCTTGCTCTGTGATCGTATAGCTCTTGATGGTACCAGAGCGGATAGCGTATAGCGATTTTAGCTCATCACCGGCCTTAAAAAGCTCTTGTCCTTTTTGAATAGGCTTCTTACGTTCGATGATTTGGTCAAGCTGGTCAAGTTCTGCCTCATTTAGAGTGAACGGGATACACAGTTGACTAATGCTACAATCTTGGCAATGAATGGCGCAACCGCCTGATTGGATACGCTTTGTTGCAGGTTTTTCAGAAATCATAACAACCTTTCACTATTTGATATACATCAATATTTTAGCATCGCTTAATCCTAAAGGGTAGCAAAAATGTCACCTCAATAGAGTTTAACGTTATCTGAAACCGAGTAACGCTAAGGCTCCTACAGCGGTATACGTACCATAGCCAATAAGGATTAATGCTGAAATATTTCTAAATATTAATGATTTTTGTAATTTCTGAAAATGATTGGCACCGTATCCAATAATAAGCATCGCAGGTAGCGTTCCGAGCCCAAACGCAAGCATAATTAGGCCGCCGTTCATCGCACTACCAGAAACCGCCGACCAAGTAAGCGCTGAATAAACTAAACCACATGGTAACCAACCCCAAATAAAGCCAAATGGCAACGCGTGAAGAGGATGCTTTAGTGGCAACAGATTCTTCCCTGCCGGCGAGATAAAGCGCCAGATATACTGCCCTAGCTTTTCTATTAAAAGTAAGCCTTGCCACCATTTAGCAATATACAGCGCGACCAGGATCATGAATAACGCCGCAATCAGCCTTAACCAAGCAAGAGAATGCGTTAACCCACTAAGCTCAGATAAACCTGATATAGCACCACCCACTAATGCTCCTATTAAGGTATAACTGATCAATCGTCCGAGGTTGTAGAAGAGGGGGATAAGAGGGGTGGTTTTATTTTTAGCAGAAGAGCCCATGGTAAGCAGAGACGCGATACCACCACACATACCCATACAATGACCGGCTCCTACTAAGCCGATCATCAACGCACCGATAAAATCAGGAGTCATAAAGGTCGCTACTTTTTATCACTATTAGATTGGTCTTCTTCGTCGAGAAGAATGTTATGCCCTTGCCGTTCAAGATCTTCAAACTGATCGCTTCTTACCGCCCAAAGAAAAACGGCGACAGCAACACAAACGAGAACGATAGCGATGGGAATCAATATATAAAGACTTTCCATGTTTGCTTTCTCTACTTATTTCTCTTTGAGCAGGCGCAAAGAGTTAGATACAACGATAATTGAGCTTGCAGACATGCCAACTACTGCAATGTAGGGAGCCACTAAACCTGCGACCGCCAAAGGCAAAATTAACAGGTTGTAACCCAAAGACCAAGCCAAGTTTTCTCGAATAATCTTTCTTGTACGCAGTGCAAGCAAACGTGCCTCTAGTAGCTTTTCGAGATTATCCCCAAGTAACGTCATATCTGCAGAAGCTTTAGCGACATCTGTACCACCGCCCATTGCGACAGAAAGGTGAGCTCCGGCGAGAGTCGGCGCGTCATTGATTCCATCACCAACCATCATAGTGATACTGTTTTCGTCCAAGCTCTTAAGGTATGCAAGCTTATCTTCTGGCTTTGCTGACGCGACGATGTGATCGATACCAATTTCATTCGCCACTGGTTGGGCGTTTGAGAGAGAATCACCAGTTAGCAGGGTTGTCTTAATTCCAGCGTCAGCAAAACGTTGAATAAAGGCTTTGCTTTCTTTTCGGATAGGGTCGCGGTAGTAAAAGCTAGCGACATGCTTGCCATCAACCGACAGATAGACCGCCTGGCTTTCATCACTTTCTTTGCCTTGAACAAAAGCAGCACTACCTATCTTAACGATTTTGCCATTCCATATCCCTTCAATCCCTGACCCAATCACGTTTTGCACATCAGACACGATAAAGTCATCATTGGTGAAAGTTGCAAAAGAACGAGCGATAGGGTGGTTTGCATGAGCCTCTAAAGCTGCAGCTAGTGATAGACAATCTTTCTGTGGGAGATCACTAAGTACCTTTGTTTCACAGATCTCAATATCACCTTTCGTTAGAGTGCCTGTTTTATCTACAACTAAGTGGTTGATCTTACATAGTGTCTCAAACACATGGCCTTTACGAAGCAAAATGCCAAAATTACCCATTCTAGAGGTAGCACAAGTGAGAGCGGTCGGAGTAGCCAGAGATAGCGCACATGGGCATGTAGCGACTAACACAGACAGCATGATCCAAAACGCATCATCTGGTTTTGTTTGATGCCAGTAAAACCAAGTACCAGCAGAGATAATAAGAATCACACCAACAAAGTAACGGGCGACAATGTCTGCAATTTCCGCAATTTTAGGTTTGGAGTGTTGAGCTTCATCTTGTAAACGCACGATGTTAGAAATCATTGAATCGGCCTTTGAGCTTACTACCTCGAGTTCAAATGATTCGTCTCCGTTTAGCGTTCCCGCATAGACGACATCACCTTCTCGTTTCACAACGTGCACTGACTCACCCGTTAGCATGGATTCATCAATATGAATACGGCCTGAAATAACTTTACCGTCAGCGGGGATATGTTCACCAGGTAGAACGCGAATACGATCGCCAACTTTTAGCGTCTTCACGGGTATCTGATCACCGTCCAGCGTTGTAGCAATTGCCGGAATCAACTTAAGAAGGTTACCACTCGCTGCAGCAGCTTTGCGACGAGCGCGCATCTCTAAGAATCGACCTACTAACAAAAAGAAGGTAAACATCGAGATAGATTCAAAGAAGACTTCGCCTTGTTCAGTTACTGTTGCAACTAAACTTGCAACATAGGCAAAGATCAACGCGATAGAAACCGGGACATCCATACCAAGGGTTCGGCCTTTGATACTGCGCCATGCGTTTAAGTAAAATGGAAGAGCGGAATAAAGCAAAACAGGAGTAGCAAAAATCAAACTTACCCAACGAAAGTAACTTTTAAACTCTGGCTCTAAATCACCAAAGACTTCGAGATACAGTGCAACGGCGAGCATCATGACCTGCATGGTTGCTAAGCCTGCAATACCTAGCCGATATAGATATTGCTTCATCATTCGATGGTAAGAGGCTTCTTGCTTATCTGCTTCAAAAGGTGCAGCTTTGTAACCAAGTTTATGTATAACGGAAAGGAGCTCGCTTAACCGTACCTGAGTTTTATCCCAGGCTAGTAACGCTCGATTGGTGGTTGTATTAACACGGATAGATACCAACCCGGCCGTATTAGAAACTTGCTTTTCGATTAACCACGCACAAGCGGCACATGAAACGCCTTCCAAAGAAAGGGTTACTTCAGAAACATTTTCGCGATTTCGTACGAATTCAGATTGTACATCCGGATTATCATAATGAATTAAAGCTTGGAGTTGCTCTGGTACTAGATCTGCCTTTTCTGCAGGCGCAGTGCGGTATTGGTAATATGAGACAAGACCACTATCGACAATAGTCTGCGCCACAGTTTCGCAGCCCGGACAACACATGTCGCGAATTTCACCCAATATTTCTACTTTGAAATCCGTGTTGGCTGGTACATCTTCACCGCAGTGATAACAGGATTTACACATATGCTTACTTCATTAACGGTGTTGAAGAGGCAGGAAACTCAACTTTACCTTGGATCATCCATTGCTTGTCGTGTGGTTGTAGTTCAACAAACCATGGTCCTTGAATAGATTCCTCAGCTTTTAGTCGGTAATTACCAGATGCATCCGCTGTTACAAGCTTTGTGAAGTCACGATCAGGAAGAGTACGATGAGTGAAAGTGGCCGTTAGAGCAGGGTAATGAGGTAGCTTCCCTTTAGCGAAAACAATCACAACATTGTTATTTTCAGAGGAAATCTCAGCGTTAAGACCTAGGTCACGAGCGACATTCATTTTACTAATGTCGATATTAATGCCTTTGCCTTTTTTATAGTAATCCTCGGCGACTAAAGAAACAGAGTTGTTCGAGAAAACGACCACAGTAATCACAGTCCAAACTACGACAGTAAGAGGAAGGATGATTAGGAACCACGGCCAAAATTGTTTATACCAAGGCTTTACCATAAAAAAGTTCTCAACAGCTAAATGAAAAAATGTAAGGCGTTAAATTTAAAGGAAAGACAGCCCCTATGAAAGGGGCTGTTATTGCTATGTTACGTAATATCTCAGTTACTTACTCTCTGAGTTACTTAAACTCCAGACATATGAGGCAACGAGCTGAACTTTATCTTCACCCAAAATGTCTTTCCACGCAGGCATTACGCCTGAGCGTCCGTTCATTACGGTTTCTGTTACAGCTGCACGAGAGTCACCAAATAACCAGTCTTGGTCTGTAAGGTCAGGCGCACCGACTGCAGGGTTACCCTTACCATCGGTACCATGACAAGCAGCACACACTACGAAGCGTGCTTTACCTGCCGCGGCTTCACGAGCATTTACTTTACGACCAGATAAACTAAGTGTGTAACTTACAACTTCTTGAACACCTTGCTCACCAAGGGCATCTTTCCATGCTGGCATTTGACCAATACGGCCGTGCATGATGGTTGTAACGATCGCTGCTGGCTCGCCACCATATAGCCATGCATCATCAGTCAGGTTAGGGAAGCCTTTCTGACCACGTGCATCAGAGCCATGGCATTGAGAACAGTTTTGCAAAAACAAACGCTGACCAACTTTTAATGCTTCAGGATCTTGCGCAATTTCAGGAATTGGGCGTAGACCACTGTCATTGTGCGCAAGTTTACGGAATGCTTCGCCGAAGTAAGCGTCGGCATCATCCAGTTCTTTTGCATATTGGTTTAGTTGCTTGTTCTCTTGTGCTGCAGCGATGGCTTCTTTTGACTCTTCTAGTGAGCGAACGGTTTGAGCCGAACTCTGCCAGTTTAAAAAGCCCTTGAAGCTACCTAGACCTGGGAATAGGGCAAGGTAAACTGCTGCGAACACAAATGTGCTTACAAACAGGTAAGTCCACCACTTTGGTAGAGGGTTGTTTAGCTCGCGAATACCATCGTACTCGTGGCCCATGTCTTCCCCTTCCTCGACGCCCATTTTATCTTTAGCGCACCAAGTCAGGAGAATCGCACAGCCTACTAGCGTGCCGACAGTAATCACGATAATCCAGAGACTCCAGAATGTAGTCATTACTTCTTCACTCCTTGGTTATTAGGGGTCTTTTGTTCTTCGTCAGCAAACACCAAGTTGGCATCTTCTTCAAAGCGTGCTTTACGCTTTTTACTAAATGCCCACCATACGATGCCAATAAAACTAGCGAAGAGTACAACGGTATAAATACTATGAATTGTACCGAAATCCATATGATCCCCTTACTTCATTGCATGACCAAGAGACTGAAGGTAAGCGATGATTGCATCCATCTCTGTTTTACCTTCTACTTCTTTAGCCGAATTCGCGATCTCTTCATCAGTGTATGGAACGCCGAACTGATCACGAAATAGCTCAAGTTTCTTCTGAGTTAGCTTACCGTCTAAAACGTTTTCAGCTAGCCACGGGAAACCTGGCATGTTTGACTCAGGTACAAGCTCACGAGGATCTAACAGGTGAACACGGTGCCATTCGTCAGAATAACGACCACCAACACGAGCTAAATCCGGGCCTGTACGCTTAGAGCCCCAAAGGAATGGGTGTTCCCAAACACTCTCACCAGCAACAGAGTAGTGACCGTAACGTTCAGTCTCTGAGCGGAAAGGACGAACCATCTGGCTGTGACAGACGTTACAACCTTCACGGATGTAGATATCACGGCCTTCCATCTCCAAAGGAGTGTAAGCGCGCAGATTTTCTACAGGTTCAGTCGTTTGCTTTTGGAAAATCAGAGGAGTGATCTCTACAAGAGCACCCCAACTGATAGCAAACACGATAAAAATAGCCAACAAACCGACATTACGTTCTAAGATTTCATGGCGATTATTAGAATTATTACTCATTCTTAAATCTCCTTATGCCGGATGTGGGATAGCTTTTAGGCTTTCTTTAGGTGCACTTACCGTTTTGTACGTGTTGTATGCCATTAGGAACATACCAGATAGGAAGATAAATCCGCCTAGGAAACGTACAAAGTAGAACGGATAAGACGCTTCTACAGATTCAACAAAACTGTAAGTTAGCGTACCGTCAGAGTTAACCGCGCGCCACATAAGACCTTGCATTACACCAGAGATCCACATCGCAACGATGTAAAGAACGGTACCGATTGTTGCTAGCCAGAAATGCACATTAACTAGACCAACAGAGTACATACGCTCTTGGCCAAATAGGCGAGGTACCAAGTGATATACAGAGCCGATAGAGACCATCGCAACCCAACCTAACGCACCAGAGTGAACGTGACCAATGGTCCAGTCTGTGTAGTGAGAAAGTGCGTTAACCGTCTTAATCGACATCATCGGGCCTTCAAAGGTAGACATACCGTAGAACGACAGTGAAACGATTAGGAAACGTAGGATAGGGTCATAACGAAGCTTATGCCATGCACCAGATAACGTCATAATACCGTTGATCATACCACCCCAAGAAGGAGCAAATAGAACCAGCGACATAACCATACCTAGAGACTGAGTCCAGTCTGGCAGCGCTGTATAATGAAGGTGGTGAGGGCCTGCCCAAATATATAGAGAAATAAGTGCCCAGAAGTGAACGATAGATAGACGGTAAGAATAAACAGGACGTTCAGCTTGTTTAGGAACGAAGTAGTACATCATACCTAGGAAACCAGCGGTCAGTAGGAAACCTACCGCATTGTGTCCATACCACCACTGAACCATCGCATCCACTGCGCCCGAGTAAATCGAGTAAGATTTACCAAGTGACACAGGAATAGCCATGCTGTTCACGATGTGAAGTACTGCTACTGTGATAATAAAGGCACCGAAGAACCAGTTTGCCACATAAATATGTGACGTGTTTCGCTTCACTAGTGTGCCGAAGAACACCACCGCATATGATACCCATACTAGCGCAATTGCGATATCAATAGGCCATTCTAGCTCAGCATACTCTTTACCCGATGTTAAACCGAGAGGCAAAGTAATGGCTGCTGCCAGGATGATTGCTTGCCAACCCCAAAAGGTGAAGGCAACGAGTGGGCCACCAAAAAGACGTGTTTGACATGTGCGCTGTACAACATAATAAGACGTTGCGAACAGAGCACTGGTACCAAACGCAAAAATTACCGCATTAGTATGCAGTGGACGTAAGCGACTGTACGTCAACCACGGCGTATCAAAGTTTAGCTGTGGCCAAACTAATTGAGCGGCAATCAAAACACCAACAGCCATACCAACTATGCCCCATAAAATGGTCACAAGGGTAAATTGGCGAACGACTGTATAGTTGTAGTTTTGTTCAAGCTGCTTTACTTGGCTCATTTGCATGCTTCCAATTTCTAATTAACTACACTTTTACTTCCAACACGACTTGCGTCGTAACACCACCCAAGTAAACTCTAGAATTCAAGTGTTATCATCACCTTATTTCCATTGCTGACTTTAATAAAAAGTGGCATTTTCAGCGTGACACTATACTTGAATTAACAATTCAATGACAGGGTAGTAACCTTACTGGACCTCTGGAAATCATTTTTTATTTAAAAAGTTTGAAGTTTGTAACAAGGATATTAGTAATTATGCCTGCACAAAAGTTAACAAAGGCGCGACTTGCACAAATCTTAATCATGCTCAGTGTTTTAATAGGCGCATTTTTCTGGCGTACCTTTACACACGAGAGTGTTAATAGCGTTGACTGTTCACAAAAAGAACGATGCGATGTAACAATTGAAGGAGAAATAATCACGATTAATCGTGACTCAATGGGAATTTCGCTCGAAACGACAGAAAGTAGCACTCTAAAAATTGATCTAAATCAATCTGGTAATTTTATCAATCTCAACGAGAAGCATAAGTCAGTAGAATGGGACATCATGCCTGAATCGAAAAAAATCACCTTTAAAAAAGGTGAAAACATTGTTGTAGTTCAATTATAAATACGATCTATCACGAGATAATCGTAACTTATTAATGAAATTAACACCTTCTTACCTAGAGAAAATTGGTTGGAATGGTATAACAGCAGAGTGATATCCAATTATAAAATCGTATGCATTGCCAATCAGTTTTTACTCATATTAAAGATGAAGACTCAGCGATAAGAACGCTCAGGTCCGAATTGACACAACAGAGCTTGTCTTACGTGATGTGTTACTACACGGAAGAATACAATTTTGAGTTGATTCGAGGAGCGTTTCTTGCGCATTTTCCTGGTGTGCCTTTTCATGGCGCCAGTTCATGTCAAGCCGTAATGACAGATCAGGGCTTTCATACAGGCCCAGTAATTGCGGCACTTGCTGTTTATGATACAGGTCCTCATGCTTATGGTACTGGTATTTCTAATCACAACTCAGGTGACAGCGTCACCAAGGCTTTGAATATGGCCCTTGAGAACGCAAACCGTGTAGGAGAAGTACCAAACTTAATTCTACTTCATGCTACACCAGGGCTAGAGGAATCAATCATTGCGTCTATAGATGAAAGATTTGGAACTCTAATTCCAATTATTGGTGGTTCGGCCGCTGATAATAACATCGCTGGGAAATGGTCTGTGATAACCGCCCAAGGCTCTCAAACTTCAGGTTTAAGCTTAACTCTCTTTTACTCCTCTCAACCTGTTGATATCGCTTTTAGCGCTGGACATACACCAACTAATATCAAAGGTGTTGCAACCAAGACCAACAATAGATGCTTACTTGAAATTGATAACGAACCTGCGCTCAATGTTTATAGAAGGTGGACAAATCACCAGGATAACCAAGTAGGTAAAGATAATATGCTGTTTACAAACTCGAGTGCTTATCCATTAGGGCGGATCGCAGGTCACCTCTATGATCGCCCATATTACAAGTTATCCCATCCGATCCGTGAGACGCAAGATGGTGGAATCGAGTTGTTTACACGAATAGAAGAGGGTGACGAGCTCACATTAATGAAAGGAAGTCGTGAGCATCTCGTTGCGCGCGCTGCAAAAGTCGTCAATGCCGCTTTTAACCAAAAATTAGAAGAGTCTCGAAAAATTGGAGTGATAAATATCTTTTGCGCAGGTCCCATGTTGCACTTAATGCAAGACATGAATAGCGTTTGTGAACAAATTAACCAAGAACTAGAACATTTGCCTTTTATTTGCCCTTTTACTTTCGGCGAGCAAGGTAGATTTATTGGTGGTGAGAATGGACATGGAAACCTGATGATTTCATCGGCTATATTCCATAAACCTTATGAAAGATAAATACTTAGACATATATCAACAGGAAGCGCTTCAAGAAGCGTTAGTTGAGCTAAAGCAGGCTAGACAAAGAGAACGACTACTCGCCGATGAAAACAAGGCCATTCTTTCCGCGATATCTGCGATGAGTGAGGCAAAGAATCGGCATGAGATATTTACGGGATTAAACAATGTCCTCAAAAAGTACATCAACTTCGATGATTTTATTGTACTGACTCGTGATGGTGAACGATATCCCTTCAAGACATTGATATCAACTAATAGCGTATTTGATAATGTATCCTGGTTACACGGTAACACCTATCAAAGAGCTCTCAATGGTGAATGCATTCTACTGTTCGAGCCAGATAAACTCGCTGAGTTTGTTAACTTAAACAGCTTTATAAAAAGCCATGTAAACTCGGTCGTTTTAACTGGTATACGTTCAGAAGTAACGCAAACCGTAATCCTACTTATTGGAGCTCAGAAAGGGCACTTTAGCATAGAGAATAAGGAAACCTTGAGGCGGTTTCGTCCCTTAATTGAAAGGGCGGTCATTGATATCGAGACCAAAGAGAAGTTACAACGTATCGTTGAGGTAAGAACAACTCAGCTCGCTAAAGCAAGAGAAGAAGCAGAGCTTGCGAACCGCTCTAAGTCGGAGTTCTTAGCGATGATGAGCCATGAAATAAGAACCCCTTTAAATTCCGTTCTTGGAATGCTAGATATACTGAAGCAATCAACCTTGTCAGAAGAACAAATTGATGCGTTGAGCCAAATGGAGTGCTCTGCAGAGTTACTTCTCGCGATAATCAGTGACATTCTTGATCTCTCTAAAATCGAGTCAGGTCGCTTTCAGCTCAATGAACAATGGATTAATTTAAGAGACACTGTCACTTTTGTCATTTCTCAGCAAAAACAAATAGCTAAGAAGAAAAATCTCCAATTTAAACTCAACTGTACTGTCACTAATGACAAACAATTTTGGATTGACTCCACGCGGTTATCTCAAATTCTGTTTAATCTAATAGGGAATGCAATAAAGTTTACAGACGAAGGTGAAGTAAAAGTTTCTGTATCTGAGCAAGATGCTGAACTTGTGATCTCAATATCTGACACTGGAATTGGTATATCTAAAGCAAAGCAAGAGCACTTGTTTACGGCATTTCATCAAGGAGACCGTTCCATCACGAGACGCTTCGGTGGTACAGGACTGGGGCTCGCAATAACCAAGCATTTAGTTGAAATGATGCGTGGAAAGATTGCCGTTAAAAGTGATGAGCATGTTGGTTCAACCTTTACGATTTCGATTCCAGTTTTGACTCGTTGTAATCAAAATCGTCCAGTTAGAATCGAAACCAATCAACCGACAAAAGCAATGGAACTTCTCGTCGTAGAAGATACCGAGTCGAATCAGTTCGTAATAAAGCTTATCTTAAATAAGCTTGGCCATAATGTTCATATCGCAAGCCATGGAGCAGAGGCATTAACATTTTTAGAAGAGAATGAGGATTTAATCGATTTGATTCTCATGGATGTCTCGATGCCAGTGATGGATGGAATTACCGCAACAAGACTTATTCGAGATAAAGGTCTCAGGACCCCAATTATAGCGTTAACTGCACATGCGCTAGAAAGCGATAGAGATAAATGCCTGGATGCCGGTATGGACGGATTCATTTCCAAGCCAGTTAGAAGACAAGATATCTTTGAAGCTATACAGTCATTTCAATAAGTAAAAAGGCGTTAATATAGATCTTAACAATCGATAGATTATTAAGATCTATATTAAGTATTTTATGGTAAATAACCATTATGTTTAATGCTCACAGTAAGGCCCTTAAATTTAAAATCTGCAGGGGAATAGGAGCATACTCAGACAACATTTGGCGTACGGCGATATTCAATTTAACATAACACATATAATGCGCACCAAGGAGTGAGATCTCAAAGCAATAATGTCCGGTTTTAGCTACTTTAAAATGTCCTCCTAAGATTAACAACATTGTTTGCGTTTGAGGCTTTAACCGAGGTTTCTGTGGACTTGCAATCGCTAGTTTGGTTTGTGGTTATGCTTACGAAGCAAATCAAATCTCTTATTGAAAATTGATGCGCGCTTAGTCCTCGACTTAATGGCGTGTTCTTCCGTAAGCACCTGAATCAATCTATGTATGGTGATGATGGCCAACTCACTGAATTTGCCATTCAATGGCATCACGATTACTAACTTAAGCGCTACCAAACAAAAAAGCCTTTCATACTCGCCTCGTACAACAGCAAAAATCAGCTAAACGCTCTAATCGCTCCGCAACGAAATCTGCCAAAAATCACGAGCTCAGTTGCGTTCTGAAACATTTATAAGCCTGTGGTTATATGGAGGCGAATGTACTTTTCGGGGTATTTGTAACGATAGCGTTTTCCTTTCTTCAAGTTGGACTTAACGTACCTACACACTTTTTGGTCACCACTACTGGTTACTCTTTTTATTACTGCGTTTTTACTTTTGTGCTCCATTTCTATCATGACGTCACAATAACCTTGATAGCTATCAAACTTATTGTCTACTTTCTTTTGAAGCTTAGTCTTAATCTTTTTAGCCAACAGGTTCGTTTCTGAATCGTCAGCAAAAACTGAATTACTTGCAAAGATCAATATCATTAAAGTTACAACGTATCTCATCGTTTTGGTCCGTTTATGTTGTTGATTGTTCGATGATAAGTAATTTTTCTGTAGATACGAAAATGGGACGCCACATTGCGTCCCATTTAACATGATGAAGTAACTGATATGTAATTAAGCGCGCTTCTTGCCTTTGTTTGCTTTGAAGCCCTGGTGCGGAAAAACGTTACGAATCCTCTGTTGAACTTTTTTGGGAATGCCCTTGGAAAAGCTTAAGCGCATTCCTGTTCGTTGGCTATACACCTTCATTTCACCAGTAAACGGGTTATGCTCACTAATATCCTGTAAGTTGTGTTTGAAAGAAGGAGGTAGATGCCCTTTTACGTTACTAATATGGCCATTATCGAACTTTACTTTTAACACCGGCCTATCGACTGCGATCAACCAAAAGATCACGATGGCTGCAATTAAGATTACATATAACATTTGGCACTCCCTATCCTAGCTAGATAGCAATTTACTCAAATCCTCTTTAATTGAGGTAACTTTTTGACTCGCTTTTTCACTTCTCGACGCTTCGGAAAGCAAATATTCAATTGCGTCAGATAACGTACAACCAAGTTCATTCGCTCTACTAGAAAGCTTTTCCCAAACTCGGTAATCTAAATCAATGGATTTCTTCTTTGTATGGACTTGCTCTGCATTGAAGTGACGTTTCCGTTTCGCTCGGATAGCCTGCTTGAGTTTATTATCTAACTCTTCTGACATGTGGTTTTCTATCCAAGCCAAGACAAGTGTAGGCTCGTGTTCAAGGCGTTTTAGTTCTGCGACCGCTGCATCTGCTTCGCTTGTATCAATATGTCGGGTAATCGCTTCACCATCTTTCCATTTTTTGATGAGATACTTCCATTTCCACCCACATTCTAGATTCTCAAGCTGCTGATATTTCATTTGTTCCGACCCATAAACATAACCTAGTGACAGCGTAACCCAGATGGTTTACTTGGGCAAATAAAACTCTTAGAAGTATCGATGTTGATCACTCATTTGTCTAAGTATTGTTCATTGAGAGTTGAATGCCGAGAGCAAACCAAATTGGTGCTAGGGTGTTATAGTCCGTTTCGTTATAATGTCGGCAAGATTGAATTACGATGAATTTTAATGAACCAACTTAATTGGCAAGACGTAACACCTTCACTTGAGCAGTACGAAGCACTTTTAAAGTCTGCACCTTCGTTACCAAAGAAGTCTTTTACTGATCTCCAACCGAGAATGTCGGCAACGATATCTCGTTTTTCAAAAATTTCTGGATTGACGCGAGTACTACTCATTAACTGCGTAGATAATTCTGTCTATAGAGAGTTCATCAGTAAAGCTCTTCAGAGCCAGTCTAACGCTGCGATAGTTTTGTCGGAATCACTTGATGCCAAACGCTTATTTGACCGTTACAGTGTCGATTTAAGTGGTGATATTGCCTTCCAACCTGGCTTAATTTCACAGGCAGATAACGGTTACTTAATTGTACCGGCTAATCTAATTTTGGCTAACCCAGGACTTTGGCCAAATATAAAGTCTGCAATTCAACAAAACCTTATCGAGCCACTGAACCTAAGCCCTACTCGTTTACCTACTTCAGTACCGCAAGCTAAAGCTTATGATGTAAAACTGATTGTAACAGGAGAAAGAAGTCAGTTAGCAGAGCTAGAATACATCGATGAAGACTTCTGTTCTGGCTTTGCCATGTATACGGAAGTTGAAGAAGATATTCATCTGTCAGAGCAGAATTTGACAGATTACTTTGGTTTAGTGAACTGGATATGTTCTCAATATCAGCTGCCTCACTTAACTGAATGTGGTTTTAGAAGATTGTTGCTAGCCGGTATGAGATTTACTGAAGATCAACATTATCTGCCTTTAGGAGTAATGTGGCACTCTCAACTTCTAACGCTTGCCAGCCAGTTCAGTGACGGTCACGCATTAGATTACAAGTCGTTAGATAAAGCGATTGACGACAAGTATTACCGAGAATCTTACCTTCCTCAGCGTGCCGTGTACGATATTTTAGATGGACAAGTCATCATTGAGACAACTGGGGAACAAGTTGGTCAAATCAATGGCCTAACCGTTATTGATATGGCTGGGCACCCTGTCAGCTATGGTGAGCCTGCACGAATATCTTGTGTAATTCATTTTGGTGATGGCGATGTTTCCGATGTTGAGCGCAAAGCTGAGCTTGGAGGCAATCTACATGCAAAAGGCATGATGATTATGCAAGCTTTCTTGAGCTCTGCTCTGAAACTGGATGAACCACTGCCTTACTCAGCCTCCATCGTATTTGAACAGTCTTATAGTGAAGTTGATGGTGACAGCGCATCTCTTGCAGAACTTTGTTGCTTGGTAAGTGCTTTATCTGAATCTCCAATTAATCAACAAATTGCGGTTACAGGGGCTGTTGATCAGTTTGGTCGAGTGCAAGCCGTTGGTGGCTTGAACGAAAAAATTGAAGGTTTTTATCAGGTTTGTAAACATCAAGGTTTTACAGGAAATCAAGGTGTTGTGATGCCAAAATCAAACCTTAAACACCTTGCATTACATAAAGATGTAATAGAAAGCATTAAAAATGGTGAGTTCCATATTTGGTCCGTTTCTACCGTAGATGAAGCTATTCCGATTGTAATGAATAAACCTTTTAGAGGTGAAGACGATAGCATTATTGGCAAAATAGCGGAACGTATTGAAAACTTTGAAAGACATGAGCATCCAGAAGGAATTGTGCAGCGCATCAAAAACTGGTTTGTCTAGTACTGATCGGAGTTGTTTAGCGTACACGTGTTCACTAAGATGCAGCTATCAAAAATTGGAGTAATTGATAATGCAAAACAAACGTGATTCTTATAACCGTGACGATCTACTTGCTTCTAGCCAAGGCGAACTGTTTGGGCCTGGTTACCCTCAGCTTCCTGCGCCAAACATGCTAATGATGGATCGTGTTACTAAAATGTCTGAGACTGAAGGCGATTTTGGTAAAGGTTTGATCTTGGCGGAATTGGATATTACTCCAGATTTGTGGTTCTTTGACTGCCACTTCCCTGGCGACCCTGTAATGCCGGGTTGTCTTGGCCTTGATGCGATGTGGCAACTTGTTGGTTTCTTCCTTGGCTGGGTTGGTGGCAAAGGAAAAGGTCGTGCTCTGGGTGTTGGCGAAGTGAAGTTTACAGGTCAGATCCTGCCAACAGCGAAAAAAGTGACGTACGAAATCCACATGAAACGCGTTGTAAACCGTAAGCTTGTGATGGGTTTGGCTGACGGTCGTGTATGTGTGGACGGCAAAGAAATCTACGTAGCAAAAGATTTGAAAGTTGGCTTGTTCCAAGACACTTCAAGCTTCTAATCACGATTTTAATCGATTTATTAAGGCTCCTATTTAGGAGCCTTTTTGTTGTCGAGTGTTAACCTACTTCCCTATGTCCCTATAATGTAGAAAAGGCTCCGTAGAGCCCTTTCGAATCCTTCTTTTTGTATGTGGAGAGTTTATTTGTAGAGACCAGATTGTCTTTCATCTCTGGCATCACGCCAACCACCTAACCAATACGACCGAGCATCAACTTGTTGATATGGGCAAGCCTCTTGAGACCTTCCATTCAACCCAGCTTTGTAGCCTTGAGATTGAGCTCGTTCTAGGCGATCACGCTTTTGTCTCTTCATAGTTAATTCCTCATACAGGTCCATTTACTAACGTACAGCTGTTATTGTGAAACTTTGATGGAGTTTTTATGACTCCACTTATAAGAATCGATCAAAGTAGGCAATTTCTCAAGGCATAAAAAAAGCAGAGACTCAAATGTGTGAGCCTCTGCTTGATTTAAAAATTACTGACGATTTTTAACTATTTTCTACGGAACCCAAACAATCCAAGCATGGTCAAAGCTAACCAACCAAGGCCTGCACCTTGACGCTCTGTCGTCGTTGAGTCAATGCTTCGAGATACGATGTCGTCCTTAGTTGCGTCAGCAATAGGTACTAGTTTGACTGCTACAATTTGCTCTTCAGAGCTACATGTCGCATTGTTTGCTGTTGTGCTATAACCACCTGCACATTTCATAGCAGTACCAGAGATCACACCTGCATCATTGATATCAGTTGCGTCGATAATACGGAACTGATTGTTTTGTTCAGAGTAATCACCGCCATTAGTCAAACTGTCTAGGAACCAAGCTTTTCCATTGAATAATGTTGCAGCACGTTCACTAGTCTCGCCACCTACGCTATATGGATAGATAAAACCGCGCTTACGACGTGGCTTGCCATCGTCTTCACGAGTCGTTTCCGCATCAAGTTGCCCGACGATTTCATTGTAAGAGTTGATACCGCCCATCTTACCGCCCGCACCGCTAAAGAAAATGCCAGTAGTTGGGTAAAAAGCGCTAATAGAATCCTTACGAACATCATCTACGATAAAGAGACGATTCGGAGCAGAGCCCGTTGGCATTAAGTATCCGCCCGAACGTTTTGCTTCACCAATAGCAACAAAATTAGAGTTAACGTCGGTTAATCGTGAGTTTGTATGAACCGTATCATCACCTTCGCGCTGTCTAGCTCCTACAACAACTTTGTTTTTCCAAGTTGCGTTTTCAACGCTACCTTCGGCTTCTAGAGTTCCGACAAAAACAGTCGCATTCAGGTAGTTATCATCACTGTAAGTGTTGTAACCTACGCCATAGACCGTAGTTCCATCAGTGACAAGGTCACGCATGCTCCCTTGAGCTAACCTTTCTCCATCTTTAGATGTGCCACTTGGCCAAGCCAATTCACTGACGGTTCCGCTTTGATCCCAAATCGCTGCTTTTGATGTGTGGTGAGATCCATTGGTATTGCTTGCTGTTCGAGAAACACTGCCAACAGTAAAAATGCCGTCTGTGCTCCAAGCATGGCTTTGCACAACACTTGCGTCACTATCGCCAGTAAGAATATTTGGCTCTACTGGTGCAACTACGGTATTTCGTGTTTCTAATGTAGAAGTATTTTCTGTGCTAACTTTACTCTGATTACCGACAGCTGCACCACCCTCGGTAAGCTGGTTGATAACGTTGTTATATTCATTTTTATAAGCAGCAGAATCTTCTTCTATGAACGCTAACGCATTAGAAGTAAAGTCTTTACTACGTTCTTTATTCCACGGCGTCCAGTTTACTGAAGCCCAAGAGTCACAGGTGGAATAGCGAAGCTGGTTGTAACAGTAACGCTCAAAGTCTTTGAGTTCTTGGATGTAATAAAAGCCAGCGTCTAATCCGAATGGGATTTCTTCACGATAGCTGTTCCCATCCACGGCTTGTGTCGCTGAAATCGGTGTAGTGCGAGTTTCCATTGCAAGTTTAAACTGCTCTGGCGTGCAGTTTGCTGCTGCATCAAAGCAGCCTAAAGCGAAAGGTGAACCTGTTGAAGGATCTGTACCTGCATCGCCCTGTTGAATTGCAACCCCGTAAGCCGTTTGGTAGTCACCGTTTGAACCATGATCCTGAGGTGAAACCTCAACAACTTGATACAATGCCGCCTGTGCGTTCATTGTGGTACCAACCATCATTGCAATGGCGGTCAATTTGAATTTATTACTACAATTCATTGAATTCTTAACTATCCTGTTGCATTGCTTCGAGTTCTTCCCATCTCTCGAATGCGATTTCCAACTCCTGCTCTAGTGCAGCAAGCTGTTCCAATACCGGCTGAGTTTGCTCTACAGGTTTAGCAAAGAACTCTGGATCGTTCACTTGCTCCTGAAGGCTCTCGATATCCGACTCTAATTGTTCAAGTTTAGCTGGTAGAGCCTCTAATTCTCTTTGCAGCTTATACGATAACTTCTTCGAATTGTTCTTAGGTTGCGTAGTTTTGGGAGTTTCCTCAACCACTTTCTCTTTCTTCGTTGGTTTTTCAACCTGACTGCGCGAAGCAAGAACTTGGTCACGCTGCTGTTTAGCATCATGATAACCACCAACGAACTCTTCGATTATACCGTTACCCTCAAAAATCCAGCTGCTTGTTACTGTGTTGTCTACGAACTCACGGTCGTGACTCACTAACAATAATGTACCCTGATAATTGGCAAGCATTTCTTCTAAAAGTTCCAACGTTTCGATATCCAAATCGTTAGTTGGTTCATCAAGAATAAGTAAGTTGTTTGGTTTCAACAAGATACGGGCTAGCAATAATCGGTTTTTCTCACCACCAGAAAGTGCCTTAACCGGGGTTCTGGCGCGCTTAGGTGCAAATAAGAAGTCTTGAAGATAACTCAGCGCATGACGCTGACGTCCCCCAACCATTACTTCTTGTTTCCCATCCGCTAAGTTGTCGATCACTGTCTTTTCTGGATCCAAAATCTCTCGGTACTGATCAAAGTACGCGACTTCTAATTTTGTTCCGCAGTGTAAACGACCAGACTGCGCTTCCAATTGCCCTAGTAGCAATTTAAGTACCGTACTCTTACCGCAGCCATTTGGTCCGATAAGTGCAATACGGTCACCACGCATGATGTTAAAGCTAAAGTCGTCGACAATTGTCTTGCCTTCGTAAGCAAAAGATACATTTTCTGCTTCAAATACAATCTTACCTGAACGAGAAGCATCATCGATGTTTAGGTTAACTTTACCTTGAACTTCACGACGGTCACGACGCTCTTCACGAAGTTTTTTAAGGGCTCGAACACGGCCTTCATTACGAGTACGACGTGCTTTAATGCCTTGACGAATCCACACTTCTTCCTGAGCTAGTTTCTTATCGAACTCAGCATTTTGCATTTCTTCGACGCGAAGCATTTCTTCTTTGTCATTCAAATACTGTTCGTAATTACCAGGGAAAGAAGCTAATTGACCGCGATCTAAGTCGACGATGCGTGTCGCCATCGACTTGATGAATGCACGGTCGTGAGAAATAAAGATGATCGAGCCTTTGAAGTCTTTTAAGAAGTTCTCTAACCATTCGATCGTTGTCACATCGAGATGGTTTGTTGGCTCATCAAGAAGCAATACATCAGGATCACAAACCAGCGCACGAGCTAAAGCAGCTTTACGTTGCCAGCCACCGGATAGATCGGTCAGTTTGGTTTCTGGGCTTAGTTTTAAAGCGCCAAGTACGTTCTTAACACGGTCATCAAAGCGCCAAGCGTTAGAATGATCAAGTTGCTCTTGAACTTTCGCCAAACGGTTAATGTTCTTCTCACTTGGGTCTTGAGCAACAAGATCGAGAAGATCGTGATAGATCTTCAATTGTTCGCCGATTTCAGCCAAACCGCCAGATACGTATTCGTAAACCGTACCCTCTTGATTGCGCGGTGGATCTTGTTCAAGCCGAGAAACTACTACGTCTTGAGTTATTTGAATCTTGCCATCATCCAACAAAATGTCGCCGGCAAGCACTTTCATTAACGTGGACTTACCTGCTCCGTTACGACCAACTAAACAAACGCGTTCGTTTTCTTGAAGAGCGAACTCCGCTTTGTCTAGCAATGGGTGGTCACCAAATGCAAGTTGTGCGTTATGAATGGTAAGTAATGCCATTATTATCCAACCAATGTGTGAGTTGTTCTAAGTCAAACGGCCAGTTCAACTCAGAATCTTGATATTTTAATACGGGTATTGTGACGCCGTAACGAGAAAATAGTACATCATCAAACGCAATATCAATGATATCTGTTTGCTCGGCCAAACCGACTTGGTCTACTAGAGCAAATGCCATCTCACAAAGATGGCATCCCTCCGTGCTATACAATATCAGCACGTATTAATCCTTTTGTTTATACTACGCGTGCGTTACTAGCCAACAGTTATGAATCTGTTTATTACGCGCAAAATCTAATGGTAACGTTTGAGAAGAAATATTCTGAACCTTCAAACCCAATTCAGCGAGTGATTCTTCATCCATCTTGAAGTGACGTTTGTTATTTGAAAATACGATTGTGCCTTCACTTCTCAGTAAGCGTTTGAGGTTCTTCATTAGCTTAATGTGGTCACGTTGTACATCGAATGATGTTTCCATACGCTTAGAGTTAGAGAACGTAGGTGGGTCAATAAAGATCAAGTCGTATTCACCTTTTGCGTTTTCTAGCCATTGCAAACAGTCCGCTTGTTCATATTTATGTTGGCGCCCTACACAGCCATTAAGCTGCATATTGTCTTTCGCCCAATTCAAGTAGGTGTTTGACATATCGACAGTTGTAGTGGACCGAGCACCACCAACTGCAGCGTGCACTGTTGCACTGCCAGTGTAAGCAAACAAGTTAAGGAAATCTTTACCCTGTGCCATTTCGCCAAGACGACGACGAGTGATCTTATGATCCAAGAACAGGCCTGTGTCTAGGTAGTCATGAAGGTTCACGATCAGCTTCACACCGTACTCGTTTACTTCGAGCGTCTCTGATACCTGACCTAATTTTTGGTACTGGCTTCGACCTTTCTGCTTCTCACGAACTTTCAGTACAACTTTGTTCGCTTCAACACCGGTCACCTGAATCGTCGCACGGATAATGTCCGTTAGACGACGCTTGGCTTTTTCTTCAGGGATGTTCTTAGGTGCTGCGTACTCTTGAATCACAATTTGATCGCCGTACACGTCGATCGCTACGTTGTATTCTGGAAGGTCTGCATCGTAGATACGATAGCAGTCTAGTTTCTCTTTACGAGCCCACTTGCCAATCTTGCCAATGTTTTTCTTCAAACGGTTTGAGAAGTCTGGTGCGATTTGAACGTTAGTATCTGCACCTTTAACTTCATCAGCGCTGCGCTCGGCAATGCTGTAGTTCTTTTGGTGACACGGTAACGCACCGTTGTTCAATTTAAACTGTTTATCAGCGCGCATGCGAAGGCAACTCAAGAGCTCGTCTGAGCTAGAGAAGATAGATGCTTTACATCCGCCAAACTCAGATTTTAGCTGTCCACCGAATGCGGTATAGAGCGCAATCAGCCCCGGCTCAGTTCCTAGACGCTCACCGTAAGGTGGGTTTGAAACGATAACACCGTGTTCAAATCCTGCGGGACGAGTAATAGTTGCAGCATCACCTTGCGCAAACTCAATCAACTCTTCAACACCTGCTCTGCGGGCGTTTTCTTGAGCGACTTTTAATACTTTGGGGTCGTTATCGAATCCAAAAAACTTAGCGTCAACTTTCTTGACACCTCGTCTAGCTTGAACATTAGCCTCTGATTTAATCTCAGCCCAGGTCTCCGGTTCAAAGTCTTCCAAAACTTCGAAGCCCCATTGTTTGCGCTTAACGCCAGGTGCCATGTTGGCTGCCATCATTGCTGCTTCAATAAGCAAAGTACCAGAACCACACATTGGATCGAGTAATGGTTGATGCCCATCCCAGCCACAACGCATGATAATCGCAGAAGCAAGCGTTTCACGTAATGGCGCACGACCCGATTCTGGTCGATAACCACGCTGATGAAGACCACTACCTACCATGTCTACCCCAAGCAACGCTTTATCTTTATGCAAACGAACGTGAATACGAATATCTGGGCGTTCTTTGCTGATATTAGGACGTGGCAAGCCTTTGTTCTCAAAGCAATCTACGATGCCATCTTTGACCTTCATAGCCCCGTATTGGCTATTTCTAATCTCACGGTTTGTGCCGTTAAAGTCCACAACAAAGCGTTTAGAGCTATGAAATTGGTTAACCCAGTTAATAGTGGAAGTGGATAGATACAAGTCCATGTCGTTGTTACACGTGAACTCAGATAAAACACGTACAAATCGAGACGCTAAACGGCTCCACAAACAACAGCGATAAACCTGTTCGTTTGTCGCTTTAAATTTTACGCCTGCCTGTACTGGTTTCGCATTTTCAATGCCTAGTTTAGTCAGTTCTTCAACAAGCAAATTTTCCATGCCATTTGAAGTTACCGCGAGATATTGATTCATAGTGTTCTTTCGCTGATAAAAAATGGCTTCAATTATACCTGACTTTACGATCAATGCCTCGTTTTTAAAGGTATTTTCCCACCCGTTAGTTCAAATCATCACCACTCAAATGATCTAAAACTTTCAACATCTTTAGTTTGAATGTTTTTCATTCATGAACGTATTTTGTTTCCTTTAGAAGAAGTGAATACTTATTTACATGCATTTTGGTATATACCAGTCGGGATTGGTTGATGTAAGTTACTTACAAATACCCTTTATAGGGGAATAAATAGGGTTGTTTTAGGCGCTAGGTTGCCTAATTAAAGGAGTAATCAAATTGAAATAAGTAAAATAAAAGTGACCAGCTTCATGTTTTCATGCATAGAAAACAAACAGTTTCATGGTCTTTCGGATTGGAGTGTCTGAGGAAAGGACAAAAAAAATCGACCCAATAAGGTCGATTAAGGCAAACAAAGGAACGAAATAAAGAAAAATTAAACCGCTTTAACCCACCATTGCCATAGGGGTCATTGCAAAGAGGTGGTTTGCACAAGCCATGCGATCATGCATTACTTTAATCGGCTGCCCAAATTGAAGCGCCTTATTGCCATCAAGAACAAAGGCTTCTTGGTTAACATAAGCACATAAGCTCGATGTTTCGCCTGGTTCTAGAACGATGAACATACCATCAGAATATTGATTTGTGAGAAAGACCATGTCCCCTTCTTGAGGTTCATAATCAGAGGACTGTGCATCGAAGAACCAGCTCTTAGGCTGTACAGGTTTATGAAAACGCTTTGCAGCAACACAATACAGTGTTAATTCAGCTTGGCGATATTCACTGATATCGAGACAGCGAATGCGCTCATTAAACGTTTGAAATGCGCTGGCGTCATCAACGGTAAATTCACTGTTTGAGAAGGCACAGTTAACCAACAATTTTCGGGATAGATTGGTTTGGAAAATCATTTCCTCCCCCAGATCCAGCATTAAGCAAGCTTTTTGCTCGTCAAAATACCAATTCCATTTGTCGCTGGGTTTAAGCATTATTCCGTTCTCTCTTGACTAGTTAAATCAGTGGTAAAGAGGTAAGACGCTTAATTACCTACTCGTGATTTTTAAATTCTACAAACGAACGGATAAAAAAAAAGAGGAAACAAAGTCCTCTTTTTTATGTAACAGGTACTGATTTTTCAGTAGTTTTTGATGTATATGTTAAAGATTCTTAACAATATCACGTACGAGACCTGGGCCGTGGTAAATAAAGCCAGTGTAGACTTGAACAAGTTTAGCGCCTGCCATGATCTTTTCTTTGGCTGCAACATAGGAATCTACACCACCAACACCGATAATTGGAAGTTTGTCTCCAAGCTCTTCATGAAGCTTACGTACGACCTCCGTAGAGCGTGATTGCACAGGGCGACCACTCAAGCCACCTGCCTCATTGGCGTGTTTCATCCCTTCTACGATCGTGCGATCCAAAGTTGTGTTAGTCGCGATCACACCATCTATATTGTTTTTCAATAAAGAATCGCAAATTTGGCAGATTTCATCGTCACTTAAATCTGGCGCAATCTTTAATGCTAACGGGACGTACTTGTTGTACTTCTCTGATAACTCCGCTTGTTTCGTCTTTAATTCGGAAAGCAGTTCATCAAGCGCTTCACCATATTGAAGTGAACGAAGACCTGGAGTGTTTGGCGATGAGATGTTTACTGCAATATAGCCAGCATACTCATACACTTTTTCCATACAAATCAGGTAGTCCTCTGCCCCTTTCTCAATTGGCGTATCTTTATTTTTACCGATATTAATTCCGAGAACACAATTGAATTTTGCTCGTTTAACATTCTCGATCAAATTATCAACGCCTAGGTTATTAAAGCCCATGCGGTTGATGATCCCTTCTGCTTCCACTAAACGGAATAGGCGTGGTTTATCATTACCTGGTTGTGGTCGTGGCGTTACAGTGCCGACTTCGACAAAGCCAAAGCCCATGGCATCAAATGCTTCAATACATTCGCCGTTTTTATCTAAACCAGCCGCAAGACCAACAGGGTTACGGAATGTTAGACCCATACACTCAACAGGACGAGTTGGTAACTGTTGGCGGTAAAAGAGATCAAGTGGTGTGCCGTTAAAGCGTTGGAAGTTCTTGATTGCAAGATCATGTGCCTTCTCGGCATCGAGTTGGAAAAAGCCAGTTCTGGCTAGACGGTAAAGCATTGTGCCTCCGAAAGAAAAAAGCCCCGTATAAACGGGACAATATTATTTACCGTTTTTCATCGTAATTCAATGAAAATGAACGTAATAAGTAAAAACCTACATCTTTATAAGATTTTCAAATATAAAACAAACAATTACAATCAAGTTTCTGCGATAAAAATCGTAACTAACCGCTTAAAAGCAATCGATTTCACTCTGTTTTAATTTCAACTCAATGTGACAATGTAACTGTTTTTGTTCCAAATGTGAATAATAGATAATAAAAAGCCCCGTTAAATAACGAGGCTTTTACTTATGACTTGATTATTCCACTACTCTTTCGATGAGCAGTTGAGGTTTAAAAGTACTAGCTCTCGAAGTGCTACAGAGAACTTAGCAAATTCGTGTACTGAGCCAACTTTGAACTCGTTTAAGATACTTTCCCAGCGGTGCAACGATTGCTCGTTAGTTTCAATCCAATCTTCTAACGCAGCCATCACGTCAAGCTCTTCGGTTGAGCAGCCACAAGTCAGTACCTGAGCGGTAAGTTGACGTTGTTGCCAGTCCAGATCTTCACGGAATGCCGCTCTTGCAAGTGCTTGCCAGTTGTTATCAACGGCTTGGCTATTAATTTGCTTCAAGAACCAATGCAACGATAAACGGTCACCCAAGTTAAAGTAGAGTTTCGATGCTTGCTCAACCGTTTTACCTGTTTCACTTGCTACTGATGAAATATCCAGTGCAGATTGTAAGCTTGATAAGCGGGCAACTTGGTGAGCGAGTTTCTCTTCAACCCCTTTCTCTATCCAACCTTGAGCCAAGTCATTGTGTTCTTCAACTTCAGACTCAACTAACATAGTGTCTAGGGTTTCAGTGATAACATTGACATCTTGCTTGTAGATAGCAATCAACTCACCGACCGTGCATTTGCCGCTACGGTTACGAAGCAACCAGCGTGCAATTCGACGCAGTGCTCGGCGCACGTAAAACATAATTTCGTATTGAGCTTGCGCTGTCGCAACGTTATCAAGTTTGCGAGTTTGCTTGAGGATTTCTTCTAAATCAAAGATTTCTCTAGCCGCACTGTAAGCGTTGGCAATATCGACAACACTTGCACCAGTTTCTTCTTGCAAACGAGTAACGAAGTTACAGCCCATTTCATTAACCATCTGGTTAGCCAATGCTGTAGCGATAATTTCAGCTCGCAGTGGGTGATTAACCATTTGACCTTTATAGTTACGTCGTAACGCACTTGGGAAATATTCAACAAGTTGTTTTGCATGGAATTCATCATTTGCGATTTCATCCGTAACAAGTTGCTGTTTAAGTACCATTTTACCGTAGGCAACTAACACTGATAGCTCAGGGCGAGTCAGACCTAGTCCCTGTTTTTCACGCTCGATTAGCGTTTCATCATCAGGAATGTATTCGAGAGCACGATCCAAGTACCCTGCTTTCTCCATAGTGTGGATGAACCGAATTTGCTCCTTAACAATGCCAACACCTTGCTGTTCAGTAACAGAGATCGACTCCGACTGACGGTAAGCATCATCCAAGACAATTTCACCCACTTCGTCTTCCATAGACTCTAGAATTTGGTTACGTTGCTTAACCGTAAGATCGCCATTTGAAACCAGTCCATTGAGGAAGATCTTGATGTTGACTTCATTATCCGAACAGTCAACGCCACCTACGTTATCAACGAAGTCCGTGTTCACTCGACCGCCAGTTAGTGCGTATTCGATACGACCAAGCTGAGTCATACCCAAGTTACCACCTTCGCCAACCACTTTGGCTCTTAAGTCACGGCCGTCAATGCGCAGCATGTCGTTAGCACGGTCACCAACATCTGTATGAGTTTCTGTCGATGATTTAACGTAAGTGCCGATACCACCATTCCAAAGAAGATCGACTTTCATTTTCAAGATCATCTTTATCAGATCGTTAGGCGCTAAAGATGCTTTCTTCGTACCTAACATTTTCTGAATTTCTGGCGTCAACTGGATCGATTTTGATCGACGAGAGAAGATGCCACCACCTTGAGAGATCAAGTCTTTGTTGTAATCTTCCCAGCTTGATCTTGGCAGATTAAACAAGCGGTTACGCTCTTCCCAGCTGCTGGCTGAATCTGGATTTGGATCAATAAAGATGTGCATGTGGTTAAACGCAGCTTGCAATCGAATATGCTTCGATAACAGCATACCGTTACCGAACACGTCACCTGCCATATCACCTACACCGATTGCAGTAAAATCAGTGGTCTGACAGTTGATGCCCATTTCACGGAAATGACGCTTAACAGATTCCCAACCACCTTTTGCGGTGATACCCATTGCTTTGTGATCGTAACCGTTTGAACCACCTGAAGCGAATGCGTCGCCTAGCCAGAAGTTGTATTCTGCAGAAACAGAGTTTGCCAAATCTGAGAAGGTTGCTGTGCCTTTATCGGCAGCCACTACTAGGTATGGGTCATCTTCATCGTGACGAACAACGTTTTGTGGTGGTACTACTTCTCCTTCAATGATGTTATCTGACACATCAAGCAGTGCACGGATAAAGCGTTTGTAACAACGCTGACCTTCCGCAAAAATTTCATCACGAGTGGTGAGAGATGGCTGGCGTTTACAAACGAAGCCGCCTTTTGCACCCACTGGTACAATTACAGTGTTCTTAACCTGTTGCGCTTTCACTAAGCCAAGAATCTCCGTACGGAAGTCTTCTTGACGATCTGACCAACGCAAACCACCACGAGCCACTTTTCCACCACGAAGGTGAACACCTTCAATATCTGGTGCGTAAACAAAGATCTCGAATGCAGGTACAGGCTGCGGAATCTCAGGAATATCACTTGGCTTCATTTTCAAAGATAACCAAGGCTTAGGCTGCTTATTCTCGTCTACTTGGTAGTAGTTGGTACGAAGCGTCGCCATGATCATTTCGATATAACGACGAATAATACGATCATCATCCAAGCTCTCTACACGATCCAACTGCTCTGTTAGCTTTTTAATTAGATCGTTTTGGCCTTTCTCGCTGCCTTTGTGTTTCGGATCAAATCGCTTGGTGAACAGCTTGACTAGACCTGTCGCTAAGTCTGGGTAGTGGCTTAGCGTATCTTCGATGTACTGCTGACTGAATGGGAAGCCGACTTGGCGCATGTATCGTGCGTAAGCGCGAAGAATGGAAATCTCACGGCCAGATAAAGACGCACCTAATAACAATCGGTTGAAACCATCACTTTCAAGATTACCCGCCCAAATGGCAGCAAATGCTTGTTGGAAACGGTCACGAGCTTCACGAAGGTCAACGGTTTTCTCGCTCTTATGCAGCATAGAGAAGTCAAGGATCCAGAAAGTCTGCCCGTTGTTTTTCTCGATCTCATATGGCGATTCGCCAATTACACGCAAACCAAGATTTTCCAACATCGGCATTACGTCAGAAAGGTGAATTGGTTCATCGCGATGGTATAACTTTAAGCGGACAGCTTTGGAATCTGCACCCTCTTCTTGAGGTCGGTAGAACAACATGCCAAGTTTATTATCATCACTTAACGCTTCTAAGCGCTCGATATCTGCAACCGCAGAACCTGGCATCATGTCCTCTTTGTATGAGCGAGGGAACGCACTCATATATTCTTTTGAAAGAGGAAGGCCTTTGCTTTCACCAAAGTTAGCAATGATGGATTCTTTTAGTCTGTCATCCCAAGAGGTAGAAACTTCCATTAGATTTTGCTCGATCTTTTTCACGTCTACGTCAATGTTGTTATTGTCTACACGAACAATGTAATGTGTTCTCGCTAGTGGGCTTTCTGAGAAGTACGTTGTAAATTCAACCTCTTGCTCGCAACCAAAGTACTGCTTAAGAATGCGTTGAGTTTGACGACGCAATTCTGTGTTGTAACGATCTTTAGTGACATAAACCATGCAACTGAAGAAACGACCAAATGGGTCTTTACGAACAAACAAACGCAGCAAGTCACGATCTTGCATTTGTACAACACCCATTCCCACCTCAAGCAGCTCTTCTTCATTAGCTTGAAGCAACTCGTCGCGTGGGTAGTTTTCTAAGATATTGTGCAATGCTTTGTATGAGTATGATCCGTGACGGTATCCACTTGCTTCAAGGATACGGTCAACTTTTTCACGGATCAGAGGAATACTTTGTACCGCTTGGTTGTAAACAGCGGAGGTATATAAACCAGTAAAGCGATGCTCACCTATTACTTTACCGTTTTTATCAAACTTTTTAATACCGATGTAATCAGTATAAGCTGGACGGTGGATACGAGATGCTTTGTTACCTTTGGTGATGATCAGAGCGTATGGTTTTTTCGCTTCTAATCGCGCTGAATCTGATAATTCAGAGAGCTTGACGCTACGAACGCGCTTGTCATCAGCAAACAGACCTAGTCCTTTTTCTTTAGCAGGAACAAGTTCGGTATCACCATTGACCTCTTTTAAGTCATAATCTTTATAACCCATAAAGGTAAAGTTATGATCTTCTAGCCAACGAAGAAATGCGATCGTTTCATCCATACGATCCGTTTGGATAGAAACACGATCTTTATTTTTCTCAAGTTCATCAGTAACAAACTTAAGCTTATCAACCATCTGCTTCCAGTCATCAACGACTAAGCGAGTATCAGATAGAATTCTTAACAGCTCTTCTTTAAGCGCTTGCATCTCGTCTTTACTAGTAAGGCGGTCTACCTCTATGTGGAAAAGTGATTGAAGAACACCACCCTCACCGTTTACGTCTGTAACTTGGCCTTTTTTATCACGCTGAATCTGTGTTGGGTTATTCAACATTAGGTGACAAACAAGATCCAAACGTGCTAAAGCCATTTTGACTGAGTCCACTAAGAATGGACTATCTGGAACAACAATTTCTACGATTGTGTGTGTGGATTGCCAGCCTTGACGACTTACGGTCGGGTTAAATACTCGAACCGAAATCTCTTCTGGTTTTTTTTCATTGATATGGTGCCAAAGGCTAACGACAGCACCATAAAGGTCGGATTCGTTTCGCTGAATTAGATCATCATCAGCAATGTTACTGAATAAGTGTTGAGCAAGTTTAGTTACAAGCGTTTGGTGAGAAAGCTCGAGTTTGTCTTGAATCAGTTGGTAAACCTTTTCAAGCAGAACCGGCACTACATTTTCACGCGCGGTCATATTCACACTCCACATTAGAATTGTTGTTTTGTAGGGGGACTTAGTAGCTAGGCTGTTACCTTAGAAACTAAGCATAGGTAATGCATGTGCCCATTGTAAAAGCATAATTACAAATGTTTAACAACTAATCGTAGTGGTAAGAGGTGAAATGTCCGATTCTGTGACTAAGATTCCTATTTAACTCTCTGCAAATACAATACATCACAGAGTTTCTAACTTAAGAAACTTATTATTTTGGTTAGTTGTTAGTCTAAACTGGCCTCTAACGCCCAATTGACTAAGAAATGGTCTAAATCTCGCGGCGGGTAACTGCAAACGCAAACCGTTGTGTGTGACAACTTGAACAACACTTGCCGCACCAGAATAATGAGATAAAAACGTTTGATATGAAATGTTGAGATTGAAGTAGTAATAGTTCATGAAGTGAAAACTAAGTGACATAAACAAATAAGGTGGTCTTAATGACCACCCTATTGTGTTGTTTACTATTCGTCTAGTGCTTTAGTCACTTTTTCGAATAGATCTTTAGCAAGATTATCCATTGCTTTGAGCTTTTCAAGTTCTGCACGAATCATTGCTTGGCGAGCTTCATCGTATTTACGGAACTTAAGCAAAGGATCAATCATTCGAGAAGCTACTTGTGGGTTCGAATCATTTAGTTGGCGAAGAATTTCACCGGCAAACTGGTAACCTACACCGGATTTATCATGGAAACGTACAGGGTTCGCACTTAAGAACGAGCCAATTAAGCTGCGCGTACGGTTCGGATTTTTCAAACTAAATGCTTCGTGGTTCATGGTTGCTTTTACTTTTTCAAGAGCATCCTCTGCAGGATTGCTACCTTGAAGTGCAAACCACTTATCCATAACCAAACCATCGTGCTTCCATTTATCGCTATAATCAGCCATAAGTGCTTCGCGACACTCGAGCTGAGCGTTATTTGCGGCACTCATCGCAGCAATCGTATCTGTCATGTTATTTGCAGATGCGTACTGCGCGTTGACTAAATCATTACCTTTTTCCGTATATGCTAGGTACTGAAGGCAACGGTTACGTAAAGCACGCTTGCCAATAGCAGCATGGTCGATCGTATACTCTGTTTGCTTAAGCGTGTGATAAGTCGCACTTAGCTCATCTTCTAATTTCTTAGAAAGTGACACTGTAATGCTGTTTAGCACTTTGTCTACGGCATCGATATCAATTTGCTGGTACCAACCAGTAATCTCATTGATTGAAGGCATAGAGAAAACTTGAGCAATGAAAGCAGGCTCAAGCGTTTCATCCAACAGCACACCGCGGAAAGCATCTATCACACCTTCAGAAAGCGATACTTCTTGTCCCGCTTGAACGTTTTTCACATTCTGACGAATGTATTTAGCCAATAGCATTTGGCTAGCGTCCCATCGAGCAAAATCGTTCGTTGCGTGCTTCATCAAGAAGACTAACTCGTCATCGCTGTAATCGTATTCTAATTTGACTGGTGCCGAGAATTCACGCAACAAAGATGGCACTGGCTGTTCTTCGACATTTTCAAATACGAACGTTTGCTTATCTTGTTTAATATCCAGCACGTTATTAACTGATTCACCGTTAATCACCAGTGGGATAACTCGACCTTTCGAATCATACAACTCGATATCGAACGGAATATGCAGCGCTTGTTTTTCTGCTTGGTCTTGCGTCGGCTCCGTAAATTGCTCTACCGTTAGTGCGTAAGTTTTTGCACCAGCGTTGTATTCGCTATTTACGCGTAGCGTTGGTGTACCCGATTGGCTGTACCACAGACGGAACTGTTTTAAATCAACACCGGTGGCATCTTCCATTGCAGAAACAAAGTCTTCACACGTCGCGGCGGTACCATCGTGACGTTCAAAATAAAGTTTCATTCCTTTTTGGAAGCCCTCTTCGCCAAGGAGTGTATGGTACATACGAATAACTTCGCTGCCCTTTTCATACACCGTTAGCGTGTAGAAGTTATTCATCTCAATGACTTTGTCAGGACGAATCGGGTGAGACATTGGGCTTGCATCTTCCGCAAATTGAGGACCACGAATAATACGTACGTTATCAATACGGTTATCAGCACGAGAGCCTAAGTCAGAAGAGAATTCTTGGTCTCGGAATACGGTTAAGCCTTCTTTTAGACTTAGTTGGAACCAGTCACGACAAGTGACACGGTTGCCAGTCCAGTTGTGGAAGTACTCATGACCGATCACAGCTTCGATGCCTAAATAATCACGATCTGTCGCAGTTTGATCGTTCGCCAGCACATATTTTGAGTTAAAAATGTTCAAGCCTTTGTTTTCCATTGCACCCATGTTGAAGAAATCAACAGCAACGATCATGTAAATATCCAGATCGTATTCTAGGCCAAAGCGTTCCTCATCCCACTTCATCGAGTTGATCAGCGATGTCATCGCATGGCCTGCACGATCTAAGTTACCTTTATCAACAAAGATTTCTAAATCAACACTGCGACCTGACATCGTTGTATATTTGTCACGCAATACATCAAAGTCGCCTGCAACAAGGGCGAACAAGTAAGCTGGTTTTGGATGCGGATCCTGCCATTGAACCCAGTGACGACCGTTCTCTGCATCGCCTTCTGCAATTCGGTTACCATTGCTCAGCAAATATGGATAAACCGCTTTATCTGCGATCACTTTTGTTGTGTATTTTGCTAGAACATCCGGACGGTCTAGATAGTACGTGATACGGCGGAAGCCCTCAGCCTCACACTGAGTACAAAATGCGCCGCCTGATTTGTACAAACCTTCGAGTGCTGTATTCGCTTCAGGATCAATTTTGGTGACGATTTCAAGTTCAAACTCGGATGGAAGATCGGTCAGTACCAGCGATGACTCCTTCACCTCGTGATGAGCCCAATCCTCACCATTTACTTTTACAGCGCGTAGCTCAAGCCCTTCGCCATCGAGTTCTAGCGTTGTTGTATCGCCTTTTTGAGCAACTTTTGATACCGCCGTAACGATTGTGTCATTGTCATATAGATCAAAAGTAAGATCGATATCAGTAATCGCATGAGATGGCTCTTTATAATCTTTACGATATTTGGCCAGGGGAGCTTGAGACATGAGCATAAATCCTTGTATGTCGAACAACAAAAATACCAGACTGCATGATCAAAAATGCAGTTCTGGTATCACTATATAAGCTATTTGTAGGGGTTGTGGTATCAGAATACAAGTCTTTCCATCAAAAAACGGAGCTTTTAGTGCTCTAGCTCCGTTTTTTGATTAACATTTAAACAACATTAATGACTTACCGTACGCACGCGTAATTTGGCGCATGTTAAAGGCATCATGGCGTAACTCTATTGAGTACGGCGTACATATCACCATTGGAATCTTCGATCGTTAGCTCATTCTTGTTGAGCTTATACGTGGTTCCATGCTCGCCATTTTCATACAACAGAACCAAAAACTCATCTTCTGTGTAAAACACACCTTGTTTGATGGACTCATCCCCTTCTTCGTTCGAAACCCTAAACATGAACACGAAATCAGGTTGAAGTATCAAATCCATCTGATTAATGTTGTTGGCCACAAGACCGTCGCCAGATACGTGAGAGCTAGACCAAATACCTGCAAGTGAATTGGATAATCCCTTAGTGAATGTTACACCATTAAGATCAAGCGTATTATGGTTGTTGCGATAGGCATAAATTTGAGGCTCGTCGGTGTTTAAACCAAGAACGATGGTGTCTTCATTTGCGTTATACAGCCCTTCCCAATGGTCAACGGAATAGTCTTTCTTTTGAATATCAATAGAAAAGCTGTAGTCAGAACCTAATGAGAGTTTGATCGCGCGAAAGTTTTCAGCCGACTCTTCGGGGTTTGGGTTCATTAAATACCAGTCTCCGATGAGAAACGGCGTGTCAAAGTGACTTAATTCATCTTCTCTGGTGTTTTCTCCACCAAACACACTAAAGCAGCAAAAGCTAAGTAAAATAAAGAACCACTTCATATCGGCATCCTTATCGTTTTCTTTTAGCTTAGCCAGTAGTCCTCACTTTCGCGAAATTTTAGATGTAGATCACGTAAATTATTGGGGGAAAATAAGCGAATATCTTGCTCGATATCGAGATAGCGGAAGACAAAAAGGCATAAAAAAAGAGTGAATCTGAAAGACTCACTCTTTTTATTCTAAATTGCCAGTTATTATGACTGATTTTCCTGCTTAAGTAGATCGACCATAATCGCGACAGACTCATCTAAATAAACATCAGGAGCCTCGTAGTCTTTTGGTATGTCATCCAATGTTTTGAATGCTTTTTTACCCAAAGCAACTTGACGTTCATTTATGCGTTGTAATCGAAGGGCTTCCGCTTTATCCGATTCAGCTTTACGAACTTTTTCGTTCAAAGACAAAGTATTATCGTCTTTTTCTTTACGATATTTCTCGATGTCTTCATTGATAAAGCGGAACTCCATCTCATCAGAAATACGCTTGTTATGAAGAGCAGTAAGTTTTTCAACTAAGGCGTCGTTACTTGGAAACGTTTGATATTGTGCTTTATCAATCTGATCCCAAGGTAAAGCATTGTCTTCAACACTTTCACCTGTTTCAGAAGCCTCGATTGGCGTTGGGTACGAAATATCTGGTGCAACACCACGATTTTGCGTACTTCCACCGTCAATACGATAAAACTTCTGAATCGTGTACTGAACATAACCTAGCTCTTTATCGAAAAGATCGTAAATATGATTCAGTGAACGATGTTGCTGAACTGTACCTTTACCGAAAGAGTTTTCACCTAAGATGATTGCACGATTATAATCTTGCATTGCCGCTGCAAAAATTTCAGATGCTGAAGCACTGTAGCGGTTAATCAACACCGTCAATGGGCCATCATAACTCACTTTTCCATCGGTATCGGCATTCACCTTGATGCGGCCATAGCTGTCACGAACTTGAACCACAGGACCTTCTTTAATGAATAAACCTGTCAATGCCGTTGCTTCTGTTAGCGCACCACCGCCATTGTTGCGTAGATCAACGATTACGCCGTCAACGTTTTTGGTTTTCAACTCAGCTAGTAATTTATCGGTGTCTTTCGATAAGCCGACGTAGAAACTTGGTACTTCTAAAATACCAATCTTCTTACCGTCTTTTTCGATGATTTCTGACTTAACTGCACGATCTTCTAAGCGAACTTTGTCACGAACAATTGTGACAATGTAACTCTTCGCATCGTTACCTTCTGGCAAGATCTGTAGATTAACCTTTGTGCCTTTAGGGCCTTTGATTAACTGAACAACATCATCCAGACGCCAACCGATCACGTCGACAATTTCTTCACCGTCTTGTCCAACACCAGTGATTCGGTCCCCTTCACCAAGTTGCTTACTCTTTGATGCCGGACCGCCAACAACAAGTGAACGAATTACTGTGTAATCGTCTGTCATTTGCAAAACGGCGCCGATGCCTTCTAGAGAAAGGTTCATTTCCGATTGGAATTGCTCGGCATTACGTGGAGAAAGGTAGCTTGTATGAGGGTCAACCTGTCGCGCGAAGGCATTCATATACAACTGAAATGCGTCTTCATTGTTGGTCTGTGTGATGCGCTTCATCGCGTTGTTATAACGCTTCTCTAAAACTTCTTTAATCTCTGGCCACTCTTTGCCAGTCAGTTTCAGATTTAACGCGTCATATTTCACACGCTTGCGCCACAACTCGTTGAGCTCTGCTTCGTCTTTTGGCCATGCGGCCTCAGAGCGGTCTAACTCTATCTCGTCATCGGTATCAAACTTGATCTCTTCATCGAGTAGAGTTAACGCATAAGCAAAACGATCGAAACGCTTCTGCATTGAGAGGTTGTAAACATCAAAAGCAATTTGGTTGTTGCCCGATTTAAGCTGATCATCAAGCTCGACTGACCAATTTTTAAATGAATCGATGTCTGCTTGAGTGAAAATATTTCTATTGTAATCAAGCAACTCTACATAGCGTTCAAATATCGCTTTAGAGAAATCATCATTGAGGCTGAAGTGCTTATAATGAGAGCGGGTAAATCGCGAGGTGACTCGTTTGCTAGCTGTTTCATGCTGAACTTCAGGAGAAAGAACCGGCAGGTCATCTTTATGTAGTTTGGCTTCAAGAGCCTGAGCTGATGCTGCTAGCCATAAGCTAGCAGCAATCAGGGTCACTTTTGAACGGCAATTCATGCGTAGGAGTATCTCCTTTATGCGCGCAAGTGCTCCGCTTTCACAACCATTTGTAGGCCGTTAGCAAGTTGAACACGTACATCATCCTTATTGATTTCAACAATGGTCGCTGCCATGTTTCCTTTGCCCATGTTCACGTTAACTGCGTTACCTACTGTGATTTCATCAGCATTTAGAGCGCGCGTTTCTACAGGCTTAGTTGGTTTTTGTACTTTTGGTTTATTAGTACGACGAGGCTGTTGAGGCTTTTTAGCCGCAGGTTTCGCTTTCGCCTTACCCTCTTCACGAGCTTTTTGTGCTTGTTCTTTACGACGAGCCTGAACTTTCGCCTTGCTTTCTGCAAGTGTCGCTTTCGCGTGTTCAACGTGCTCTTCTTCTAGCTCACCACAAGGGTTGCCATCTAGGTCTACACGTACTGCACCTGGTTTTACACCGTGTAGGTAACGCCATGATGAAGTGTACTGTCTTAACGCTGCACGAAGCTGTGTTTTGCTTACTTTTTCGTCTTCATTTAGACGTTCCGCAAGATCTTGAAAAATACCAATTTTCAGAGGTTTTGCTTCACCTTCTAAAGTAAAGCACTTAGGGAAACATTCAGCAATATATGCAATAACTTCTTTGCTGTTTTTTAACTTTTCAGTCATGAGGGGTCCTGATTTGAGCGGATTTCCGCGAGCATTAAGAAAAAATATTCTCGTATTATAGTGACATGCCAAGGAAAAACCACACTCGAAGGCTAATTTATGCGTCGTTCGCGTGTGAATTAAGCAGCTTTTCTACTTCAACCATGAAATGAGTGAGACCTTCTTCGTCTGTTTCATTAAATCGGCCAATACTTGGACTATCAATATCAAGTACACCAACCACCTTTCCATTAATAGAAAATGGAATCACAATTTCTGAATTGCTCGCTGCATCGCACGCAATATGCCCCTCAAATTCGTGAACGTCGTATACTCTTTGTATAGTATTAGTTTGTGCAGCAGTACCGCAGACGCCTCGACCCATTGGGATACGAACACAAGCTGGTTTTCCTTGGAACGGACCAAGAACAAGCTCTTCACCTTTTGTTAGGTAAAAGCCTGCCCAGTTAAGATCGTCAAGTTCCATGAAAAGCAATGAGCTCAAGTTTGCTAGGTTCGCAATAAAGTCTGGTTCAGACTCAATTAGAGCAACAGCTTGTTTGGTTAGTCTTTGGTATTGTTCTAAGTTCATATTAACTTCCTACTTACTATAAAAGCTTCCATTCTCAATGTATGGCGCTAAAATGCAGCCCTACTTTATAATAGGACTTATTCTCAATTACAATGCTTCTGAAAAATGACACTATTAGCCGTTCTTGGTTGATAACACAAGTAAAAAAGCACAAGTCCAAGCTGATCATAGCGAACTTGATAGCGGTGCTTGCAACCTTGATTAGTGTTCCAATTCCCCTCCTCATGCCTTTGATGGTTGATGAGGTCTTATTGGACCAACCTGCAAAAGGCTTAGATGCCATGAATGCCATTCTCCCTGAAGCGTGGCACACTCCGACAGGCTATATTTTCTTCACCCTGTTCTTGGTTGTTCTTATGCGAGCTGCGAGCCAAGGATTAAATATCCTTCAAAGCCGACAATTTACGCTTGTTTCAAAAACCATCACGTTTGAGATGCGCAGTAAAATGATCGACAAACTCGGCCGTATCAGCATCCGACAATACGAAACCAAAGGTAGCGGAGGAATCAACGCACACCTTATCACTGACATTGAGACCATTGATAAATTTATTGGTTCTACGTTAGCAAAATTCGTTATCAGTTTTCTGACTGTTATTGGTACTGCTATCGTTCTACTTTGGCTCGATTGGCGACTTGGTCTGTTTATCCTGTTAGTTAACCCTATTGTCATTTACTTCTCACGTAAACTAGGCAGTATGGTTAAACATCTGAAACGGAAGGAAAATCATTCTTTTGAAATTTTCCAAAACCGTTTAGTTGAAACATTAGATGGAATCTACCAACTACGCGCGGCCAATAAAGAGCGAGAATTTCTCCAGCAACTCAAAGATAGTGCGAACCAAGTTCGCGTTGATGCAGACAAGTATGCTTGGCAATCTGAAGCGGCTGGTCGCGTTTCTTTTCTTCTCTTTTTGATCGGCTTTGAATTATTCAGAGCTGTCGCAATGTTAATGGTCATGTTCAGTGACCTTACTATTGGCCAAATATTTGCCGTTTTTGGTTACCTATGGTTCATGCTGTCTCCTGTTCAAGAGTTGCTTGGGATTCAGTTTTCTTGGTACAGCGCTAAAGCCGCATTAAAACGCATCAACGACTTATTAGAGTTAGAAGAAGAGCAGAGACCGGTTCCTAAGGTAAATCCTTTCAAAGAAGGTAGAGAAGTTGATGTTAAAGTAGAAAACATTAATTTCTCTTACAATAATGAAAACAAAGTCCTAGATAATCTTTCTTTACATATGCCGGCAGGAAAGAAAGTGGCGTTGGTTGGTGCAAGCGGCGGTGGTAAGTCAACCTTGATACAATTACTTATTGGGGTTTACCGTCAAAACTCCGGTAGCATTCGCTTTAATGATGAATTAACAGAAGATATTGGTTTTGAAGTAATTCGCGACAAAATTGCCGTGGTATTACAGCAACCTATACTATTTAACGATACCTTGAGGCATAATCTAACGCTTGGTGGGAATTTTGACGAAATGTCACTTTGGCGTGCGCTTGAAGTGGCTCAGCTGCATGATGTAATTTCTCAACTTAACCACGGCTTGGATACTCAAGTTGGTCGTAATGGCATTCGTTTGTCAGGAGGTCAACGACAACGGCTTGCCATTGCTAGAATGGTGCTGAGTAATCCTCAATTTGTTATTTTAGACGAAGCCACGTCTGCGCTAGATACCGCTACTGAAGCGGCTTTACACAAAGCACTGACCGAGTTCTTACGTGGTAGAACAACATTAATCGTTGCGCACCGACTATCCGCTGTGAAACAAGCCGATTTGATCTACGTGCTTGAAGATGGGAAAGTGACGCAAACAGGTACTCATGGTGAGTTAGTTGAGCAAGAAGGCTTATATCAAACCTTATATGGGGGCATACAGTCCCACGCTTAAATCGTTCAAGCTAGAGAGGTCGTTATGACCTCTCTGTCTAAGCACGCCATGCAACCCAATAACGTACGTTTGTGCCAAGGTTGTGAATTGCCTGTCGACATCGTCGACTTACCCCATGGCAAAAATGCACACTGCCCTCGTTGTGGTACACAATTATATCGCGGAGGTAGCCCTAGCCTCTCTGGTAATCTAGCCGTCGCGATAACCTGTATCCTACTATTTATTCCATCGCACTTTTTTAACTTTATTAGCATCCGACTCTTTGGTGTGATGATTCCGGCAGCCTTGCCTTCAGGGATGATCACATTGATGGAAGAAGGATTTGTTCTTCTTTCATTGCTCATTCTATTTTGTAGCTCTCTAGCGCCACTGACGGTTTGTGTTTCAGTGGTAACGGCGCATATTTCTTTACATCAACGATGGTTCCGTGGGCTTCGTATCTCACTGTGGCTAATTCAACATTTGAAGCATTGGGTTATGTTGGATGTGTTCTTAGTTAGCATCGCCATTTCCTGTTTTAAACTCCAAGATTATTCCGACATTTTCGTCGGCCCAGGGTTAATTGGTCTGGTTCTTTTGCAGATATTTACCGTTTTGTTAGTTTCAAGAATCAGCGTGCGTCGTTATTGGGAAGCTTGGAAACCAGAAAGTTTATATGCTTTTGAGCATAAAGATGTGCATTGCCATGAATGCCACTTGTCCCAGCCTGAAGGTGACCATTGCCAGCGTTGTCATCAAGAGTTATATCATCGCAAGCCAAACTCCATTCAGAAAACATGGGCTTACCTCATCGCAGCAACGGTCGCCATCTTCCCCGCTAACCTGATCCCTATTTCCATCTTGCTTACCAATGGTAAGCGTTTGGAGGACACTATTTTTTCAGGCGTGGCTGGTTTGGTAAAAAGCGGCATGTATGGAATCGCTGCGATCATTTTTGTTGCCAGTATCGTTGTCCCGGTGATTAAAATACTTGGGCTCGCCTACATCATGCTTTGCATCCAATTCAAACGTTCGGTGTTTAAGAGACAACGAATGATGGTTTACTTTGTTGTTAAATGGATCGGTAAATGGTCTGTGATGGATTTGTTTGTTATTTCTATCATGATGACCTTAGTCGATCGTGGTCAGATACTGGATTTCACACCAGGATATGGCGCCGTAGCATTTGGTGTTGTCGTAGTGTTGACCATGCTTGCAGCAGAAAGTATTGATCCAAGGCTAATCTGGGACCAAACAAGCCCAAAACAATCAGAAAAAGAGTCAATGAATGAGTGATCAGAACAGTTCTCAAACGTCATACGTACCAGATGTAAAGCGGAGTAAAGGCATATCTCCTCTTTGGCTGTTGCCAATTTTGACCATGGTCTTAGCTGGCTGGCTTGTTGTGAAGTCGATACACGATGCAGGACAACGAGTGCAAATCTATTTTTCTGATGCCGCTGGTCTTGTCGCCGGCCGAACCACTATCCGTTACCAAGGATTAGAAGTCGGCATGGTAAGAGACATTAACCTCACCGAAGATCTCGGCAGTATTTATGTCGATGCTGATATCTATCCTGAAGCTGCAAAGTTACTGAACGATAAAACACGCTTTTGGTTAGTAAAACCAACAGCTAGCCTAACGGGAGTTTCCGGACTGGATGCGCTCGTCTCAGGTAACTACATCTCGATTCAACCCGGAGATGGTCAAGAGTTTGAGACAACATTCCATGCGTTAGACTCTGCCCCAACAGATTTACGCGTTTCTCAAGGTTTGAATATTAAGCTCAAAAGCCGTGATTTAGGTGGTGTATCGGTTGGCTCTCAAATTGTTTATAAGAAAATCCCAATCGGTGAAGTGTACAGTTACCAGCTAGATGAAGATGCAAAATCTATCACTATTCAAGCCAACATTCAGGATCAATACCGACATATCATTAACAACCGCAGTCGATTCTGGAACGTCAGTGGAATTGGTGCCAGCATCGGTTTTGAAGGTGTCGATGTAAGACTAGAAAGCATGAGTGCCTTACTAGGTGGCGCCATCGCCGTCGACTCTCCGGATGATGGTGAGCCTGTAGAAGAGAACACCGAGTTCCGTTTGTATAAAGATTTGAAAACTGCTGGTCGAGGCATCGCGGTTAAAATCGTCCTACCTGATGACAGCAAGATCAGCGGAGAAGGCGCTCCAATTATGTATCGCGGAATCGAAATTGGCCAAGTTACGGACTTGAGCCTTTCCGAAGGCCGAGAAGTGATATTGGCGTCAGCGGCAATTCAACCCGCCTTTAGTGACATGCTGACGACAGGTACTCGATTTGTCTTAGAAGAAGCAAAGGTGTCCCTTTCTGGTGTTGAAAACATTGCTAATTTAGTGCGAGGAAACTTCTTAACGATCGTGCCGGGCGCGGGTGAACGCTCTCGCCGCTTTACTGCCATTCGTAAAAACGTGTTTAACCAACAGCAAGAAAAGTCCATCGCGATTCGTTTGGTATCCGACAATTCGTTTGGCCTAGATAGCGGTGCCAATGTACTTTATAAAGGCATCGTTGTTGGTTCAATCATCAAAGTGGGCCTAGTTAAGGAAGATAAAAAATCACAACACGAAGTATTTATGGATGTATTGATTGACCATGAATATAAACATCTGATCAAATCAAACAATCGTTTTTATGTAACCGGCAGTGCATCAGCAGAGTTAACTGAATCGGGGCTCAGCGTTACCGTTCCTCCAGCAAAGCAGTTGTTAACTGGGTCAATTAGTTTTGTGAGCGAAGGCAAGCAAGATATTCAAAAAGAGTATCAACTGTTCCAAAATGAATCATTGGCTGAATTGGCGCAGTACAATCAAAGTGGCTCTAGGGCGCTAACACTATTTGCTTCTGAATTGCCGCCGATTTCCAAAGGCAGTCCTCTACTCTATCGTAATCTTCCAGTTGGTAACGTCTCCGATTTCCAACTAGTTGATGGCGGAGTACTAATTAAGGCTACTATCGAAAACCGCTTCGCTTATCTTGTAACGCCACAAACCGTTTTTTGGAATCGTTCAGGGATTGAGATAGATGCATCATTAGCTGGCGTCAGTGTGAAAGCACACCCTTTGAAGTCGTTAATCGAAGGTGGCATCGCTTTTGACTCCGTGCCAGGCGTTGAAAACAAAATCGGAGAAAACTGGAAGCTGTATTCTGATCAAAAAACCGCTCGCAAGTTTGGGCGCGTCATTGCTTTAGAAACCGACGGTTCGCAAGAGATTGCTAAAGGAATGCCGATTGAATATCAAGGTGTTAAAGTTGGTGAAATCACTCTGGTTGTACCGAATTTTCGTCGTAACATGGTTGAAGTCACTGCAAGAATCCGACCTGAATACGTAGAAAACATTGCGGTTGAAGGCTCACATTTTTGGCTAACTGAACCAGAAATTGGTTTAGGTGGCGTTAAAAACCTCGGGGCGTTGGTTTCGAAATCCATCAGTGTTGAACCAGGTAAAGGTAAAGCTAAATTTGATTTTCAATTAGAAAATAGTTCAGAACGCGTGCATGGAATCATGTTTACGTTACAAAGTGAACAAAGAGGCTCAGTACAAGTCGGTACCCCTATTCTTTACCGCCAGATGGAAGTTGGCCAAGTGACCGACGTAAGCCTAGGAGAATTTGCTGATCGCATCGTCACGACTATCAAAATACAGCCTGAATATGCTTACCTCGTGCGTCAAAACAGTGTGTTCTGGAATGTTTCAGGAGTAGATGTTTCCATCGGGCTTACCGGCGCTAACATCAAAGCGGGAACCTTTGATAGTTTAGTTCGCGGAGGAATTGCGTTTTCAACGCCAGAGCAATCTACTATTCCACCAGCGGCAAAGAGTGGGCAATCTTTCTTTTTGTATCCACAAGCTGAAGAAGGTTGGACTCAATGGCGTACAGCGATTCCTAAGCCGTAGAATAAAGCTCAATTCACGTACAATTGAAGTTTGAGTACCTTAAAAGAGCAGCAATCGCTGCTCTTTTTTATTGCTCGGCCCTTGTCACTATTCGTTTCTGCTTCGCTTTCGTATATTATTTGCCACAAATTCTGCAAACGAGATCCCACATTGCATCCTAATGTTTACATCCCAGACGCGTTTCTGGAAAAAATCCAAACTATCCTTCCAGCTCACCTCAACATGGAAGACTTTATCGCATCGTGCCAAAAGCCACTGCGCAAGAGTATTCGAGTTAATACGTTGAAGATCAGCGTTGAAGCGTTTTTAGAACGAGCAGAAACAAAAGGCTGGAAGCTTTCTCCTGTGCCTTGGTGTGACACGGGGTTTTGGATTGAAGCGGACGAGTCAGTTGTACCATTAGGCAACACAGCAGAACACATGTCTGGCTTATTCTACATTCAAGAAGCCAGTTCGATGATGCCGGTATCTGCTCTGTTTATGAATGATGAATCTTACGATGCCGTGTTAGATACCGCAGCCGCTCCAGGCTCAAAAACCACTCAAATTGCAGCTTTAATGAACAACGAAGGTGTACTTGTGGCCAATGAATACGCCGCAAGTCGTGTAAAAGTACTGTACGCTAATGTGGAACGTTGTGGGGTACGTAACGCCGCACTAAGTAACTTCGATGGACGCGTTTTTGGCGGTTGGCTACCAGAACAATTTGATGCGGTTTTGCTCGACGCGCCTTGCTCTGGAGAAGGCACCGTTCGCAAAGACGAAGATGCGATGAAAAACTGGACGCAAGCTTCCGTACTCGACATCGCTGACACACAGAAAGATCTTATTGAAAGCGCCTTCCATGCATTAAAGCCCGGTGGTGTGATGGTTTACTCAACATGTACGCTCAGTACAGAAGAAAACCAACAAGTTTGTCATCACTTGAAAGAAAACTTTGGAGATGCTGTAGAGTTTGAAAGCCTTGAGAACTTGTTTGAAAACGCAGAGGCAGCCCTAACTGAAGAAGGCTTTTTGCATATTTTCCCACAGGTCTACGACTGTGAAGGGTTCTTTGTTGCAAGAATTCGCAAACTGGCTGCTGTTGAGGCGCCAGAAGTCAAAAAGCGCATGGGGAAATTCCCCTTTGCTAAAACTTCAAAAAAAGAATCGACAGAAATTGCTCAACAACTCCAAAGCGCGTTAGGTATTAAACTTCCAAATGACAGTTCTGTATGGCTTCGCGATAAAGATGTCTGGTTATTCCCTAATGCTTTAGAAGCGATGATCGGCGAATTACGCTTCTCCCGTATGGGTATAAAGATCGCGGAAGCCCATAAAAATGGCTACCGTTGGCAACACCAAGTCGCGACTGCCCTGGCGACAGGTTCTGAAAGCAACGCCATTGAACTCAGTATTGAAGAAGCGCGCGAATGGTACATGGGGCGTGATGTTCGCCCACAAACCATTCCTGAGGGAATGAAAACAGGTAAAGGCGAAGTGCTTGTCACCTATCAAGGCGCAGTTATTGGCCTTGGCAAGTGGGTAAGCAACCGAATAAAGAATGGTCTCCCTCGCGAATTAGTACGAGATAAGAACTTATTTTAAAAGACGTAACGAACCATAAATAAATGAAAAGCCATCGTATTTGCGATGGCTTTTTAATTCGGAAGTATGAAAGCAAGTGGGCTCGCTAGCGATCCGGACACGCTGTACTAAACTAGTTGTATCAAAGTAATGCTTTGATGTGGCATTTCTCTCTATGTTCACCAACAAAATTATTGTTGGACAAGTTTAGCGCAGGCTCTGCGGAGCCGTTTCCCCTAGGCCCAAAAAAAGGAAAAGTTTGGGCCGTTTTTTTGGCTGTAGTTCCACTATACGTGAGTTTGGACTACGCTAGACGAATACCGTCTTTCTCAATGACAATTTTACCCTGCTTGTATAAGCCACCGATGGTCTTTTTATAAGTCCCTTTACTTGTGCGGAAAGCATCAAAAATCGCTTCAGGAGAAGACTTGTCATTCAAAGGCAAAAATCCGCCTTTCTTCTCTAGCAAGTCAAGGATCTTACTAGAAAGATCGTCCATTTTCGCCACACCGACTTTTTGTAGAGCAAGGTCGATTTTGCCATCTTCACGAATGTGCTTAATAAAGCCTTTCAGCTTTTTACCGATGTAAAGCTTACCAAAAACATCCGATGGGAAAATCATGCCCCAATGCTTACCATTAACGATAGCTTTATAACCAAGTTGACTACGCTCTGCGATGATCAAATCAACTTGCTCGTTAACTTCATAATTCGCTGGAGTTTTATCTAACCATTTATTGAACTTAGTCGTACCAACAATGCGACCTGACGCTTTGTCGGTATAAACATACACTAAAATGGTTTGTCCGGCAGAGAAGCGAGTGCGTTGCTCACTAAAAGGAATCAGTAAGTCCTTTTCTTTGATGCCCCAATTTACAAAAGCACCTGTCGCATTCACACCCTCAATCTTCATTAAACCCCATTCACCCACTTGGGCAATTGGTCTTTCAATGGTCGCAGCAAGTTGGCTTTCTGAATCGAAGTACAGAAATACGTCTACATGCTCACCAATTTCAGTACCCTCTGGTACATACTTACTAGGTAGTAGAACAGAACCGTAATCATCGCCATCCAGAAATACGCCAAAATCAGCCTTTTTAATGACTTCTAAGCTGTTAATTTGACCAATTTTAATCATTGATTTTGTCTCTTTTTAAATTTACGTGGAATTATACCTAAACTAACAAGAAAATCAGAGAGAAAAGCATAGTGCTCTGTTATGCTGTTGTCGTTCAGCTATATGCCCCAGTCACTCTTTTAGCACTCTTATACTTACCTGCTCAACGGAACGCATAAGTTAAGAATGCTTTAGCAAAGTCAGGAGCTTTCTTTGGTCACCGTCGATAAACAAGACTCAATAACATTAAAAATCAGTCATGCACTCGCAAAGAGCAAAAGTGTCGACCTAGATATTTACTTTTTTATACCTGGTGAGCTTGGTTTAAACGCCGATATCATCAGTGAATCCGAATTTTATTACACCTCGATCACACAGCAACGATCTTATTACAGTACTGAAATCCTTCTTCCGCTAGTACACAGTCGACTTGCCAAACGTGGACGCCTGTCGAATCAGCAATACCGAGTAAGTTTGAGTTTGTTCGCTTACCAATACGTTATCGCGCTAGACAAAGCGGTAGCAAGTTTAAACAAGCATGAGAACAACTCCGTAACGGAAGATGAAGTGGACGAAGTTATCGAGCTCACGCTTGAGATCTTAAAGCGCTTGCGGCGTTCTATTCCTTATGAAGAGAACTTAAAACGCTACTACGTTAACATCGATAACTATCTGTCTTGGTATACCGAGCAAAAGTTCCTGTCACTGGTGGCCCATCTACCACGTGAAGGCGACTATGGCACGATCAAAAAGCGTCTGATCACGCTATGTGAGAAAGAGCAAGCCCATCGTAAACTCAACAAACACAACTCATCAAGAGTCGTTGAAGACGTTACTCGCCTATCTAACAAAATGCGCTTGCTAAGGCGATTGATTGAACACCCTATCGTGCTTCGTGAAGAAACCATATCGATGGGTAACAACATTAAGCGCGCTATCAAAGGTATTGCAACCGGTTTAGTGATGGTTGTCGTGACCTCGACCGTGATTCTCGCTCGCGATTATCTGGGGGAAATTTCTGCCTCATTCATTATCGCGATGTCTTTTATTTACGCTTTACGAGAAATCTTTAAAGATGATTTACGCGATGCCATGTGGCGATGGATCCGTAAAGGCAAACCAAAATGGCGTAAGAAGTACGTTGATCCAACGACGAAAAAAGTGGTTGGCAAAAAATTGGAGTGGCTCGATTATCGTACCTTAAGTAGCTTGCCGGATAAGATTCAAAGAATACGTAAAAAACGCGTCGTTCAACGTGAAGAGCAGATTCTTCATTATCACGAGAAAACCGAAATGGCGACCTCTCTTTTCTTGAGTGGTTACGAACAAACGAGAGAAACATTGAACATCAGTTTGCGCCCTATCATCCGCTTGATGGATAAAAGCTCAAACCGAGTTTACCGTTTAAATGAAGGTCAAGTAACCAAAGAGTCAGTAGAGAAACGTCATTTGCTCAATGTGATTGTCAAAGAGGACAACCACACCGATGAGCCTGTTTATTACCGCTGGAAAGTGGTCTTAAATCGCTCCAAAATCGTCTCTATCGAGAAGATTGAACTCAATTAAGCCAACGCCTTTAAACAAACGAGCCACAAACCACTAGGCAGCCTCTTTTCTTTGTTGGGCTGCTTTTTTTATCGAAAGAGTAAGCGAAAATTCAGCCATTGGCTCGTCACCATGTAAGTTAGGACACAGCGCGACAATTTTTACGTCACGATTTACTCGTTCACCCGTTGCCAAGGTGTGCTCGAGCATCTCATCAATGACATGACCATCGTTACAAACAAAGTGCACATCGGCTTCCGGGCGCTTTAAAAACTCGGCTTTCACACCTTTAAATGCTAGCGAGATCGCTTCTCCCTTTTCTTGCGCTTTACTCATAGCAAGAAAACCACCAGCAACATCAGCGCCAACGGCTAAAGCGCCGAAATACATGCTATTCAGGTGGTTCTTCGTTCTTCTGCGCAATGGGATACGAACCTCAACATGCTTGCTATCTATCGCAATGATTTTAGGGTGGCAAAGCCAAATCAGCGGCACTTTCGAAAAGCCAAACAGATTTAGATACAAATTCGCACGACGTAGAGCTGATAACATTTTGGTCTCCTTACCAATCTAGTCAGACCAGTTAATCAACGAAAGAAATAGATGTCAAAGAAATGTTAACAAAAGCTCGATCTCACGAGTTATTTAACCCTCATGAAGTGACGGCGTCACCCGTGAGGTATGAAGTTTATCGCAGTTACTTAGATTACCTTACAGCGAGATAGATAAAATGGTTATAAATTCAAATGTATATATTGATTTAATGATCAAGTTTTGTCATTTATACATAAGTCATTTAAATGAATACCTACACCTTTGTATACAATTCGGTATTTCCTGGCGAAGATTCCCGTGAAACGGTTTATTCCTGCCTGTAATTCCGTTATCTTTACCCCTTCGCAATAGAGAATAAAGCTATAACATGCCTATAAAAACAGATGAATTGAGAACCCAGCCTTTGGGTCCAATGCCTACCCCAGCAGAGCTAGGTAGTGTACATCCTATTACGGATGACGTTGCAGACCGTATCGCTCAATCTCGTCGTCAGATTGAAAACATTTTATCGGGTGAAGACGATCGCCTTCTTGCGATTGTAGGTCCGTGTTCTGTTCACGACACTGAAGCTGCCATTGATTACGCCACTCGCCTGAGTGAAATCCAAGACAAGTACAAAGACGAACTGTTTATCGTGATGCGTACTTACTTTGAAAAGCCTCGTACAGTAGTTGGTTGGAAAGGTTTGATTACGGACCCTAACCTAGATGGTTCTTACGCACTTGAAGCTGGTCTTCATAAAGCTCGTAAACTACTACTGGATATCAACAAGCTTGGTCTTGCGACTGCTACTGAGTTTCTTGATATGATCACTGGCCAATACATCGCGGATTTGATCACTTGGGGCGCGATTGGTGCTCGCACAACGGAATCACAAATTCACCGTGAAATGGCGTCGGCACTATCTTGCCCAGTTGGTTTCAAAAATGGCACAAATGGCAACGTAAAAATTGCAATTGATGCAATTCGCGCATCGAAAGCATCGCATTACTTCTACTCGCCAGATAAGAACGGTCGAATGACGGTTTACCGCACAAGTGGCAACCCTTACGGTCATATTATTCTGCGCGGTGGAGAAAAAGGCCCTAACTTTGATGAAGCATCAGTCAAACAAGCATGTGATGCTTTAGCTGAGTTTGGATTGCCACAACGTTTGGTTGTGGATTTCAGCCATGCAAACTGTCAGAAGCAACACAGAAAACAAATCGACGTAGCTCAAGACATTTGTAACCAAATTAAGTCAGGCAGCACTCGTATTGCGGGTATCATGGCTGAAAGCTTTATTCTTGAAGGCAATCAGCCAATGACTGACATCAATAACCTAACGTATGGTCAGTCTATTACAGATCCATGCCTAGGTTGGGAAGACACTGCTACAATGCTAAATATGCTGGCAAGCGCTGTTAAGTCCCGAAAGTCCCTATAACAAAATAATCAAGGAATCTTCATGCCATCGTTTGATATTGTTTCTGAAATCGATACGGTTGAACTACGTAACGCCGTTGATAATGCTAACCGTGAATTGTCTACTCGTTTCGATTTCCGCAACGTAAATGCGAGCTTTGAGCTAGTAGAAGAAAACGTAAAAATGTCTGCGGAAGGTGACTTCCAACTTAAGCAAATGCGCGACATTTTACGCGGCCACTTAGCGAAGCGTAACATTGACGCGAACGCAATGGATGCACAAGACCCAGACGTTACTGGTAAAAACTGGCACCAAACTCTGCTTTTCCGCCAAGGTATTGATACTCCAACGGCGAAAAAAGTAGTGAAACTTATCAAAGACGCAAAGTTAAAAGTACAAGCTTCTATTCAAGGCGACAAAGTACGTGTTACTGGTAAGAAACGCGACGACCTGCAAGCGACAATGGCAGCGATTCGTGAAGCAGAGATGGGTATCCCATTCCAGTTTAACAACTTCCGTGATTAATCAATCTGAGAAGTAAATAAAAACGCCAGCGCATAACCGGCTGGCGTTTTTTATTGGCTTTAGTGTAACGAACTACGTATCCACTTTAGCATTTGGCATTGCTAGATAACTAAGTCCTGCCCTTGCAACAATACGAATTCGCTCGTTCCTTGTGGTATGAACACGCAAATACGAAGCTTTTCAGCTTTAGCCTTGGCCAGCATATCCGAAAGCTCAGCAGCGCTCGAGAAAGCTTCTCTTTCTGCATCTCTTCGTATTAGTTCTAACACATTCGCTTCACATCGAGTTGAGTACAGAGCCAGCTCCGCTTGTTGCATATAGCGTACGGCTTTTATTGGCAACATCTCAACATCTTTCCCAACATGTATCCAAGTACAACTTCCCTTTTCATCTAAAGGTGTTGCCATGGTCGCTTGGTAAATTGCTTCTAACTCACGATTATCTCGCGCGTTTTCCACCTCGGGATTCGAGAAAAATTGCTCCCAAAACTTGCGGCGTAAATCGACGCTAGGCAGTGCCTCTTTAATTGAGTTTCGCTTTGAGTTAGCAAAATCCGCCATCAACCCCATGTTTTGTGGCAGTATCGATTCAAGTTTTTCACGGATGTTTCGAATTAAAACTGGCGAAGCTCCACCACTAGAGATAGCGATTTGGATGCGGCCACGATTAATCATAGACGGCGTGATGAAATCACAATAAGGCTTATCATCCACAACGTTAACCAAGATGCCTAGCTCTTTGGCATCTTTGTACACTTGGTGATTTAGCTCAGGATTGTCTGTCGTCGCCCACACTTGAACAAAGCTTTTAGTGACAATGTCACTCGAATAGAAACGTTGTACCCAGCGCAGTTGATGCTCAGAAGCAAGCTTAGACAGAAAATCAACCAACGTCGGAGAAACGATAGTCACATCCGCCCCAGCCTTTAGCAACGCTTCCACCTTTCGGCTTGCCACCTCACCGCCACCCACGACGAGAACGGGTTTATTAATTAAATCTAAGAACAGAGGAAAATATCGCATTTCAATCCATGATTACTCTAATTAGCTGTTGTAGACCATGCTACCAAAAATGGGGCAAGCTCATCACCCTGTTTCGGTATCACAAATAATTTTTGTTTGAATTTTTACTGAACTTCACCTTGCTCAGCTAATGACAGTTTTAATAACAACTTTTTATTCTTTTGTATTGTTCACTCTTCTATTGATTGTTCTGATGCACCAAATTGTCCATGAATTGCACTATTTACAAACAATTAACATTTCGTCATTCTAAATCTCAAGGCACTTTGTAAGTTCTCTCAAAACTTCATTTAAATTATATATTTGAGAATTAACAGATCCTTTCCTACGCTTATAACTGGTTGATCTATCGAATGCCGTTTCTTCGAAAATCAATCACGTAGGACGATAACTCTAACGAATTGGACACGTTATTTCAGGTCACTCCTGATTAAACATGGATCATACAGGAAGGATACAAATGGCAAATAAACTCACAGTTCTTGCTTCCGTCGTAGCGGCTTCTACTGCGATGATGGCAACATCAGCTCAAGCAGCAGACACTACTCTGGACAAAGTCACAAAACAAGGCTTTCTTACTTGTGGCGTAAGTACCGGTCTACCTGGTTTCTCTAACCCTAACTCAAAAGGCGAATGGGAAGGTATCGACGTAGAATATTGCCAAGCACTGGCTGCAGCCGTTCTTGGGGATAAAACGAAAGTTAAATATGTACCCCTAACCGCAAAAGAACGTTTCACTGCGCTTCAATCTGGTGAGATTGATGTGCTTTCCCGTAACACGACCTGGACTCTCCACCGTGACACAGCTCTGGGCCTAAACTTCGTAGGTGTGAACTACTACGATGGTCAAGGTTTTATGGTGAAGAAGGAACTTGGTATATCAAGTGCTAAAGAGCTTGATGGTGCGTCGGTATGTGTTCAATCAGGTACAACAACCGAGCTAAACCTTGCAGATTATTTCCGCAACCAAGGCATGGCGTACAAACCAGTGGTATTCGACACAGCGGCGCAAACTTCGAAAGGTTTTGATGCGGGACGCTGTGACGTATTAACAACTGACCAATCTGGCCTTTATGCACTACGTTTGAATTTGAAAGATCCGTCCTCTGCGACCGTTCTTCCAGAAATCATCTCTAAAGAGCCACTAGGTCCAGTCGTTCGTCAAGGCGATGATCAATGGTTTAACATCGCTAAGTGGACATTGTCTGCGATGATTAACGCTGAAGAATACGGTATTAGTTCGAAGAATGCGGATGAAATGCTGAAGTCAACAGATCCAAACATCAAACGTATCCTCGGTGTTGATGGCCCTAAAGGCAAAGGGTTGGGTATCCGTGACGATTGGGGCTACCAGGTTATCAAACAAGTTGGTAACTATGGTGAAAGCTTCGAACGTACAGTCGGTACTGGTTCGCCATTAGAAATCTCTCGTGGCGTTAATGCGCTATGGAATGCAGGCGGCTTTATGTACGCGCCACCAATCCGATAGAAAGAGTTAATCAGGGCGGTTCATGCCGCCCTTTTTCTTGATTATATCTCACTGTATGAGTAAGGATCGCTCATTGGATGGCGAAAAGCGCTCGCTTTGTGGAACGGCTTTAAAGGTTCGTAAGCCGCTAGACATGAGAGCGTTATTCTTTAGCCAGCAAGGACGAAACTTCGTTATACAGGCCGATATCTATAACTAAGGTTTGAGGTTATCGCTGTATGAAACCGACACAAGATGCATCGCCAAGTACGATGTCCAAACCAAGCGGAAGCAAGAGCCTGATTTATAATCCTGCCTTTCGTTCTGCTATTTTCCAGATCATTGCCATTGCTGCACTGGTATTTTTCTTTTACACGATTGTAAACAACGCTCTCAATAACTTAGATGCTCGTGGTATTGCAACGGGCTTCGGTTTTCTGAATCAAGAAGCCGGGTTTGGTATTGGGTTAACATTAATTGAATACGATGAAACGTACTCTTACGGTAGAACATTTATCATCGGCCTTCTTAATACGGCGTTAGTCTCTGTATTAGGTATTATTCTGGCTACTGTGATTGGCTTTACCATGGGGGTTGCCCGCCTTTCTTCTAACTGGTTAGTTAGTCGTTTAGCGGCAGTTTATATCGAAACTTTCCGAAATATCCCCCTTCTTCTGCAAATATTCTTCTGGTATTTCGCTGTTCTTCAAGCATTACCCTCACCACGCCAAAGCTTAAGTCTTGGTGAAGCTATTTTCCTGAACGTTCGTGGCTTATATTTCCCTGCACCGACTATGGAACCTGGCAGTAGCTACGTTATTGCCGCGTTAATCTTCGGGGTAATCGCAAGCTTATTAATTAATGTATGGGCGAATAATAAGCAACGTCTCACTGGGCAACAAACCCCAATGGGAAGAATAGTTTTGGGTTTAGTTGTTGGCCTTCCATTGGTTGTGTACTTCCTTGCTGGTATGCCAATTTCACTGAATTATCCTGAACTAAAAGGGTTTAACTTCCGAGGTGGTATTAGCATTATTCCTGAATTGGCTGCGCTACTTTTGGCATTGAGTGTTTATACAGCTTCTTTCATTGCTGAGATTGTGCGCTCTGGTATTAATGCGGTTAGCCATGGTCAAACCGAAGCAGCGATGTCGCTAGGCTTACCACGCTCGAAAACTTTAAAGCTTGTTGTCATTCCTCAAGCGTTACGAATTATTATTCCACCTTTAACCAGTCAATATCTCAACCTCACCAAAAACTCATCGTTAGCGATGGCGATTGGTTACCCAGATCTTGTCTCTGTGTTTGCTGGTACTACCCTGAACCAAACGGGACAAGCGATTGAGATCATTGCGATGACGATGGGCGTGTACTTGACATTAAGTCTGATTACGTCTGCATTAATGAACTTGTATAACCGTAAAGTCGCGCTGGTGGAGAGATAATATGAGTACTCATCAATTTCAACCGGATCTCCCACCACCCGCCAATACTGTAGGCTTCGTTGGTTGGATGCGGAAAAATCTATTTAATGGCCCTATCAATTCCATTGTTACTGTCATTCTTGCGTATATTGTCGTAACTGCAATATGGTATATCGTGGATTGGGCGTTTATTAACGCAGACTGGATTGGCTCAACGCGTGACGACTGTAGCCGAGATGGTGCTTGCTGGGTATTTATCAGCGTGCGCTGGGAGCAGTTCATGTATGGTTTTTATCCAGAGTCCGAACTATGGCGCCCTCGCCTTTTCTATATCACATTGGCCATATTTACTGTTTTACTCGCTTATGAGAAGACACCGAAAAGGATGTGGATTTGGCTTTTCTTCGTAAACATCTACCCATTCATCATCGCTGGGCTGTTATACGGGGGTGTCTTTGGACTAGAAGTGGTCGATACACACAAATGGGGGGGATTACTCGTTACGCTCATTATTGCGTTAGTTGGTATCGTAGTTTCACTGCCAATTGGTGTGGTGCTTGCGCTTGGTAGACGTTCAGAGATGCCGATCATTCGCAGCATTTGTACCGTCTACATTGAAGTTTGGCGTGGTGTTCCGCTGATTACGGTTTTGTTCATGGCTTCGGTTATGCTTCCATTGTTTATGTCTGAAGGTTCAGAGACAGATAAACTGATTCGTGCCCTTATAGGTGTGGTTATGTTTGCCTCCGCTTACATGGCAGAAGTGGTACGCGGTGGTCTGCAAGCCATTCCGAAAGGTCAATATGAAGCCGCTGATGCGCTTGGGTTAAGTTACTGGAAAAAGACTGGGCTTATTATCTTGCCACAGGCTCTAAAGATTACTATTCCTTCTATCGTGAACACCTTCATCGGTTTGTTTAAAGACACTAGTTTGGTACTCATCATTGGTATGTTTGACGTACTCGGTATAGGGCAAGCAGCAAACACCGACCCTGAATGGTTAGGTTTTGCTACAGAAAGTTATGTATTTGTCGCGTTAGTGTTTTGGGTATTTTGTTTTGGCATGTCGCGCTATTCGATATGGCTTGAAAACAAACTTCATACCGGTCACAAACGATAACTCATCAAGATCAAGGACGTATTATGACGCAACAACAAGACTACATGATCCAATTGAAGGACATGAATAAATGGTATGGTGAGTTTCACGTACTAAAAAATATTAACCTCGACGTTAAGCGCGGCGAGAAAATCGTTATCTGTGGTCCATCAGGGTCGGGAAAATCAACGATGATTCGCTGTATTAACCGTCTTGAAGAGCACCAAGCAGGCAGCATTTACGTCTCTGGTACGGAATTAACTGAAGACTTAAAGAACATTGAAGCAGTACGCCGAGAAGTGGGCATGTGCTTTCAACACTTTAATCTCTTCCCTCATTTAACCGTACTGGAAAACTGTACGCTCGCGCCTATCTGGGTGAAGAAGATGCCAAAAGATGAGGCAGAAGCAGTTGCGATGAAATATCTGGAACGTGTTAAAATTCCAGACCAAGCGGAGAAGTATCCCGGTCAGTTGTCTGGTGGCCAGCAACAACGTGTGGCGATTGCTCGCTCTTTGTGTATGAACCCTAAAGTCATGCTTTTTGATGAGCCAACATCTGCACTCGACCCGGAAATGGTTCGCGAAGTACTGGATGTAATGGTCGAACTCGCCGAGGAAGGCATGACTATGCTATGTGTGACACATGAAATGGGCTTTGCTAAAGAGGTTGCCGATCGCGTGATATTCATGGACGCAGGAGAGATCATCGAAGAAAACAACCCGGTCGACTTCTTTGAGAATCCTCAATCGGATAGGACCCAAAACTTCCTAGCGCAAATCTTACACCACTAAGATTTAGCCGAATCGACATAAAAAAGCACTGGTTTCTATGAAGCCAGTGCTTTTTGTTACTAAATTCAAAAATCTGTGTAAGAATCAACATAGCTATGCTAAGCAGTAATATTGTGTTACAAGTTGCCAAATACATAACATCTTATTTCTATTATTATTTTATCTAAGTTACGTATGGTTAGGGCTTGATTTTTTGAACTTTCAATCCCATAAATGTACTTAAAAGAAAGTCTCTTATCGAGGAAGATTATGAACAGTCCAATGTTTACCCGCACTTCAACTCAAGAAAGTGCTCTACAAACGAACAAAGTATTGCGTAATACTTACGCTCTACTTTCAATGACACTTTTATGGTCGGCAGTCGTTGCTGGCGTTGCAATGGCATTTAACCTTCCACATCCAGGTATCATCCTAATGCTGGTTGGTTTCTACGGCCTATTATTCTTAACAGAGAAAAACCGTAACAACAGTCTTGGCCTTGTGTTTACGTTCCTATTTACTGGCTTCTTAGGTTACACCGTTGGCCCTATTCTAAACATGTACATTGGTGCAGGCATGGGCGATATCGTATTAACCGCACTCGGTGGTACGGCACTATCTTTCATGGCAGCATCGGCATACGCACTAACAACGAAACGTGACCTATCGATGATGGGTGGCTTAATGCTATCACTATTTGTTGTGCTGGTTGTGGGCATGATTGCAAGCTTCTTTATTCAATCAACCCTCTTACACTTGGCGTTGAGCAGCTTGTTTATCATTTTCTCTACTATGGCGATCCTGATGACAACACAAAGCATTATTCGTGGCGGTGAAACAAACTACATCTCTGCGACAGTAACTTTGTATGTATCAATCTACAACATCTTCATCAGCCTACTAAGCATTCTAGGTATTATGAACGACGATTAATCGTTTCTCGTTAAGTAGAATAAAAAAGCCCGAAGGTAATTCCTTCGGGCTTTTTCTTTGTGTGCAATTCAGTGTATTACGCCTGCTCTACTGACAACTCGATAACTTCGTCAGCTTCTGGATTTTCTCTAAAGCGTCTCACTTTGATCGTTTCCTCTCCTAACATGATTTGCTTGGCGATTCGGTGCATACCGTCAAAAACACGATAGTCACTGGTTAAGATTACCGGATACGACAAATCAGCATTGTTGATTCGTTGACAATGTTTTGCAATTTCACGGCAGGTTGGCTGTGGCCCTTCATGACTAAACCAAGTCACTTCATTTAGGCCTTTGATATCATCAATCGAAATTTCTTCTACAGGTAAGGATTCTGCAAGTTGCCAAATACGCTCGATGGACCAAGTGGATTTTACATTGTCATTAATCTCAATGTAACGTTGTTTCGACATGACTAACTCCTTGTCATCATTGTTGTTTCTAACCTGAATACAGGCTTTCATTAATCCAATGAGAATATCGGTCTATGAAAACAAACACAACGTTTAAGCTATTAATTCTCAAACAATCGCTATATCGCCTGTATGAGCGCTTTAAAATCACCTCTCTCAGTTTGTAAACTGATTTCAGGGTATAACTTGTCTTAATTCAAACCGCGACTTCGCAATCGCTCATCGACTGATGACAAGAAGCAAAATACTCCAAACGCAACCCACCAATAACCGAACATCTTGAGCGCGGGCAACCAGACTACTGATTTACCAGCTACGCTAAAAAATATGTAGGCCGACATCATCGGTGTCACTAACATGACTCCCCAAGCCAAAAAAAGTAACGGCCCATAGATGTACTGCAACCAAGCATACTTCGGTTTTATAGGATTATGTTTTACAAATCCCGTCAGACATAGAAAAGAGAAAATGCTAAAACATGCTTGCAGTACCGCCCATCCAATGGAAACGAAAAGATTCGACCACTCCATACACTCCTGAATTGCTCCGTGTTGTTGTTAAGCATGGGTGAACATAACGATTTTTTTCAATTTATTCTTTTGATTTAAAACTAGTTTATATTCGTTGTGATCAACTTATCTAAAACAATAAATATAACTGACAAATCAATCACACCAAGCGAATTGCATAACAATGCAAAACCACCGATATCAACCCCGAAAATTTTCTAACAACACGAATAAAAAAACAAATTTATGCTTAAAATATAATTTAAGAGTATTCAGTTATAGGCCACTACTTTGTACGCTTTTGCTTCGCTCGGCACTACTTCGAGATTCTTTTGTTGAGAACATTCTCGGCTGTCGCTAATCTATAAACATCCATGTTTACTTAACGGATAAAACGTTATGTTCGTTTACAACGGCAAAGAAATTGAAACGGATGCTCAAGGCTACTTATTGGATCATACTCAATGGGAAGAAGGTATGATTGAGCTTTTAGCAAAAGAAGAAGACATCGAGCTTACGGATGCTCATTTGGAAGTTGTGCATTTTGTGCGAGACTTTTATGAAGAGTTTAATACCTCCCCTGCAGTGCGTATGCTTGTGAAAGCGATGGAAAAAGCGCACGGCCCGGAAAAAGGTAACAGTAAGTATCTATTCAAGCTGTTTAAAAAGGGGCCAGCCAAACAAGCAACCAAATTAGCCGGCCTACCAAAGCCAGCTAAATGCTTGTAGATTCATAAAATTTTAAAACCGCGTAACGGCTTATACGACGCAGGCTCCTGCATCACATGCTCTACTGTTGCCGTTCGCGGTCCTTCTTGTAACCATTCCGAAAACGCAACTATTTGCGCGTCTGTTCCACACGCCATCACTTCAACATCACCATTGTTTAGGTTCTTCGCATAACCTGTTAACCCTAGCTTCAATCCTTGATGGGAAGTATGGTAACGAAAGCCGACGCCTTGAACGTGACCTTTTACTATAAATCTCTCACACTTTACGTTCATCTTTGTACCGCTTCTTTTTACTGAGTGATATATTCTTTTCGTCTATTCACCCCACTAAGGATAGTGGGTTTTTGCACGGTTATTATAATTATGAAAGAAATTCCATTCCGCTGGATTGATAAGTATCTCATTCACTTAAAGATTCAAGAAAAGTTCTATTTGCTCTTCGTTCTCCCTCTTCTTGCTTTAGTCATTCTCACACTCGTCCTTAATAGCGCGGCTAATACACTGATCTCAAATATGTACCAAGAAGAGCTCATGCTTATGAAAGGTCTGATAGAGGCAGGCAACCTTTCTCAATCTCAAGTAGCAAGCCTCATAGCGGGTTCAGAAACCGTTTCTATTGGCTCAGGGCCGCAATCCGTGTCAGTTTTAAATGGTGCGTACAGCTTGGTTGCAAACCATGAACTTTCTTTATGGACTGCCCTATCAACGACTCAAGTGAGCATCATCTGTGTGAGCTTGTTTATTCTCGCTCTTGGCGTTTACTACATCATGACGTTTATTGGCGGCGCGATGTTCACGATGAACAAAGCATTAAACACTCTTGCTGGTGGCGACCTAACTGCGAGAATGAACTTCTTCCCTGTTCGCGACGAGTTTAGTGAAATTGCTATTACGATAGACAAAGTTGCAGAACGAGAGCAACAAATGGTGCTGTCGATTCAAGAGTCTGTGGCTTTAATGCAACAAATTAGCTCAGATCTGAATCAATCGATTCATCACAGTTCAGATATTTCAGCGACTCAGCAGGAACACCTCAACTCTCTTGCGAGTGCAACTGAACAGATGGCATCAACGATTCGAGAAGTCGCGACACTAGCTCACGATTCAAGCACGCAAACCGATGATGCACGTAACGTGGCTCAGTCTGGACAAGTGAAAGTTGAGAATACGCTTCACTCGATTTCGAACCTTTCTAATGAGATTCAATCTGCGTCTCAAGCCGTTGCCGAGTTAGATGCCAATGCAGCACAAATTGATGAAGTCGTGACAACCATCAATGGGATCTCCGAGCAAACCAACCTACTTGCTCTGAACGCGGCTATTGAAGCTGCACGTGCTGGAGAACAAGGTCGTGGATTTGCGGTCGTTGCGGATGAAGTTCGCGCTCTTGCGGGACGCACTCAGCAAGCGACAGTTGAAATCCAAACGATGATCGAATCGTTACAGCGTAACAGTCAGTCGCTTACTAAGCTGATGGAAGTGACAGTTAATAACGCAAATGAGGGACAAAACCTCATGACGGAAGTGAATCACGAAATCGGCTCTTTGGCAGATAAAAATCAAACTATCTCCGACAGTAGCATTCAAATTGCAACAGCAGCTGAAGAGCAAGGTGTAGTCGCGGACAATATCGCCTCAAGCGTTGAAGAAATTCGAGTTCAAGCAGATAACGTGTGCAATATGATAAGCAAGACTTCACAAAACGTTGCTCAACTGCGTAAGCAAAGCGACACAATGGAAGCTCTACTTACTGGACTTAAAGCATAGCAACGGAATCTGTTACAGCAAATTCAAATAAAAGGGTCACTTTAGTGACCTTTTTTGTATTTAAAAGTCACTACAATGTACTGGATTGCCGAGGGATATTGCTTTTACCATTCACATCCCGGACAATACGCCCCTTTCAAAATTCAACAAGAGCTAATGAAATGACAGCTGCTATCTATTTGGTTAAAGGTCGTGAGAAATCGGTCAAGCGCAAGCACCCTTGGATCTTCTCTCGAGGCATCAACAAAGTTGAGGGCGAACCTGCTCTTGGCGAAACGGTTGATGTATTCACTCACGACGGTAAATGGCTAGCTAAGGCGGCATATTCGCCAGCTTCACAAATTCGTGCTCGTATTTGGAGTTTTGAGAAAGAAGAAATCGACACCGCGTTTTTCGTTAAACGACTTAAAGACGCACAACTTCTTCGTGAAGACATTATCGAACGTGATGGCCTTACGGGTTATCGCCTTATCGCAGCAGAGTCTGACGGCTTACCTGGCGTTACGATCGACCGTTACCAAAATTTCTTTGTGTGCCAACTTCTCAGTGCTGGCGCAGAACACAATAAGCAGGCTATTGTTGACGCTCTGGTTGAGTGCTTCCCTGATTGTAATGTGTACGAGCGCTCTGACGTGGCCGTTCGTAAAAAAGAAGGTTTAAAAGAGATCACGGGCGTTTTGCACGGCGAAGAGCCACCTAAATCGGTCGTCATCGAAGAAAATGGCGTAAAGATTAGTGTAGATATCGTTGGCGGACACAAAACAGGTTTCTACCTAGATCAACGTGATAGTCGCCAGCAAGCGATGAAATATATGAAAGGCAAAGAAGTTCTTAACTGCTTCTCTTACACAGGTGGCTTCGGACTTTACGCTCTAAAAGGTGATGCAAAGCGTGTGATTAACGCTGACGTGTCACAACCTGCTTTAGATACCGCAAAATTCAACGCAGAACTAAACGAGTTTGATATTTCGAAGAAGCGTGCCGTGTTCCTAAATGCAGACGTGTTTAAGCTGCTTCGTGAGTATCGTGATCAAGGAACTCAGTTCGATGTTGTGATCATGGACCCACCGAAGTTCGCAGAGAGCAAAGCACAACTAAACGGCGCATGTCGTGGTTACAAAGACATCAACATGCTAGCAATGCAAATTCTAAAACCGGGCGGCACGCTACTGACCTACTCTTGCTCTGGCTTGATGGATCAAGTTCTGTTCCAGAAAATCATCGCTGATGCAGCCGTAGACGCTAACCGCCAAGTAAAGTTTGTGGAGCGTTTTGAACAAGCCGCTGACCACCCAACCGATACCGCATATCCAGAAGGTTTCTACTTAAAAGGTTTTGCATGTAAAGTGCTTTAGGCTACGAATAAGTAAGACAAAGCAGAAGAAAAGGGCCTACTGGCCCTTTTCATTATGGCTCTAAGTTAACCTTAGTTAGTGCGGATAACACATCTCTCTCAAAGTCCGCATTTCCCACGATTAAATCACTAAACTCTGTCGCCCCGTTTTCTATTACGATAGTTTGAATTGAGTTTCCATCGTTATGGGTTATTTCTAGAGATAAGTCATCGCCATCAATGTTCAAGTCAATACTATTAAGAAGTTCTTCTATCGTATTGTGCCCTGCATCTTCAACGACTTCACTCAGATCTAAGGTGTCCAAATCTCTCTCAAAACCTCTAATTAGATCTGTTCCTGTATCCAAGGAGTCGTTGACCCATTTAAAGACATCTGCCTCGTTATCATTACCGATCAAGATGTCATGACTTACGTCTACTTCAGCTTCAATAATATTTGCAGAGCCATTACTTGAAGCATTTACTCCTCCGTTTTCATCAATAACGAATTGCAGGGTATTCTCACTTTGATCGCCATCGTTATCCGTCAATACATAATCGAAGTCTAACGTTTCAACTGTATCACCCACCGCACCATAAAATGCATACGCACCATCGTTTAGGTCGATTTCCAGAGTATGTTTGCTGTCGATATAGATAGTAAGCTGCATCGTTGTGTCGTCAAATGCATGCGAAATACCATCGTTATTGTCAGTTACTATTAGGTCTGTACCATCAAACGAATAAGTGACACCGTCATGTTCTATTTCGCTAATATAACCACCATCTGCACCAATACCTGTATCTGGAGAAGTGGTATACATCAAGTTCCCCCCAACAGGTTGAATCACTGACTGCAACATAACCGGAGGTAATTGAGTTACGTCAGGAACCACAACACCATCAAGGTCTTGATTCAAAAAGCCATCATATGCTACGCGATCTAATTGCTCCGGCATAAGATTAACGCCCATACCATACGCTAGGGCTGTTATCTGATTATCAGGATCGGTTAGGTGATCAATCCAACTCTGCTCGCGAGCGTCGTTTATAAATGATGACGCAGGGTTTGGCTGACCATCTGACAAGAAGTAACTAACATTCGACGCACTGGTTAACTTACCTACATCATCCCATGACTGTTTTGCTTCATTTAGCGCGTTGTTATAGTTAGTCGCGCCACCCGCAGTTAGCGTCTCAATATACGCTTTGGCCTCCTCGACCGTCAGCCACGTCGCAGCACCTATAGCGTAAGTGGATGCTGTACTGCTATAAGTAATAATTTGAACTCGCGTTTGACCGATAGACTCATATTGATTCAATAACTGAGTTGCCGAATCTTTCATTATCTGCAAGCGATTATCCGTTCGCATAGAGCCCGAGACATCCATTATGAGCTGAACGTTGGCACTTTCTTTAGTTTCTGCAACTACATCGTGAATAATAGATGCAGAATCTGGTGAGTCATCTTCCACAATAACGTCGACCGTTGTGGAGTTAGTAAGACCACGAGCATTCGAGACAAGCACAGGCACCTCAATATTTAAGGTGTCTTCTCCAGATGGGTTGGAGTGATCAATCGGACCAAGAAGCTCCGTAGATACCACTCCAGTATCATTGACTGATATTTTGATAACCTCTTCACCGTTCGCTGAACCGATAAGCATTTGGTCGTTATTTGATAACGTCCACGTTACAGAGATACCGTTACTAGTAAGAGCTGTAGATGGTTCACTGAGCGTAACAGAATCAACGGTTTGACCCAGCGTCAATTGTTCTACATCAGTACTCGAGTCAGTTGTGTCATCAAAGCCGTTTAGAGCAGAGTCATCAGCAATGGCGTTGCTTAAGCCTTCCTCAGAAACGTTTAGAGTTACACCTTCTACGATTGGTGGGGCGTAAGGGTTGACAGAAAAGTACCCCGTTTTACTGTCTCCATCATTATCAGTAATCGTGTAGTTAAAATCGATATCCCCATCGCCATAAGGTGAGGTCAAAGGTAAGTATTGGAAGAACTCCCATTTTCCAGTGCTAGGTGTAAGTTGAACTTCGAATGCAAGCTCTCCATCAGCCTCTGCAATCAGTCTATTAGAGTTTTGTGGATCGACGTATATCAACACGTCTTTACCATCTAGAGTCTCTAAACCAGCCTCACCTCCATTTAAGACTATAGAACCAGGGCCATCAGCTCCATATACAGCACCGAGGTTCCCATCCGCACTAGCAATTGGCACGCCAGAGTACGCACCTGTAAAGGTTATTGATTTAACGGTAAAGTCACTGTTGTCTTCAGTATCCGGGCCATTGCCATTACTGGTCGCCTCGAGGATGATTTTATCAAAGCCTCCCTGTTGAACATTGAAATTTGCCGCGTAATCACCACTGCTTGCGTCAGAGCTGAACGATTGCTGAGCAATTAATACACCATCTCTATAAAAAGATGCGATTCCTTTCTCAAGTTCACCACCAAACATTTTCTCAAATTCTATTTCTGCTCCGTAAGCAACTTTATTGCCTAAGTCTATGATTAACTGCTCTGATACACCCTCATTACCCGCGAATCGATAATCGACTTCGTTTTCTAATTGGAAGCCGTTGTTACCAGAACTTTTAACGCCAATCCCTTCTGATGATTGATTGATTTCAGCTGTTCCCAGCATCACAGATTCGTCAGACACAAAACCGTTTGCAGTCACAACAACATCCCCAAATGTTCGACTGGTTGCGTCTGCCTCACTTCCTGCAAAATCTATGCGCCCTGTCAGAACGTTAGGTGCACCAGTAAGCGACACATCGACGGGTTGAACAACCACAGGCACGTATGGGCAATCATCTTCAACGGCCACATTTAAGCTTTGAGATGTTGTTGTTTGTCCATCACTTACAGAAATCTGTAAATCAAAGTTGATGATGTCTTCCACATCATTAACAGGATGATCAAGTGGCTCAAACAGAGTAATAGTATAGTCCCAAGAGCCTTGACCTGAAGCTGAAGGCTCGCTCAGCACAACAGTAGCAACAACGCTCAGGTGAGCAGTTTTCGCAGTCAGCGTTTGAGTACTGTTGTCCCACGTCCACGATATAGGCTCCCCTCCTGATGTTAGGTTGTTAGGGCCTGCCAATACCACTGAAACATTCGCCGTGTCTGGATCGGCAACTGTGAATGTTCCTGAGAAACTTGCGGAGTTAGTGGTGTCTGAAGGTGATCCTGTATTATCAGGGATACCATTAGCTAAACCTTCTTCCGAAACAACTGCATTCACAACATTTGAAATAGAAGGAGGAGCATCATTATCAATAATCGTCGCCGTACCCGTATCACTGCCTTGTACTGCGGCAATGCCGGTTACTGTCACACTGAAATCTTCAGGGCCTTCATAAACGGCGTCATCAATGGAAGCAATGCGCACATCAAATTCGGTTTGCCCAGCTGGCACCGTTACCACGCCATCGTTTGGTACTGCAACCCAACCGCTTCCGGTGTTGTATTCTAAGGTGCCTAAGTCTCCAACTTCGGTGTCACCTAAGTTCAGGCCTAGCTCGACTTGAACAGTGGACTCGGAGGCATTCGACAGCGTCACTTTGAAGTTCGCTGTCTCACCCTCATTGATGGTGCCAGCGTCTGAAATAGTCACGCTTGGACGGTCATCATCCGGATCAGGGCCCGGACCCGTGCCATCGTCCACTATCGTTGCCGTACCCGTATCACTGCCTTGTACTGCGCCAATGCCGGTTACTGTCACACTGAAATCTTCAGGGCCTTCATAAACGGCGTCATCAATGGAAGCAATGCGCACATCAAATTCGGTTTGCCCAGCTGGCACCGTTACCACGCCATCGTTTGGCACTGCAACCCAACCGGAGCCTGTGTTGTATTCCAAGGTACCTAAGTCTCCAACTTCGGTATCGCCAAGATTAAGACCCAATTCCACTTGCGTTTCCGCTTCAGACGCGTTCGACAGCGTCACTTTGAAGTTCGCTGTGTCACCCTCATTGATGGTGCCAGCGTCTGAAATAGTCACGCTTGGACGATCATCATCCGGGTCAGGGCCTGGACCCGTGCCGTCATCCACAATCGTCGCCGTACCCGTATCGCTACCTTGCACCGCCCCAATGCCAGTCACCGTCACACTGAAATCTTCTGGGCCTTCATAAACAGCGTCATCAATGGAAGCAATACGCACATCAAACTCAGTTTGCCCTGCTGGCACGGTCACCACACCATCGTTTGGCACTGCAACCCAACCGGAGCCTGTGTTGTATTCTAAGGTACCTAAGTCTCCAACTTCGGTGTCACCTAAGTTCAGGCCTAGCTCGACTTGAACAGTGGACTCGGAGGCATTCGACAGCGTCACTTTGAAGTTCGCTGTCTCACCCTCATTGATGGTGCCAGCGTCTGAAATAGTCACGCTTGGACGGTCATCATCCGGATCAGGGCCCGGACCACTGCCGTCATCCACAATCGTTGCCGTACCGGTATCGCTGCCTTGCACTGCGCCAATGCCGGTTACCGTCACACTGAAATCTTCAGGGCCTTCATAAACAGCGTCATCAATGGAAGCAATGCGCACATCAAACTCAGTTTGCCCCTCTGGCACGGTCACCACACCATCGTTTGGCATTGCAACCCAACCGCTTCCCGTGTTGTATTCTAGGGTGCCCAAATCTCCAACTTCGGTATCGCCAAGATTAAGACCCAATTCCACTTGCGTTTCCGCTTCAGACGCGTTCGATAGCGTCACTTTGAAGTTCGCTGTGTCACCCTCATTAATGGTGCCAGCATCTGAAATTGTCACGCTTGGACGGTCATCATCCGGATCAGAGCCTGGACCCGTGCCGTCGTCCACTATCGTTGCCGTTCCCGTATCGCTGCCTTGCACTGCGCCAATGCCAGTCACCGTCACACTGAAATCTTCTGGACCTTCATAAACGGCGTCATCAATGGAAGCAATACGCACATCAAACTCAGTTTGCCCTGCTGGCACGGTCACCACACCATCGTTTGGCACTGCAACCCAACCGGAGCCTGTGTTGTATTCTAAGGTACCTAAGTCACCGGCTTCGGTGTCACCCAAGTTGAGGCCTAGCTCGACTTGAACTGTAGACTCGGAGGCGTTCGACAACGTCACTTTGAAATTCGCTGTCTCGCCCTCATTAACCGTACCTGCATCACTCATCGTTACCGCTGGGCGATCATCATCAGGATTTGAGCCAGGTCCACTACCATCATCTAAAATAGTGGCAGTCCCAGTAACAGGTGTGCTTTGTTCTTCTGTCGTGCCAGAGAGCGTAAACGTTTCTGGGCCTTCAAATATAGAGTCGTCAATAGAGTCTATAGAGACCGTAAAGCCACTTTCACCCGGTGGGATCGAAATGGTAAAGGTTCCGCTTTCACCGACTGAAACTTCTTCTGTTGTACCATCAGAAAATGTTATGAGGACACGCTCATTGACGTAGTCACTCCCGTTATCGTCAGCTGAGCCGCCTGTTGCGGTTCCATCAAGGAGAGAAAGAATGACATCAGTATTGTCTTCAGTTGTTTGACTTAGAGTAATATCGAATACAACTTGGTCACCTTCGTTGATAGTCGGACTAGATATTTCTTGAACTAATATAGTCGGTGGTACAGGGCCATTAATTACTCTGAAAAGATCCAACAAAGATAGTGCTTGAGTTGTAGATAGTCCGATTCCATCAATACCGACGGTCTCAAAATTCGTACTAGCCAACAATTCAGCGCCAGTACGATCTATTGCACCAGTATTTTGGGGGCTAGAACCACTTTCCTCACCAGCAGCTGGCTCAAAATCCTCACCAAGAGCAGCCGGGTCTTCTCCACTAGCGATAGCCTCGATTAGCGCAGTGACATCATCAGTAACGTTAATTGAACTACCTTGCGGTGTTACCTGTTGTACAATTAATTCTGATGTATCAGAAACTTCCTCAATAATTAATTCACCAGGCTGAGGTAGCTGACCACTTTCAAGACTTCTCAGGTTCCCATCAAGCCCTATAACCACGACATTGCTCATCAATGAACTTAACGCTACTCGATCCATGCTCTTCATCCTTGTATTAGTTTAATTAAAGGCTTGTTACTGCACTAAACACGTCTATAGTTTAGACAAAATATGAATTTTTCGTTTTATTCCAAGAGGATTTAGTTTTTTGAGAGTAATAAGGAAAATAACCGAAGAATTTGCCTTCATTTAAACCAGTTTCCGCTATGCTCTTAAGATAAAAAGGTTTTCTACGAAAAAATCGACCACTTACCAAGCAAGCTTTGCCTCGTATGCTAGAGTTTAGAGAGTAAGATTGTTGTTTTTTATTGAATTAAACATTTAAACATCAACAAGTTGATAATACGCACTAAGAAAATTCATTGTTTGTAACTTCTCGTCTCAAATATGAAACAGAATAAGAGCGACATGATTTTAGGAGAACTAACGTGAGATGGAATCGAGTACATATAGCCTGCTGTTGCTTAATAGTGTCTTCACCAGTTTTCGGTCAAACTCTAGAGCAAGCGGTTGCACAGACGCTACAAAATAACCCCGATATTAAAAGTGCATTTAACGAGTTTATGAGCCAGAAGTACATAAATGAAGCTTCATCAGGTGCTTACCTCCCCTCTGTTGATCTAGATGCTGGAATTGGATATGAAGGATTAGACCCGTCAGATGAAGTTGGTCGAGGAGACACGGATTACACTCGAAAGGAAGCTTCAGTGACACTGACCCAACTAATATGGGATGGTAGCGCTACGTTAAATGATATTGATCGAACCGCAGCTGATGCTGAATCTGTTAGATTTCAACTCTTAGCAGATGCTTCAGATAAGGCACTTGAAGTGACTAAAGTGTACTTGGACGCTGTTAAAGCGTATGAAGTCCTAAAGCTTTCAGAAAACAACCTTGCTGTTCATAAAGATATTTACGATGACATTAAAAAACGAGTCAACTCGGGTATCGGCTCTACTGCTGACTTGACGCAGGTAGAAGCACGTTTGGCAAAAGCACACGGAAACTTAGCTGCTGCTCAAAATAACCTGTATGACTCTCACACGATGTTCACTCGTTTAGTCGGTCAAACACCACAAGGGTTAATCTTTCCGAGAGCGGACCAAAACTTTATCCCGTACACGGTTGATGAAGCGGTAGGCTTGGCATTTGAACTTCATCCCGTTATTCAAGTGGCGCTCGCAGACGTAGACTCGGCTAAGTTTCAATACAAACAGTCTAAAGGTGTTAATTACCCAACCATTTCAATTGAAGCTTCGCAAACATGGCGTGACGACGCTGATGGTTTAAAAGGTCGAAGTGATGAGACACTTGCCATGCTGCGTCTACGCTACAACCTATTCAATGGTGGCAGTGATGCAGCGAACTCAGAAAACTTTGCCTACCAGCTAAATAAAGCAAAAGACTTGCGTGAAGGTGCCTATCGCAATGTTGAAGAAGGATTAAGGCTTTCTTGGAGTGCGCTTGATTTAACATTACAACAAAAAGAGTTTCTATCAGATCATGTAGACTCTGCGTCTGAGACCGTAATTGCTTACGAGAAGCAATATCGCATCGGTAAACGAACACTGCTTGATCTATTGAACACTGAAAACGAGCTCTTTGAGGCGCGTAAAGACTACTTAGATTCTAAATACGCAGAGCAGTACGCCAAATATCGAGTGATGAACGCAACTGGGCAACTGTTGAGTGCATTAAGGGTTGAAATGCCTAAAGAATGGCTAGAAGAAGTGGAGTATTAATTATGAAACACATAGCTTTTATTACACTCTCATTAATGCTCTCCGCATGCAGTTCATCAGATCGTGGTGATGAATATGATTACATAGATACCCCAATTGCCGATCAGTGGGCTGATCATATAGATGATGACTCTGACGGAGTCATTAACGAGCGAGATTTGTGCCCGGGTACACCTTTGGGTGCCGAAATAGACAACGACGGTTGTGGTTCGTACGTTGACTCCTCACAAGAAATGCAAATTCGAGTACTATTTGCGAACGATTCCGATGTGATCAACCCTATCTTTACGCAACAAATTCTTGAACTATCAGACTTTTTGAAAGAGTACCCGAACACGTCTATAGAGATTCAAGGTTATGCTAGTCGCACTGGTACTGCAGAACATAATCTTGACCTATCTAAGCGCCGCGCTGAAAACGTTAGAAAAGAGCTAATGAAGAATGGCATTAGTGGAGATAGAGTTACCATTGTCGGCTATGGAGACACAGTACTTGCAACACAAGGTACAGACCAAGTTAGTCACGCATTGAACCGTCGAGTAACCGCAACAGTGATTGGCCACAAGGGTGAAGTGAAGAAAGAATGGACCGTTTTCACAACACTTCCAAAAAGCTAGCACAACAATAAACAGACCGTAAAAATAAAAGGTCTAGCAAATTGCTAGACCTTTTTTGATTTTAAATTTGACTACAGTTTAGCGCTACTACATGTCTTTGTACTGAGCTTCTAAACTCGCAATTAAGCTTTGAGTCACATCATCAACACTTGCACCGTCAAAATGGATGTCCAATGTCGAGCTCCCTTTTGTAATACTCAGGTTTGCCTCAGATCCCCCGTCTGGTGCCACTTCTACATGATACTCTCCGACATCACCAGTATGATCACCTGATTGAAGATCATTAAGAAGCTCTCCAATTTCATCTTTAGATAAGTCGTCAAACAGATCTGAGAAGTCTAGAGCGTCTTCATTTTTATTGAAGTCAGTGACAGTATCAACATCGTTAGTGACTTCACTCCACTTAAAGATGTCCGCCCCTTCTGACCCTGTTAAAGTATCACTACCTAAACCACCAATCAGAATATCATCCCCTTCACCGCCAACGAGTATGTCGTTGCCACCATGACCAAATAGTAAGTCATCACCAGCGCCGCCATATAAATTATCCGATTTATCTCCTTGGTGAGTTTGGTTGAATTCTTCCAAGTTATTTCTAACGTACTCATGTATATCTTCGCCGTCAACGGTAGACACATCCTGACCCGTTTGCTGCGCCACATGTGATTGAATCGCACTTAAGCCTTGTTCATTACCACCAAACTCAATTAAGTCACCTAACAAGATATCGTTACCTTCACCTCCTTGAATAGTGTCTGAACCTTGTTTGAGAGGTACATCTTGACCCAATATCGTTTCAGCAAGCTTAGTAACATCAATATCTGACTCTACCACACCATCAGTGTCATACTGCTTGAGTGTATGTTCATCAACGCCACTCCCAAGACCTATCGCTTCTATAGAGGACAATGCCGCTAGTACTTGATACATGTGTTGAGCTTGTGTCGAGCTATTCCCTTCATCGTAATAACGGATAGAGCCATAATATCTGTCGATATCGCCAAGGATTCTTCCTGTTAGCGGTGAATAAACCTTACCGTAACTATCTATAACGACATCACCTTTGTAGGTAACTGTTTGTCCGTATGAGTAATTGTTTTTACTCGCAATATCTTGCAGGGTAACAAGCTTGCCAGAATTATCGACGTCCAAAATCACTTTCGAGAATTCACTCGGTGCTACACCATAGAGGTATGTTGCTCTATTTGGTTGACCATCCGTAACAAAGTACGTGATATTTTGGCCATTAGGGTTAGGTTGACTGCTGAACCATTCAACGGCCGACTGTAAGCCCGCCTCATAGTTTGTGCCGCCAGAACCCTCATCATCAATTACACGATTCAACTCTTCTACAAACTCTTTTCTTGCTGTAAGAGAACTCAAGTCAACAGAAATCACCGCTGATGCACTTGAAGCAAATTCACTAAGGTGAATATTCACTGTCCCTGGCTTCTCTCCTTGATTTACCGCACTTAACAGCTCATCAAACACATCTAGCACTTCTTGCTTCGCAGTTCCTACCCAGTTACCCATGCTCCCTGAAGTGTCCAGAACAAATGCGATGTTGTAGTCCTGACCTGCAATGATCTCCAATCCTTGAACATCACCAACAATAATATCGTGATCGTCACTACCCGTTATCTGATCATTCCCATGCGATCCCGACTCCAACACATAGTCACGAGCTGTAAGCTCAACGGATTCAGTTGTTGAAGCTGCGTCATTATTTGATCCTTCAACAGACGTAGCAGTAACGCTTAGCGGGAACTCTAAGCTGCCTTCATAATCGAATGGCACTCTGATATCCAGGGAAAGCTTACCATCTGTACCAAGAGTGACAGGGTAATCTCCATTTGAATCTTGCTTAATTGCGACCCCATCAACATACACGTCAACACCGTCTGGTAGATCTTGTACAAGAGCAGTCTGCGCTAAATCCTCACTTCCATCGACATCAACTAGATCAACATCCACATCGACCGAAATCCAGCGATCTTGAAGCACTTCATAAGTGCCATCAGGTTTCAAATCAACAATTTTGTCTGCAAAAACAACGCGTTCAATTTCATATAAATGATCACCTCGGTCATCACTACCTGTATGATCGTTTACCGAATCGATAGAACGACTATCTAATAAAATCCAATATGGAACTTTACCTCCATGATCGTCTTTGAAGGTCATTTTGTAGTCATCAAAGTTCCCTGTTAAGTAGACTGTATCTTTACCATCATGCAGAGTAAGACTGGTCGCGTCATCACCATAAAACGTATCATTGTTACCACCGCCAACAAATACGTCATCGCCACCGCCACCATAGAATACATCGTTGAAATCTGTCCCAACAAACAAGCTGTCGGTGTCACTTAAGTCAGTATTGACTCCCAACACAACACCAGCGTGTGTATTAATTTTAGGTACTGCATTATCCAACCCAAGGTTGGCTGCGACAGCCTCATTTTCGGTATTGGTATTATTTATTGCCGATGTAGCTAAGTGATGGTTTGGATCAATAGCATCTCGTTTAACTAAGTCGCCAACATTGATCGTGATCGTAGGTGCATCTGCGATAGCAACAACATTGATATCAAGTGTATTTGTTACGCCAGTATTTGTGGTATAGCTAATTAATGGAACGTCACCTGACCAATGCTCAGCAGGTTCAAATATGTAACTACCATCTCGGTTTACTAGTAACGTACCACTAGTCAAAGAAACACTTTCGCCTACCTCGTAATCAGCACCATCGATAGTAAGATGATCTACCATCAGAATATTGTCGCCGTCAGAGTCATTAAGCAATACATTCCCTTGTAGAGTATTGTCTTCTATGGTTTCGCCCAAATCACTTTCCGTTTCCGTCGGTAAGTTCTCATGTACTACAACATTGATCGCCAAGTTAGATTCTGCTGAATCACCATTCGAGCTTTCTGTACTCGTTGCAGTCAAATTGATAGTGAAGTCATCATGGGAGCCCGCAGGTGGAGTCACAGTAAGTGCATCTAATGCCCAACTTGTCACGTCCAGTTCTTCATCAATAGTTGCGACAGTAATAGAACTATTTCCATCTGAAAGGATCGCACCTACAGGTAAGCCAGTTAGCGTGACTTTAAGTGATTCAGAGCCATCTGTATCATTTAAGCTTGCTTTAATTTCAGAGAGCGGTATCGCTGTATCTTGTAACCCTTCGTTCAGCTGGTATGTTTCGTAAAACGCAACACCATTAACTTCTTGTAGTTCAGACGTTCTGATATCAGTTGCTTCTAGTGCACTTTCATCACTAACTACGTAAAGACTACTATTGCTCAGGTTGACAGGCGCTTGTCCATTAATGGATACATCCACATTAAAGTTACCCGGACCACTTTGGTTATGGTGATAAATTTCAATTGGATAAAAGCCAGATACCGAAGGGGTAAAGCTAGCTCCCTTAATATCACCACTGTCGCTCCCCCAACGAGCTTGATCAAGTAACGTACCACCCAACTTAATTGCAAGGCTATCATCGGCTTGACCGACAAAGTCGTAACTCGAGCCAGCTTCGAGATAAACAAGAGATGTGACTAGAACGGCCTCATTTGCCAAGGTTGCATGAGTCCCTAAATCTTCCACATTTGCCCAACTCAATCGAGTACCATCGGCTTCATTAAGAGCGTTGATCGCTGAGATTAGAGTCTCTCCATTGACCCCCATACCATCACTAGAACCAACTTGAACATTACTCCATGTCGTAACGTTAAACTCTTGTTGAGGCAATGAGTTTAATGGCGTCACTGCAATTAAGTTCGGTTTGTCAGCTACAGGGTTCACGTCTATTGTCAGTGTCGACTCTTGACCAGAGCTCTGCCCATCTGTCGGTTTAAAACCAATTTGAGCGTAACTAGATTCCTGATCTCCGACTTGATTTCCGCCGAAGCTGTCACTGCCTGATTCATTTAATTCAGGTACAAAACGAACACCGTTTTCCTCAAAAAGCGATTTATCGAGGACTTGATCGATTTGTACAGACTGCCAATCGCCTTGCGAATCTCTGTACTCTAATGAGCCATCGCTAGGAAGCGTTGTAATTTGGACGGATAGATCTGATACATCAGAGTCCACATCGCTAATACCGAATGATGACCAATCAAGCATCACTTGAGTATCTTCATTCATCTCAACCACTGAAGGCGAAGATTCAGGAGCATCATTCACATTTACCAGAGAAACATTTACCTCGGCAGTATCAATCCCGCCAGTTCCATCGATAACCTCAACCTGAAGCGTATAATCGCCCAAGTCAACATCATCGATTGTCTTGTTCAATGAAATCTCTCCACTTGTCGGGTCGATATCAAAAATACCATTAGTGCTCGAGCCATCTGCAAAGCGGTATACAAGCACGTCATTATCGTGATCTTCAGCAACGACCGTGCCGATAACGGCCCCACTCACCGTGTTTTCGTTAACTGACCCGAAGTCGTAAACATCATCATTTGGTTTGTCACCAGCACTATCGCCGCCAGAAATAAACTCTGGAGCGTGCTGAGCATCTATAATAGAGACTGTTACTTCATTCGAGTCACTTGCAAGCGTCGAATCTGCACCAACCGTATCAATTAGAGTCACGGTTAGGTTTTCAAGATCTTCGTAAATACCATCATCGAGAGTTTTTATATCAATCGGCGCCGACGTTTTACCCGCTGGAATCGTGACTGTGTACGTACTTGGAGCAATATAATCTTTGTCATCAACATTCCCTCCGATTGTGAATGTTACCAGTACATCTTCATCTGCTTTTTGGTCAATGTTGACGATAAATTTTGCATCACTACCTTCATCAACTGAGGATTGATCTGAGCTAATAGTCACTTTCGGTGCACTTTGGGCATCAACGATCACAACACTTGCGCTGTTATTTGAAGCAATGCTCGCATCAGCGCCATCAACCTCTTTAATGGTTACTGTGAAAGATTCTGCGCCCTCATAAATACCATCGGTGACCGTCAGTAAGTCAAGAGCAGCTGAAGATTGACCCGCAGGAACTTCAACACTCAGAACGCCAACAAAATCTTTTCCATCTTGGGCCACGCCACTATATTCGACATGAACCGTAACACTCTCATCTGCAACTTTATCAAGTGTCAGCGTAAAGCCTGCCGTTTCACCTTCATTTACGCTGTTTTGATCGGCACTAATACTAACTAAAGGTGCAGGATCAGAATCCACAATATTTGCGTTACCAGTTGCAATACCATTACTGGTGACACTACCGATTTCCGTAACCGTCAGACCAAAGCTCTCATCACCTTCATGGACATTATCTAGTTTGGTCGGGACTGCGACTTTAATTTCAGCGACACCTGGAGGTATGGTAACGTCTCCATTAGGCGCCATATCTAATGTTTGAGTTTGACCATGAGTATCCACATAGGTCACTACCATAGTGCCTAAATCAACATCTTCCGCAGTATAGCTATCATTTGTTGTTGACTTCAGATTGACGACAACGGCCTCTTGAACAGGGTTAGAGAGTAAAACGGTAAATATTGCGTCAGTTCCTTCAATGACATCGCCGGCATCTACTACGCTAAGTTTTGTACTGTCATTATCAAGAACTGTTGCCGTCCCCGTTTCACCGCCGATCTCAAGAACGATCGTTTCGCTGCTTTCCACAACCAAGTCATCAATAGTCGGAATCGATATTTCGAAGCTACTTATACCTGCAGGAACAATCAAGTAACCACCTAAGAAAACAACACCATTTGTATAGGTTGCATTTGATAGATTTACGTCATTCTTATCAACTGAAGAACCTTGAGCAAGCATATCAACTTGGTACTTAACGGCAGTGCTAGTGGTTTCATTTAGAACAACCGAGAACGTGACATTGTCACCCTCAGTCACGCTATCACCGACCACAGACAGGCTTGGCCCATTTTCAGCAATATTACCATCTAGCATTTCATTAACGATATTGACTGTAGATGGATCGCTAACGCCATTTTCAGAGTCGACTGCCACATATCCAAAGCTGTCTTCGGCAGGTACACCTTCTACATAACGTAACTCCCAGTTCCCTTCATTTTTCGTAGAAAAATCTAACTGAGTAATGACCGAACCTTCAGGAAGAGCTAGATCTTTCCCATAACCAACGCTTGTTTCTTGGAATAGCATGAAGTTGCCTTCAGGCTTCAAAAACTCGAACGTTTGAGTCTGTTGGACATTATTTGAATCTAAGTATGTAACCGTAATAAGTGCTGCGTTGTCATCACCGTAATCAAACAATCCACCTAATCCATCTAAGCCAAGGTTTACGCTGCCCACAGGATTATTAGACAAATCGATCGTAATCGTTTCACCTTTCTCAATACCCTGCCCATCATTGTCAGCGATACCATTGCCGATGTGTGACACCTGGCGGTTGTACTGCGCAAGCTCACCGCTATCAGAAGAAATGGTGATAGAAGCTCCATTTGCTAAATGCTCAGTACGGGAGTGTGATGGACCTCCGTCCTCACTTAGCCCCCAATTATTGAAATCTGTTGTAGACTCGGAACTATTTAGTGTATCTGGGCGATCCTTGATACCTAACAAGAAACCCACATTATCAGCTTCATAGTAAAGGCTGTCTTTGTCATAAAGCGTATCGCTTACTTCTTTAATTTCGTGCAGCTCACCATCACTATCTTTAAAGAACAACGTACCTGAGGTTGGCAGTTCAGTAATTCGGACATGTAGATCGTTGCCTTTTAAGTCGTCTTCAACATCCGCGATATGATCTTGAGAGTCACCGTGACCCAGAGGCTTCGTATCGGTATCAAACACAACGTGCGTAAGCTGATCATCGGCCACATGCGTAAAGTCTTCACTGTCAGGTTTGTCGTTTACTGGCGTGACATCGACGTTAACAATGGTGGATTCACTGACACCACCGGAGGTGACGATGTAGGTGAAGCTGTCTGCCCCGTGGAAGTTGTCGTTTGGCGTGTAAGTGACGCTGCCGTCCGGGTTGACCGAGACCGTGCCGTTAGCTGGACCGTTATTGGTATCCAGCGACACCACTTTGTCGTCGCCTTCGAACGTGTCGTTACCTAAAACCTTGATGATGGTTGGTGTGTCTTCCACAACCGTCGCGCGGTCAGATTCAATATCTGCCACAGGCGCCACTGTGAAGTTCACCGTTTGGCTAACGCTTTCACCGCTTGGATCGGTGGCGGTAAAGGTTAGGGTTTCTGAGCCGTTCCAGTCCGCAGTTGGGCTAATGGTCGCGATGCCATTTTCAATCGACACCAACACGTTGCTGTTGCCGGACACTGAGAAGTTCAGTGCGGAGTCGCTGTCTTTAAATGCGTCGTTTAAATCAATCGTGTAGATCGTAAAATCTTCTGCTAACACTTGATCTGAAATCACATTGTCGACTGTTGGTGCATCGTTAACGCGATTCACAATCAAACTATCACTGTCGCTAACCGTTGGATTAACACCATCCGATACTGATGCGCTGATCGTTAGGTCTTTAAGGTTGAGTTCGTCGTTGTTAACCGCGTCAACACCCGCTTGAGTCAGTTTGACTTCATCGCCAACTAGCGCAAAGTAGCCGTTTGAGTTGTTTTCTAAAGAAACGGTTAATTGCTCTTCTGGCGTGTCGATATCAGCGACTTCCAACGTTGCCACTACCGTATCGGTATTCACTGCATCTTCAGTGATACTTTCTACAGCATCGACCTTGATCGTTGGCGCATCGTTTACTGGGTTAACGGTAACAGCTACTTTCGCTTGGTCAGTCAGCGAACCATCAGTGATGGTGTAAGTGATTTCGGCGTCACCATTGAAGTTCTCGGCCGGTGTAAAGACCAATTTTCCATCAACAATCTCAACTGTGCCTTGCGCTTCAGGTACAGACGCCGATTGGATAGACAACTTATCGCCATCAATATCGGTGTCGTTTGGCAGGACATCAATCGTCACTGGCGTGTCTTCGTCAGTAACGGCATTGTCATTGGTCGCCACTGGCGCATCGTTCACTGGCGTCACATCGACGTTCACCGTGGTGAATTCCGATACCCCACCGGAGGTAACGATGTACGTGAAGCTGTCTGTACCGTGGAAGTTGTCGTTTGGCGTGTAAGTGACGCTGCCGTCCGGGTTGACCGAGACCGTGCCGTTGGCTGGACCGTTATTGCTATCGAGCGACACCACTTTGTCGTCGCCTTCGAACGTGTCGTTACCTAAAACCTTGATGATGGTTGGTGTGTCTTCCACAACCGTAGCGCGGTCAGATTCAATATCTGCCACAGGCGCCACTGTGAAGTTCACCGTTTGGATCGGTGGCGGTAAAGGTTAGGGTTTCTGAGCCATTCCAGTCTGCGGTTGGAGTGAACGTAGCAATCCCATTGACGATCGCCACTTGAATGTTGCTATTACCAGAAACGCTAAACGTTAACTCACCATCGGCGTTATCCACATCACTGAAGGCCGTATTCAGATCGATGCTGTATGGCGTAAAATCTTCCGCCAAGGTTTGGTCTGCAATGTTGCTTTCAACCACAGGCGTGTCGTTCACCGCATTCACGGTGACGTTGACCGTTGCTTGGTCAGTCAGTGCACCATCAGTAATCGTGTAAGTAATTTCAGCGTCACCATGGAAGTTCTCAGCCGGTGTGAAGACCAGTTTGCCATCAACGATCTCAACTGTGCCTTGTGTTTCAGGTACGGAAGCCGATTCAATCGACAGCTTATCACCATCAATATCGGTGTCGTTTGGCAGGACATCAATCGTCACTGGCGTGTCTTCGTCAGTAACGGCATTGTCATTGGTCGCCACTGGCGCATCGTTCACTGGCGTCACATCGACGTTCACCGTGGTGGACTCTGACACCCCACCTGACGTAACGATGTAGGTGAAGCTGTCTGTGCCGTGGAAGTTGTCGTTTGGCGTGTAAGTGACGCTGCCATCCGGGTTGACCGAGACCGTGCCGTTAGCTGGACCGTTATTGGTATCCAGCGACACCACTTTATCGTCGCCTTCGAACGTGTCGTTACCTAAAACCTTAATGATGGTTGGCGTGTCTTCCACAACCGTCGCTTTATCTGCCACGATATCCGCCACTGGCGCTACTATGAAGTTCACCGTTTGGCTAACGCTCTCGCCGCTTGGATCGGTGGCAGTAAAGGTCAATGCTTCTGAGCCGTTCCAGTCCGCGGTTGGAGTGAACGTAGCAATGCCATTTTCTATTGAGACATTGACATTACTGTTGCCTGAGACGCTAAACGTTAACTCACCATCCACGTTATCCACATCGCTGAAAGCAGTATTTAGATCGATGCTGTATGGCGTGAAATCTTCCGCCAAGGTTTGGTCTGCAATGTTGCTTTCAACCACAGGCGTGTCGTTCACCGCATTCACGGTGACGTTGACCGTCGCTTGGTCAGTCAGCGAACCATCGGTGACGGTATAAGTGATTTCAGCGTCACCATGGAAGTTCTCAGCCGGTGTGAACACCAGTTTGCCATCAACAATCTCAACTGTCCCTTGGTCACTCGGCACAGACGCCGAGTCAATACGTAATGTATCACCATCGATGTCAGTATCGTTTGGCAGGACATCAATCGTCACTGGCGTGTCTTCGTCAGTAATGGCCGTGTCATCGTTTGCCACTGGCGCATCGTTGACTGGTGTGACATCGACGTTCACCGTGGTGGACTCTGATACCCCACCCGACGTAACGATGTAGGTGAAGCTGTCTGTACCGTGGTAGTTGTCATTCGGCGTGTAGGTCACGCTGCCATCCGGGTTGACCGAGACCGTGCCGTTAGCTGGTCCATTGTTGGTATCCAGCGACACCACTTTGTCGTCGCCTTCGAACGTGTCGTTATCTAAGACCTTAATGATGGTTGGCGTATCTTCCACAACCGTCGCTTTATCTGCCACGATGTCCGCCACTGGCGCTACTGTGAAGTTCACCGTTTGGCTAACGCTCTCGCCGCTTAGATCGGTAGCCGTAAACGTCAGCGCTTCTGAGCCGTTCCAGTCTGCAGTTGGAGTGAACGTAGCAATCCCATTGACGATCGCCACTTGAATGTTGCTGTTGCCAGAGACGCTAAACGTTAACTCGCCATCCACGTTATCCACATCGCTGAAAGCGGTATTCAGATTGATGCTGTATGGTGTGAAATCTTCCGCCAAGGTTTGGTCTGCAATGCTGCTTTCAACCACAGGCGTGTCGTTCACCGCATTCACGGTGACGTTAACCGTCGCTTGGTCAGTCAGTGCACCATCGGTCACGGTGTAAGTGATTTCAGCGTCACCATGGAAGTTCTCAGCCGGTATGAAGACCAGTTTGCCATCAACGATCTCAACTGTACCTTGTGTTTCAGGTACGGAAGCCGATTCAATCGACAGCGTATCGCCATCAATGTCGGTGTCGTTTGGCAGGACATCAACCGTTACTGAACTATCTTCCTCTGTAATTGTTGTATCATTAGAGGCAATAGGCGCATCGTTAACTGAGTTTACTGTTACCGAAACTTGAGCTTCATCCTCTAACTCACCATCTGTGATGGTGTAGCTAATCGTTGCATTACCGTTGAAATTTTCGGCCGGAGTGAAAACAAGCTTACCATCGATAATCTCAACGATACCTTGCTCTTCTGGTACAGAAACAGAGGTAATGATTAAATCATCACCTTCAATATCACTGTCGTTAGCGAGCACATCAATTACAACCTGGGAATCCTCGTCAGTTTGAATCGCATCATTAGTTGCTATTGGCGCGTCATTAACAGGCGTAATATCTAAGTTAGCAGTGCCATTAATAACACCGCCATCTTTATCAATAATGTCATAGGAGAATGACACTTCAGTGTCATCGTCAGCCTCTGGAATGTAAGTCCAAGATCCATCGCTGTTATCAATTAAGGTGCCATTCCCACTCTCAATAGTGACGTTTGTAATGACAAGAGTATCGGCATCATCAATATTGACGTTCGATAGTAATTCTTCAGTAGTTATCGTGATTGGATCGCTATCTTCCTCAACAGCGCTTAATGTCACTGGAGAATTAGTAAGTGGCTTACTTGAGCCATCCCCACTTGTCTCGATACCTGTTGTGAAGAAGTCATTTAAGGTCAACGCTTGAGTTTCAGATAAGCCGAGGGATTCTAAGCCAATAGTTTCAAAGTTTGTTGAGGCTAGCACTTCAGTACCATCTCGTACAATCGTGGCACTATTTTGCAAACTGGAGCCACTATTTTCACCCGCTGCAGGTGCGAGTTCTTCATCAATAGCAGAAGGGTCTTGACCTTGCTCAATAGCACTAATAATCTGTGCTACATCGTCTGAAATATCTTTTAAACCTTGCTCTTGAGCAAGCTGAATTTTCAGGTCTTGAGGCGCAGCATCTGTCATTGCCACTATCACTTCACCTGGTAGAGGCTGCTGTCCTTCTGCAAGGACTCTCAGCTGCCCATCCAAACCTATTACGACGACTTGATTACCGAGTGGCACTAATGCTGTATGATCCATATAAACCTTAACCCTAAATAACTGTCAAGTTTTTGACTAACAATACTAATTTGCTATATATTGCCCGAATATATAGTGCAATAACAGCAATTTGATGCTCAATAAAGTAATTATGTGTCATACATCAATAAGAATCCAGATGCATAAGTGTTTTATTTTATTAAAATCTGGACACACGTTCCTAGCTATTACCTCCATCTTTAATTTGAGATCTTAATTCAAGTTTTAGGCAGATTTAGTAGGTTGATTTATCAAAATTGAAACAAATGAACAGCGAATCAACAGGTTACTTCATCGCATATTAATGTTATTGTGCGCTAAATTATTGACGCCCTTATAAGTATTCCACTTATAAGCCCTATCACCTCGAGAATTTTTACCATTATCTAGGAGAATCACAGTGAAGTGGACTCGTGCCAACGCCTTTTGTATTGGTATGTTCACCGCTAGTCATGCGTTTGGGCAAACGCTAGAGCAAGCGGTTGAAAACACATTAAAAACCAATCCTGACATCAAAAGTGCGTTCAATGAATTCGTTAGCAAGCAGTATGTGAATGAAGCATCTGGTGGTGCTTACCTCCCATCCGTAGACTTAGATGCCGGTATCGGTTACGAAGGAATCAAACCCGCAGAGTCAGGGCGAGATTCAACCGACCTGACAAGAAAAGAAGCCACCGTGACACTAACCCAGCTAATATGGGATGGCTCAGCGACACTTAATGATATGGATCGAACAGCAGCTGATGCTGAATCGGTCCGTTATCAACTTCTAGCTGATGCCCAAGACACCGCTCTAGAGGTCGCGAAAGTTTATTTAGACTCAGTAAAAGCTTATGAAATTCTTACACTTTCCGAGAATAACTTGAAAGTGCATAAGAAGATCTATGAAGACATTAAAAAGCGAGTTAACTCAGGTATCGGTTCTACAGCAGACCTAACCCAGGTAGAGGCTCGTTTAGCAAAGGCTCACGGTAACTTGGTGGCAGCTCAGAACAACTTATATGACAGCCACACCACCTTTACACGCCTTGTCGGACAGTCACCACAAGGATTGATTTTCCCAAGAGCGGACCAAAACTTTATTCCCTACACCATCGATGAAGCGATTGACTTGGCATTCGAGTCACACCCAGTAATCAAAATCTCGGTAGCTGATGTGGACTCTGCAAAGTTCCAATACAAGCAATCTAAGGGAGCTTACTACCCAACGATATCGGTAGAAGCGGCTCAAACATGGCGTGATGATGCAAGCGGTATTGAAGGAAGCAGCGAAGAGACAACAGCAATGTTACGTATGCGTTACAACCTCTTTAACGGTGGTAGTGACGTAGCCAACGCTGAAAGTTTTGCCTACCAACTAAATAAAGCAAAAGACTTAAGAGAACGTGCATACCGCCAAGTCGAAGAAGGTCTTCGTCTATCTTGGAGTGCGTTAGATTTAACACTTCAACAAAAAGAGTTCCTAGCGGATCACGTAGATTCGGCCTCTGAAACTGTCATCGCCTACGAAAAGCAGTATCGCATTGGAAAACGCACTCTGCTGGACTTGTTAAATACTGAAAACGAACTTTTCGAAGCGAGAAAGAACTACTTGGATGCTCGATACTCAGAGCAGTACGCCAAGTACCGCGTTATGAACGCGACTGGCCAATTGTTAAATGCCTTGCGTGTCGATGTACCTACAGAATGGAATGAAAAGGTGGAGTACTGATCATGAAACCAGTGAAGATTCTATTTGCATTGGGTATGCTCGCCATCACTCAACACGTTGTTGCTGAAGACGAATATGAGTATCGTCCTGTACCAAATGCAGAACAAATAGCAGATTTGCAAGATGACGATAACGATGGTGTCATCAATGCTCGAGATATGTGCCCAGGTACACCTGAAGGCTCAGAGGTCGACAACGACGGTTGTGGAGAATACATTAAAGCATCAGATAACATGCAAGTGCGGATACTTTTTGCTAACGACTCTGATGAGATCAATCCAGTCTTCAGAAGACAAGTCCGAGAGCTTTCCGACTTTTTAAAAGAGTACCCTACTACTTCGATAGAGCTGCACGGCTATGCTAGTAAAGTTGGTGGTTCAAAGCATAACCAAGATCTTTCTGAAAGACGAGCACGCAATGTCCGTGAAGCCCTACTAAGCTACGACATCGAACCGAGTAGAGTCCGCATTGTTGGTTTTGGTGACACTCACTTAGCACAGCAAGGGACCGATGAAGTCAGCCATGCTTTAAATCGTCGAGTAACCGCATCAGTCGTTGGTTACAAAGGCGAGATAAAAAGAGAGTGGACAATATTCACAACTCTTCCAGAAAGGTAAAGTACCTGTTTTTGTTTGCTCTGCAAGCACAAAGCAAACAAAAACGAGTGAATACTTAACCTCAGAAAAGGAGCTTCGGCTCCTTTATTTTTACTCATTTCGACAACCGTATTATGCTTTAGGAATCGGCACTTTAGTGTTACTCTAGCCACGTCATAACAACGAGAGTTTTGAAATGAGCAAACTTACATCAGATATCCAAGCGAACCTTGACCTTTTTGTTGCAGAAACGAAAGAAAACCAATTGGTTTGGGGTCTACGCAATGAAGAAGGTTGGCTATCTTGCGATTCAACTGAATTCGAAAACAGCGAAGTCATGCCTTTCTGGTCTTCTAAAGAAGATGCAGAAGCACATAATGTTGAAGAATGGGCAGATTTTACTGTACTAGAAATCCCATTAGATATCTTTGTTGAAGATTGGCTTTTGACTCTTGCTGAAGATGGTGTTCTTGTTGGAACTAACTGGAACGATCAGTTAGAAGGCAAAGAAATGGAGCCTCAAGATCTAGCAAAGCTTTACATTGATTAAAGATTTCTGACCTCAACTTTATGTTGAGGTCTTTCTTTTTTATGCCTCTTCTTTCAATATCTCGACCAAGTGCATAGTTTTACTACTCTTTTTCTTAGTACACCCAACTCAATCACAACGCTGATGCGTTAAAAGCGCTATGATAACTCAACTTTAAAGGCACCTTAAATTAAAGGCTCGTTTAAACATGCGCGTGCTCTATCCCTTGCTTGCGTCACTTTTGCTCACTCCAGTATATGCAAGCGACACTCAAGATATTGAACCAAACCAAAATATCACACAGTGGCACTCTGTCTACCAAACCACACTACGAAGCAACCCTGAGTCGGCATTGAGCATGCTTCAAGATCGCTACCATACAGCGAAATCGGACAGCGAAAAGCTCTACGTAAGTGGATTGATTTATGAATATATGTCAAACATAAATCAGCCTTACTACGGCAGCAGTCAAGTCTTAGACAACCCTTTTTCTCAATTAGAATCAGAATATATTCTTGCCTTAAATGAACGTAAGCATGGTAGTTACGAGGCCTCAGTAGATAGCTTTTCTTCTTTGCGACAGACAATGAAGAAAATATCCGATTCCGAAGGCAAGGCTCTGATGAACTATCAACTTTGTTATACGCTGAATCAACAAGGTCGTTATCACAAAGCAAACTTTTATTGCTCATCCTTAGAGAGCCACTTAAATCATAAGCATCAAGAAAACTTCCCTGTTGATCTCGCTTTGCGCGTGGTAGCAAATAACTACAATTACCGCGGTGACTATGAAAAAGCCTTAAGTTTGTATCGACAGTTGATGGCCAACATGTCGACGCAAAGCGATCCTTCAGGGATTTACAATGACGTCGGCAATTTACTTGCAGAGCTGGGGCAATTTGAACAATCAGAGCAATATCTCATTCAAGCCTTACTGGTTCGCCAAGATGAAGGGACACCTCTTGAAGTTGCGCAAGTCGAACATAGTCTAGGAGCGATGTACAGAAAATCCAAAGAACTCGATAAGTCCATCAGCCACTACAAAAATGCATTAACGATTCTCGAACAACTTCATTATCCATACGGGCAAGGGTTGACCTATTTAGGGTTATCTGCTGCTTTGGCCGATTCTGGGCAATTGGATACCGCGGTAGATTACATTGGAAGAGCATTAAACATTGCCCAAACTTATGAGAATACGCACCTTGAAACAGAGGGTCATTTGGCTGCTGGATTGGCATATTTAAAGAACCATACACCCGAAAAATCGATTGAACACGGTACAATTGCGTTAAGATTAGCGGTAAAAAACGCTAGGCCCTTATTGCAAGCGCAAGCCCAATTACTCCTCTCAAAAGCATACCAAGCTCAAAATGATTACAAAAAGGCGCTGGAGCATCACAAGGCCTACTCGACGATTGAACTAACGAACCGAGACGCGAGTAATATCAAGGCGTTAGAGGCACTAGATCTCACTAAAAAAGAGTATGAATATGATCTACAAGTCGCGCAGTTGAACAACGAAACTCTTCTAAGTCAGTACCAGTTTGAAAAACTCACAGACCAACAACGCACTTATAATTTTGTTGTTTTCTGTTTATTGATTCTCCTCGCTCTGGCATTGATGGTTCAGCGACAAACACGCTTAAAAGCCAAAATAGACAGCTTAACGTGTGCATTAAACAGAGCGGCAATTATAGAGACGATTAAAAGCCACACCTCCAAAGCGGAAGGAGACTTCCGCTACGTTCTAGCATTAATCGATCTAGATGACTTTAAGGCGATTAATGATCAGTATGGTCATCCGACTGGCGACTTAGTACTACAACAGGTATGCAAAGCGCTTAAAGCTAAACTTAATAAGGGAGAGTACTTGGGTCGTTTAGGTGGAGAAGAGTTTATCTTGCTATTGAAAAACGTCGATGAGATTGACGTTCCCTTTAGAATACAAAGTCTGCATAAAACAATTTCAGAAAAGAGTGTACATTCGCTTAATAATCATCAATTGAATATATCTGCGAGTCTGGCCTATCTATCAACCTCAATGCCACTCACCAACTTTGATGAGCTCTATTCGATATTAGACCAAGCGTTATACAATGCTAAGAAGCAAGGAAAAAACTCCCTTGTGGATGCATACAACGAGCCGATCAGTTTAAGTGCTGAGTATATTCTCTAATAAAACCAAACCACCAGCGTAGTGGTTTGTTATAGGTGGAAGCATCAGTAAGCCATTCAGATGCAACACCATCATCAAGGAGTCTTTGTGCCCAAGGCAAGAAAAAACATTCAGTCTCTAGAGCGAGGTTTTCTAATCCTCGAGTTGCTCTCGATGAGTGAGTCTCCCCTATCATTACAGACGATCAGTAATGCGATCCAGTTAAATAAGACGACTGTTCACGGGTTACTTGCGACTCTACACTCTCTTGGATATGTATCCAAACACAACCATAGCTACAGCCTAGGGTTTAGATGCTATGAACTGTCTAAGCCGATTGAACAAAAAAACGAAGCTATCCGACAACATTTTGTTCCATTGCTGAAAAAATGGCCCAAGTGACTAACAACACAGCTTACCTCGCTGTACAAAGTGGCGCTAAAGAGTACTTGTATATCGATGCTATAGAGCAGGATAACCCTCTTACTATCCGTAGCCCGAGAGGGAAACGAGAAGGACTCACAACATCTGCGATCGGCAAAGTTTTTCTTAGTTTTGATGATGAGCTTCGTCGAACATTACGCCTTGAAAACCAAATATCCCCCACGTTAGAAACTGAACTTAATCAGGTTGTATTATCAGGTTACGCACTCGATTTAGAAGAGGCAGAGCCAAACCTCAATTGCTTAGCGATCCCCCTTTACTTGGATGGTAAAGTCGTTGCTGTTGCAGGTGTTAGCGGTGCTGCCTCCGAACTGACGGTCACTAGGCTAAAACACTTTGCCAGCATCTTTCTCAAATTTTAAGATTTGACAATGTCGAATCCTAGGCCATTTTTATACTGTTTTGATTACATGCTTATACGTCGCCTCTAATATGGTCGTTGTTCAACTCAACAACGTAGGAGAAGCGATGTCTACTGTATTAATCACCGGCGCTAACCGTGGCTTAGGCTTGCAATTTGTCCGCCACTACCTTGGAAAAGGTTGGCAAGTTATCGCAACTTGTCGTTCACCAGAAAATGCTAAGCAGCTCAATGAACTAGTAACCCAATCTAATCAACTTCAACTGATGGCTCTAGACGTCACTAACCAACAAGATATCGATCAGTTAGCCACTCGATTAGCGGATCGTCCGCTCGATCATTTAATTCTTAATGCAGGTGTATTAGGCGAAGAGTGTGCAAAGCTTGGCGAAATGACCCAGAAAAAATGGCTAGAAGTACTAAACATAAATACCGTCGCACCTGCCCTGCTAATTCAAGCCCTACAAGACAACGTTGCGAAAAGTCAGCACAAAACCATCGTGGGAATCTCAACCCGAGTTGCGAGTTTAAGCGATAACAGTTCAGGTAACATGTACAGTTATCGAGCATCTAAAGCAGCGCTTAATCAGGTTCTAGTATCAGCAGCACGCAATCTCGAATCGCGAGGAGTAAAAACTGTCGCAGTTCATCCCGGCTGGGTAAAAACCGATATGGGCGGTGAGGACGCAACCTTTTCTGCCGAGGAAAGTGTTGCAGGCATTGTTTCGGTCGCAGAACAGCTAACACTTGAGCAATCCGGAAGCTTCCGCGTATTTGATGGCTCTACAATCGAATGGTAATTGATCTCTAAATGACGTCTCCCGGCCAAATTGAAGGCCGGGAGAATACAGTAAACTAATAGGCCAAAAAGATAAAAGCTCGCACTATCGTCAGACAAGCGAGCCCTTATCGTCTATGGTGTTGTACTACTGTCAAACGCTGAGGAAGTCAGCGATTGCAGAGGCGTCATTTAGGCAATGATTTCCTGTGAAACTCACTCAATCATCCCATTCAGGCGCTAGCCCTTCAGGGTTTACTTCGCGGCCATTTCTTTCTAACGCATCTATCTTTGCAATCGCCTCTTCACTCAGATTAAGTTCAAGTGCTTTCAGGTTACTTGCCAAATTCTCTCGTTTAGTTGAAGACGGGATCACCGCGTAACCTTTTGACAAAGCCCAAGCAAGCGCGACTTGAGCGGGCGTGGCCTGATAGTCCTCAGCAATACCTGCAATAGTTGGGTCCCCAAGTACTTTCCCATATGCCAAGGTCATGTAAGACGTTACCTGAATATCGTTTTCCTGCATGAAGCTGACCAACTTACGATTTTGCAAATAAGGGCTAAGCTCGATTTGGTTAGTAACAATATTCTCTTTACCGACCACTTCTATCGCTTGTTGCAACAAGTCAATATTAAAGTTGGATACGCCAATATTACGGGTTAACCCTTGCGATTTAGCTTCAAGTAATGAAGCCATGTATTCGTTCAAGTTATTGTTATTGCCAGGCCAATGGATCAAGGTCAAATCCACATAATCTGTATTTAGCTTTTCTAAGCTCTCTTTTAGACTTGGAATGAGTTGTTCCGTGTTCATGTTATCAACCCAGATCTTGGTCGTAATGAATAGCTCATCACGTGCAATACCGGATTGTGTCAATACTTCACCGATTTCTGCCTCATTACCGTAAATCTGTGCAGTATCAATTACGCGGTAACCCACTTCTAACGCATTACGGACTGAATCCTTAACTACTTCACCCTCTAAACGAAACGTGCCGACGCCAAATGATGGTACTTTCATCTAAATCTCCTGAATTATCGATTTTATAGTTGATTCGAAGCAAAACTTTACGCCGCAAGAAACTTTCCGTAAAGTTAACAATACTCAAATCTAATTTGAAATATATTCAACAATGAAAGCTACTCTAGATGAAATGCGCACCTTTATGGCCGTGGTCGATACGGGTTCAATCAGCTCTGCGGCTGAACTGTTATCGATGACCGTCTCGGCGGTGAGTCGATCGGTATCTCGGCTAGAAGCCAAACTCGAAACGACCTTGTTAAATCGCACAACCCGTAAGTTAGATGTTACTAATGAAGGAACGATATACCTCGATAAAGTCAGACATATTGTAGAAGCAGTAGAGAATGCCGAAGCACAACTGAAAAGCCAGAAATATAAGCCTTCTGGCCTCCTACGAATAAACGCAGCTACCCCCTTCTTACTGCACGTACTAACTCCGCACATTGCTAAATATCAGAGCTTGTATCCAGAAGTCGAAATCGATCTCAATTCCAATGAGGAAAATATTAGCCTTTTGGGAACAAAAACCGATATTGCTTTTCGTATCGGTGAGCTACAAAACTCAACCATGCGCGCGATATTTCTTGGTAAAAGTCGGATTCGAATCGTCGCGAGTCCAGAGTATTTAAGACAACATGGTACTCCAACCTCAATAGATCAGTTACTCAATCACAAGCTACTTGGATTCAACAAGCCGGAGTATCTTAAGGAATGGCCGATCATGGATGATAAGAACAAACTTCTGCGTATTATGAGTAGCCTAAGATCTGATAATGGCGAGACGCTAAGATGTTTAGCCTTACATGGTGCGGGGATAGCTTGCCTGTCTGACTTTATGACCTACTCTGACCGACAAGCTGGTCGCTTAGTGGGCGTGCTTAGTGAACACACGCATAATGTCGAACAGCCCGTTCATGCGGTGTATTACAAAAATGCCAGCACCTCACGCCGGATCAGCTCTTTTATTGACTTCATCAAGCAAGAAATCAAGGTAGAGAACCACCAGTTCCTTTAAAGACCACCGCTGTTTGTAGCAAAACACTTTTGTCTTTTTGCCGCTTTTTCTCACAACAAAAATCTCATAGTGTCCTGAATATCAGGGAGGCACCTTGCCTCCTAGTACTCACAGTAATAGTCAGGCTTCATAATGCATAAAGATTTAAGTAACAGATTCACCATCGGGGTTGAGCTCCCCCTAGATAATGACTGGACCCAAGAAGGCCAGAAAAAACGCCTGCTCCAACGAAAACCGTTCGGCGTACCAGACATGAGTGCACATAAACAGCGTATTATGTTAGCCGATAAGTTAGGCTTTAACGTAGCGTGGGTGAGAGATGTCCCGTTGTACGACCCTAACTTTGGAGACGCGGCACAAATTTATGAACCGTTCAGTTATCTTGGCTATCTCTCTGCGTGCACCGACAACATTCTACTAGGGACAGCAGCGATAGTATTACCGTTAAGACAACCTTGGCTAGTGAAAAAAGCCGCTGCGACCATCAACGAGTTAAGTGGTGACCGCCTGATACTCGGTGTGGCTAGTGGAGACCGCCCTAGTGAATATCCCGTTTTTAATGCCAACTTTGACAGCCGTGGATCAGCTTTTCGAGAAAGTGTAGAGATTTTGAAAGATACGAAAAATGATAAACTGGGTAACGATCTACAGTTATTACCCGAGTTTGCTGATATTCCTATCTATGTCGCAGGGTTAGCGCAGCAAAGTCCACAATGGATAGGAGAAAACCTAGACGGCTGGCTCGCCTACCCAGGCACACCTGATGATCATGAACACCGCGTTGCACTTTGGCGCTCCGTAGCGGGAAACAAACCCTACGCCAGCTTTATTCATCTTGATTTAGTCGATAACCCAAATGCACCAGTCGTTCGGCATCATTTTGGTATCCGGGCCGGAGTCAATGGCTTGAGCGATGAGCTAGAAAAAATGCAAGAAGCAGGAGTCAATCACATCGGGTTGCATTTCCGTCGTAATAGCCAACCAATTGAGAAATCAATGGAACAGATCGCTCAGTACGTGTTGCCACGCTTTAACTAAGATCAAATAAAAATATGTGCCACCTTACTAAGGGGTGGCACGCTAGGCTTGGCACTTGGAAAAACAAAAGCTGCAATAACGACAAAACTCTTTTGTTAAAACAACAATAATAGAGTTATTTTAAAGTAAGTCTTGGTTGAATAAAGTCGATGAACGCGGAAATACGTTTAGAGACTGAAGAAGATTTGTAGAACACAGCATTGACCTGTTCTCGTCCAGTATTTGTGATTTTTTCCGATTCAAACAATGCCACTAACCGTCCAGAATCAAGATCATCTTTCACCATAAAGCCAGATAAACATGCAATGCCGTTCCCTGCCAGCACTAACTGTCTAACCGTTTCACCACTGCTGGATAGGATATCAGGCTCTATCATCTCAAACCCTCGTAATGGCCACTGATTTAACACTTTAGCGCCAGAAAAACCGATCAAGTTATGACTGCGCAAATCGCTCACCGCTTCAGGGAAACCTCGTTTAGATAAATAACCAGGCGTGGCAACGATAAATAGTGGGCTTGTTCCTAAAGGTTTAGCATGCAGTGTTGAATCCGATAATCGTCCAATACGTATCGCCACATCGGTTCTTTTTTCCAATAGATCCACAAAACCCTCATTAGAGGTAAGATCGAGCTGAATATCAGGATAAGCCTCTTTAAATGGCTGAATTAACGGCACAAGTTGATGTAAAACAAATGGGCTAGCGGCATCAACTCTTAAGCGCCCCTTGGGTAGTTCACCTCGTGTAATGATCTCTTCTTCAGCTTGCTGTATTTGTAGTAAACCTAAGCGAACCGCTTCAACAAACTGATGCCCTTCCTCAGTAACTTCCACTCTGCGTGTCGTGCGATTCAGCAAGGTTACCCCCAACTGTGATTCAACTTTACTAACCGCACGAGATACCCTAGCGACTTGAATACCTAGTGCATCAGCAGCGGAAGAAAATCCACCACTATCCACAACTGCCATGAGAATCTCTAATTCATCTGATCGGGTTAACATTTCATCCCCTTTCTTAACTGCGCATTTTCATCATTTATAACAAAAGTATTTTGTAATAAACACCATTTTTCGCAACGAATAACTCTTTAATAATACACGACATGGAAACGGGCTATTCGTTTATCCATTCATATTCAATGATTATAAGAGAGAGTTGTTATGCCTTTAGCTTTACTTGCATTGACGCTGAGCGCCTTTGCTATTGGAACCACGGAGTTTGTAATTGTCGGTCTGATACCGACTATGGCCTCCGACCTCAACGTATCATTACCTTCAGCGGGTCTTTTAGTTAGCCTGTACGCACTTGGTGTCGCGGTTGGTGCTCCCGTTTTAACAGCGCTGACTGGTAACTGGAAAAGAAAGTACGTTCTGCTTTCTGTTATGGCACTGTTTGTTCTTGGCAATCTGTTAGCCTGGCAAGCACCTGGATACAACACACTAGTTACAGCAAGGATACTGACCGGGCTTGCACACGGTGTGTTCTTTTCGATCGGCTCGACTATCGCCACTGGCCTAGTGTCAAAAGAAAAAGCCGCTAGCGCAATTGCTATTATGTTTACCGGTCTCACCGTAGCTCTAGTGACGGGCGTGCCACTTGGCACCTGGATTGGCCAGACATTTGGTTGGCAGGCAACCTTCCTAATCGTCGCGATCCTTGGAATCATCGCACTGATAGGAAGCGCTCTGCTAGTGCCGAGTAATCTGAAACAACCACCAGCAACCAAGCTGTCATCGCAAGTAAAAGTCTTGACTCAGCCTCGTCTACTTTTGGTGTACGCAATCACCGCGCTCGGTTACGGTGGTACGTTCACAGCCTTCACTTACTTGGCTCCTATTTTGGAAGAAGTTTCGGGGTTTGGCTCTAGCGCTATCAGCCTAATTATGTTGGTTTATGGTGTATCAGTCGCATTCGGCAACATCTGGGGCGGAAAGATGGCCGACTCTATGGGGCCAATCAAAGCTCTGACAGCGATTTTCTCGGGCCTAATTGTGGTATTGCTCGTGTTTAGTGTCACAGCATTTAATCCAATTTCTGCAGTAGTGACCATTCTTGTCTGGGGTGCCTTTGCCTTTGGTAACGTTCCAGGACTTCAAGTTTATGTTGTCAAACTAGCAGAGAAATATTCACCTGATGCAGTCGACGTCGCTTCTGGTCTCAACATTGCTGCATTTAACGTAGGTATTGCACTGGGTTCTTGGGGCGGTGGCCTTATCGTGGCCAATGCTGGGCTGATGCACACACCTTGGATTGGCGCGATCGTAGTATTAGGTGCTCTACTACTAACCCGTTTCAGCGGAATGCTAGACAAGCGTGGAGAGCAGCACGCAACGGCACACTGATTCACGTTCCGAATCTATAAAAATCACTTAAATTAGCCCGGCATTACGTCGGGCTTTCAATACAGAGTTTAAATACACCATTGACTGAGGTAGAAAGTTTATTCTACCCTTAGGTAAAACAAACGTTCTACCTGGTGTATCAAATAGTGAAAGAAAAAATCGCAGCAAGCCTAGAAAAAGCATTCAGTCAGTATGGCTTCGCCGAGCCTAGCGTACCCCAACTCAAAAACGCCTGCGAAGTCAGCCTGAGAACCCTGTACAAATACTACCCCTCCAAGGAAGCGATGATTGTTGCAGCTCTCGAGCATCGCCATCAAAGGTATTTGAGTTTTTTGCTCGAAGACGCCCCTGCCAATGGAACACCGGCTGTATTACACCTATTCACTCGCCTCGAGGATTGGATGAAGGAGTTTGCACCGAATGGCTGCATGTCCATCAATGCATTAGCAGCCTATCCAGAAAATCTATCAATTAATCAAGCAGTAAAACAACACAAATTGGCGGTCCGTCAGCTTATGGGCCAACTAAGTCAGCGAGAAGACCTCGCAACCACACTCTTTTTGTTACATGAAGGTCTATCCAACGCATGGCCGGTTCTCGGTCACGCTGCCTTTGCATCCGCTGAACGCACTCTGCTAGAACTAATGAAGGAGAACAATCAATGACCACAATCCCGAAAGTCATGAAAGGCGTCCAACTTATCGGTCATGGTGGGCCAGATATGCTTCGTTACCGCGATGATCTACCTGTGCCAGTCCCCTCGCCTGATGATGTATTGATCCAAGTTGCCGCTGCCGGAGTCAATAACACCGACATCAATACCCGAACAGCATGGTATTCTAAAAATGACGCCAATAGCATGGATGCAAGTTGGTCAGGAGACGCGCTATCTCTCCCTCGAATCCAAGGTGCCGATGTATGCGGTACCATCGTCGCTGTTGGTGAGAATATCTGCCCATCACGAATCGGTCAGCGTGTGCTTATCGAACCATGTATTACGCGCTTCCACAGTCAAGCACTTAGCTCGCCTTGGTACTTCGGTTCAGAATGTGATGGTGGCTTTGCTCAGTTCACTGTTGTTGACAGTAAACATGCATATGCTGTGAATAGTAGTTTATCGGATATCGACTTGGCCTCCTTCCCTTGTTCTTATTCAACTGCCGAGAACATGCTTGTCCGCTCTAATGTCACAGCGAGCGATACCGTACTGATTTCAGGGGCATCCGGTGGTGTTGGCTCTGCCGCAATCCAACTGGCGAAGGCGCGTGGAGCATACGTCATTGCTATCGCCAGCCCAGAAAAGAAAGAACAGATCACGGCATTAGGAGCAAACCAAGTTATCCCTCGCGATGCAAATTTAACAGCGACTCTCGGAGAAAACAGCGTTGACGTAGTGATTGATTTGGTCGCAGGAGAGCAGTGGCCACAATTTCTTCAGGTACTAAAGCCAGGATCAAGATACGCTGTTTCCGGCGCCATAGGCGGCCCAATTGTCGAGCTGGATGTAAGAACTCTTTACCTTAAAGACCTAGCGTTATTTGGTTGTACCGTTTTGGCACCAGAAGTATTCGGTAACTTGGTTCGCTATATCGAACAGAACGCAATTCGTCCCTTAGTCGCGGAGTCATTTCCCTTGAACCAGATAGGTCAAGCGCAAGAAGTATTTTCACGCAAGCAACATATTGGGAAACTGGTTTTGGAAATCACATAGCTTTTGTGATTAACAAAGACCTATACAAGTCATTGTAATTTGAGAACCCTTTAAGCATTCTACAAAATGTTCAGTAATTAGGAGTGCGCTACGGTTGGCTTAGCTTGTTATCCCTTTTCATCACGCTAAGCCAGCTTGTAAAAATATGTGTTTGTTTCTGAGTTATAAATGTTTAATACCAACATTATCTTACTTCTGGCGTTTATGAACAGAACCGAGATCTGAACGACTTTGGTGTTAAACCTACGATCCTATTAAATATTTTCCTGAACGCGCTCACATCTTGGTAACCCACTCTAAATGATATTGCGTCAAATGTTAGGGTTGTCGACTCAAGTAAATCACAAGCTTTTTGGACTCTTAAGCTTTGTATGTATTGGTTAACATTGAAACCTGTCGCCTTTTTAAAGCGTCGCTGCAATGTCCTTTCTGTTAAACAACTCAACTCTGCAAGCTCTTTATTGCTCAGTTTTCCTTGATAATGATCGTTTATATAGTGCTGTAGTTGAACAATTACCTCATCACCATGTTGGAAGTTTGGGGTAAACTGTTGATAAAAGCGTTGCTCTCTCGGACCAGTATCAATAACCAACATTTTTCCTAACAGGCGCATTACTGCCGGTGACGCAAATAAGGAAACCAATTCCAAGCCTAAATCCACCCATGACATCATACCCCCAGCCGTAATGATCGTTCCTTCGTTAATAAGGATGGCTTCTTGTCTTACGTGGATATCGGGAAACTGACTCGCTAATGAAGGAGCCAAGCCCCAGTGTGTTGTACAAGACTTATTGGTCAACAACTGGGTTTGAGCAAGAATAAAAGTACCAGCGCAGGCGGAGGCTAAAATCGCACCTTTACTATATTGGACATTTAACCAGTCGAGTAGCTCTGGCTCTGGTTCTAAGTAATATTGACCAGTGCCGCTGGGCGGAATCATTACCGCTGTTTTCACATCGAAGTGCGTGTTTGACCAGTGATCCAATATCTCTACTTCAAAGTGCACATCAACGCCCAATTTAGCCGCCGCACGGTTTGCCATCTCGAAGAGTTCGCTTAAACCATATACGGAGACTTGCGAGCTATCTGGGTAATTAACGAGTGCTATTTTCATTTATCTTCAAGTGTCGCTTTTTGACTCTTTTGTGTCATTTTAGACTCTAAAGAAGGTGGCTAAAAGTCTTTATATTATTCGTACCGCAATGATCCTCAATAAAAGGAAAAGAAAATGACTCAAAAAGCCCTACTTGTAATTGATTTGCAAAACGACTATTTCCCAGAAGGAAAGTTTCCTTTATGGAATACAGAATCAACTTTAGACAATGTTAAGAGAGCAATAACTAAAGCCAATGAGCAAAACATTCCTGTGATTCATATTCAGCATATTGCCGATCCTGCCATGGGCATTGCCCCATTCTTCAATGAAGGCAGCGACGGTGCCAATATTCACCCAGAAGTTCTTGCTTTAGCGCCGAATTCCGAAATCGTGGTAAAGCACTTCGCAGATAGCTTTGAAGGAACACGTTTAGAAGAAGTATTGGCAAGCAAAAATGTAACGGAGTTACTTGTATGCGGAATGATGACACAAAACTGCGTCACACATACTGCTATCTCAAAATCTGCGGACAAGTATGATGTTTCGATCTTAATGGATAGCTGTACCACGGTCGATGAAATGATTCACAACATTGCACTTCACGCTGTCTCAACGAGAGTTCCCCTCGTAACTATTGAAGATAAGCTGTAATACACGCAAAACCTTTCGCTCACACAATGCGGGCGAAAGGTCACACATATATGCATTTTCATTGATATTTGCTTACTTTGTGTTAAACATTGGTTTCCAAATAGTTACAAGGAAACATTTATGAAATGGATAGTCGCATTGTTTATTAGCTTATTTTCAGTTTTCAGCCATGCGAAAGAGTGGAAACAAATTCGCTTCACTGTTGAAGGGGCTTACCCTCCATTTAGCTGGACGACAAAAGAGGGAAAGCTAGAAGGGTTTGAAGTCGACCTCGCTAACGCGTTATGCAAAGAGTTAGAAGTAAAGTGCGTTATCTCAAAAATGGATTGGGATGGCATCATCCCTTCTCTCCTTAGTCGCAAGAACGATGCGATTATTGCTGCAATGACAATCACAGAAGAACGAGAAAAGAAAGTCGATTTCACCGTCCCTTATGCAAAAGTACCGACTCGTTTTGTAATGAAAAATGATAGAGAAATCAACATGGATGACGGCAGCCTAAATCGTTTATCTATTGGAGTTCAAAGAGCCACAATTGGTGATAAGTACCTTTCGGCCTTGTATCCAGATATTGATATTCGTCGTTATGGTACGTTCGATGAGGCATTTACCGATCTACTCAATGGACGGTTAGATGCTGTATTTGGCGGCTCAATCGGTTTAAGTGCTGGTTTTCTTGAAACTGCACAAGGTCAAGGCTATCACTTTACTGGACCAGCGTTTACTGAGGAAAAGTGGTTCGGCCGTGGCATTGGCGTAGCAGTGAGAAAACAAGACAAAGAATTAAAAGCATTACTCGATAGCGGAATACAAAAATTGATCCAGAGCGGTAAGCATAAAACCATCGCCAGCAAGTATTTCTCCTATAGTATTTACGAGTAACCTCTTTATCTTTTTATAGCCTGCGCGGTATAGGAAACTTCCCTTTCCCTATATGGCGACAAAAACGGAGCCCTCGAGCAGTCGCCCGAGGGTTATTTTTATAAAAAAGCCCACGTATATAAGTAACCCGCTCCCATGGCCATCGTTAAGATAACGATTAGGAAGGCAGCGATCATTTGGTTCTTAAAAATTGATTTCAACAAAATCACTTCTGTAAGACTTGCGCCAGCACTACCAATAATAAGCGCCATAACAGATCCAAGAGCCATACCTTTTTGTACTAGTGCCGCGCTAAGTGGAATGACCGCCTCTGCACGGATGTACAATGGAATACCAATGATTGCTGCGACCGGAATCGCGTACCACTTCGCTTCACCAGCGAACTCCGCAATGAACTCCGTCGGGATGAAGCCATAGATAAATGAACCAATCGCAATGCCCATCATGAGATAAGGGAACACTTGCTTAAAGTCTTTCCAAGTTGATTGCCAAATACGTACCCAGCGGCTAGGTTCTTTCTCTTCCACGACTGTCGCTGTTGCACTACCGTCTGATGAGCAGCAAGACACTTCCACTTTAGGTTCAGGTTTTGGTGCATCACCACAGCAAGATGTTTTCGCCGCAACTGGCGTAGGTTCATTGCAGGCGCTGGTACCACAGATTGATGCTGGTCTCGCTTCTTCTTTTTTCTTGCTTGAATCGCCACAAGAAGTACCGCACGAAGAAGAACCTACCGCTTGATATGCTTCTGGTTTGACGTAACGTTCAAACCCTAGTTTTTCAAGTACATAGCCTGCTACCACTGATACTGACATCGCGATAGCAAAGTAAAATACCGCAACTTTCCAACCAAAAGTCACCACAAACAAGCCAATAATCACTGGGTTAAGCAACGGGCTTGCAAATAGGAACACCATCATAGGTCCAAAACCTGCTCTTGCACGCAACAAGCCTTTTAAGAAAGGAATGGTCGAACACGAACAGAAAGGCGTAATCGAGCCTAGCAACGCAGCAATGAAGTAACCTTTACCCTTTTTCGAGCTAAGAATAGATTGAATTTTTTCTGGCGTTAGAAAATCTTGCAACACACCGACAATGTAGCTAATTGCCAGAAATAAGATGATAAGTTCGGTTGCTAGAAACGCAAACATATCCAGCGCTTCTTTAACCATTGTTATAATTTCTGTATTCACATTTACTCTCCTCGTCATTTTCGCTAACAAGCTTACCTGATAGATAAGCTTTCATTTCGATATTTCTGGAATTATAGAATCACAAAACAAAAAATCAACAGAATATTTCCATAAAAATGGAATAATAAAACTAGTCATTACTTATCATAAAGTTACATGTCGTTAGCTATGCAGACTGGTTGTCTATGATAATTTCAGAGCATCTCGAATCCTTTTTATCAAACATAACCTAAAATTATCAAAATAAGAAAAAACCATAATTATTGCAGCAGCACCCTCTGAGTTAGTATGACTTTCGACCATTCTTAATAATAAGGAAAACCTATGAGAGCGATAACTTACCAACGAGATAACGATACTTTCTCTTTATCCGAATTACCTACACCAAAACTAGAAACCCAATTTGATGTATTGGTTAAAGTTAACGCTGTTGGTTTGAATCCTGTCGATGCAAAAATTCATTATTGGTCAGACATGGTCACTAACATGGATAACAATTTTGTTGGCGGGTTAGACGTATCAGGAGAAATAGTCTCTGTAGGCGATGCGGTCGTTGATTGGAAGGTTGGCGATAAAGTGTTGTATCACGGAAACATGAGACGCCATCACGGAGGATTCGCTGAATTTGCTATCCATGATTCAAGAACGCTCATAAAGCACCCTCAGGTTCCGGTTGAAGTGGCAGCATCCACACCTTGCGCAGCCTGGACCGCATATCGCGCTTTGGTAGACAAGCTCGATATTTCAAATCGAAGCAGCATTTTTATCGCCGGAGGTGCTGGCGGCGTTGGAAGCTTTGCTATTCAGTTAGCAAAGACATTTGGTGTTGAACAGATCATTGCTACTAGTTCAAAAGCTAATCACGCATATTTGTCCTCGTTAGGAGCAACCCATACGATTGATTATCATCATGAAGATGTAGTTCAACGAGTAATGGACATTACCGGAAATCATGGCGTTGAGGTTGCACTCGATTGTGTAGGCGGTGATAACGACCGAATTGCAGCCTCGGTGTTAACCTTTGAGGGAGAAATGGTGGAGCTCGTCAAGACTGTCGACCCTTCTCAATATCCAGATGCCTTCTTAAAAGGCTTGGGCTTCCACCAAATAAGTTTGGGCTCTGGTCATGTCTTTGGCGAGAGAGGGTTTGCAAGTATCGTTAATGCCGGAAAGGAAGTGTCTGAGCTATTAGAAAATGGAGAATTGGAAGTACCGAAACTGAAGATCATCGGCTTAGAGGATGTAGGTAACGCACTCTTGGACATGCGAAATCAGAGAACAGTTGGAAAGATTGTCGTTAATCTGAACCAAAAATAATTAATAAAAATCTCGAGGCACACTGGCAAAGTAATGAGCAAGTTAAAGCATCTTGTTACTTTGCCAGATACGAAAGACTTTTATTTTATCTATAACGATGAATGAAAAACAAAATCTCTTGTCATGCTTCCCTGCACTTCACCAAAATTAGGCGTTTTCGAGAGTGTCTCTCCAAGCCGCTAGCAATTTAATATGACGTGGTTCAATCCCACAGCAACCACCAATAATGCTTGCTCCCTGCACATGCCACTTTTTAGCATACTCAAGATATTCAGTCGGAGAGAAATGACGAACTTCCTGAATGGTCTCGTTGGCTTGGTGCGCTTGCTTTATCGGAGCAAAGCTATTTGCGAAAACACCTATCGTCAATTCTCTACCTGACTCACTCAATACTGCTTGTGTATCTATGATCGCTTGCTCGACAACTTCAGGAATAGAGCAATTGAAAAAGATACCTGAAACATTTGTTTTCAACAGCGTATTAACCGCGACTTTAAGAGATTCCCCTGAGCGAAGGCGAGGCAAAGAGTTAGGGTCATCCATTAAGGTGAAAGCAAGATAATTGGGCTTATCTGTTTTGGCTAAAATTATTGATAGAATTTCAACTTCAGCAAGGCTAGACACGGTCTCAGCTAACCAAATATCAACATATTGATCTTGAGCTTCAAATAACTCAGAAGCCACTTCCAGTGCCCTTTTCGGCTCGAATAATTCAGGCCTGTAAGACCCCATTACAGGAGGAAGAGACCCCGCAACGAGCACTCTATCGTTAGAGCTGGTGACTACATCTCTGGCAATTTTGGCTGCAGATTTTGCTAACTCAGCCCCTTGCTTTGCATAGAGTTCCTCTCCTAAGTGAAATGGAACACATGCATAACTGTTGACAGTGATAATCTCTGCGCCAGCGTCTATGAAATTCTCATGTGCCATTTTTACATATTGTGGTGATTCAATTAGCGCTTGTGCACTCCAAAGCGGCTGAGAAAAAGGGGCGCCAATACGTTTTAACTCTCGCCCCATGCCACCATCTAAAATTGTTACTTTCTTCATTTAGACATCCATACCGCCAAACATCCATAAGCTCTATTCAAACACAATTTTTATCAATTCAAAATGAAATTGTTATGTTTAAAGTGAACAAAGACTTAATGGCTGATTAAACACTCTAGTATTTACCAGACCTTTCATTCGGACCAAGCTAATGTTATCGCCATTAACTTCGAGTAAAAATCCCATTATCTATGTCTCTCGGCGAGGCGAACGTTACGAGCCACAATAGTGCATGAAGTGATTGAGGGACTCGCCCTCAATCAAATTTTCTTTTTATTATAATACTTTAGATAAAAACTTCTGCAATCTAGGGTTGGTGGGGTTATCAAAAAATCGCTCAGGAGAGTCAGAAACCAAAAGCTCACCATCTTCCATAAACAACACCCTATCAGCGACCTCTTTTGCGAAACCCATTTCATGAGTAACCACGACCATCGTCATTCCGTCCTTGGCCAAATCTTTCATCACATCAAGAACTTCTCCAACCATTTCAGGGTCTAGTGCTGATGTGGGTTCATCAAACAACATAATGTTGGGCTTCATTGCTAACGCACGAGCGATTGCGACGCGCTGCTGCTGTCCACCTGATAAATGATTAGGATAATTATCCATTCTCTCCGACAGACCGACTTTATAAAGCAAATCTTTTGCTTCTTTCTTCACCGATTCAGGGTCACGTTTAGAAACCTTTAAAGGTGCTAACATGACGTTCTCTATCGCCGTTTTATGTGGAAAAAGGTTGAAGCCTTGAAATACCATGCCCACATCAGCGCGTAGTTTATTGATATCCGTAGATTTGTGGTACATATCGATACCATCTACGATAATAGACCCACTATTTATTGTCTCTAATTGATTGATCGTCCGTAAGAATGTTGACTTACCAGAACCTGACGGTCCTACGATGACAATCACTTCCCCTTTTTCTACATTTACCGATACGTCCTTGAGCGCATGGCAGCCATTAGGGTAAATTTTATTAATTGTTTTTGCTGAAATAATGTATTCCATTAATGACTCCACCATTAATCACTTGCTGCAAATTTCTTTTCTAACGTTTGTATTGCCCAAGATAAGGTACTAGTTAGAAGCAAATAAAGGGCCGCAACGGTAAACCAAACTTCAAATGGGGCAAAACTACCACTTACGACTTCCCTGCCCGCTTTTGTCAGATCAGTAATCGAGATCACGGAGACGAGTGAGGAATCTTTTATCAGGTTGATAAACTGCCCGGCTAAGGGAGGTAATGTCTGCTTAAACGCTTGAGGTAAAATGACATAAATCATCGCTTTGGGATAATTCATTCCTAGTGAACGCGCCGCTTCCATTTGTCCTCTTGGGATTGACTGGATTCCTGACCGCACAATTTCTGCGACGTAAGCGGCGGTAAACACGGAGAGCGCTATCACTCCCGCAGTAAAACGCTCAAGGTCAAGCACAGTACCAATAAAGAAGTAAACGATAAAAATCTGTACTAAAAGAGGCGTTCCACGAATGACCTCGACATACACAAGCGCCAGCTTTTTTAATGCCGGATTGCTGGATATACGCATTAGTCCGACAACTAAGCCCAACGCTAGAGCAATGATAAGTGACCAGAGTGAGATTTTAATGGTCGTCACAACACCATCTAAAATTGGGCCAGAGCGCCACTCTTTTATAGTTGCTAAGGTATCTCCTTCAAAAATAAGATCACCTTCATAGACGTCCACAGACTTATATTGGCTTAGTTCAAGAACAATATCACCATGAATACTCTCCAGAGCCAGTTGGTTATTCTCGTCGAGAATGATGTTCCCATCGACAGGCGCGGTAATGGATGAAGCAGCGTTAGTGGCAATATAAGGAAGGACACGCTCCCAATTCCAGCTGTAATCGATTCGCTTACCTGACAGATAGACAAGACCGCAAATTGATAGCAAAACAAGAACAAAAACAGCGTTCCACAATAGGGATTTAAAGTTATTTTGCATGTGATTCCGAGAATGACTTTGATTAAAGTTGGCTGGGTATTTGAATAAAGAAAAGCGTTAGCTTCACAGCGCGAACCGTTTGGTTGGCGATGAACCGAGCCAGAAGCTAGCCGCTCCTCTACAATAACAAAATGATTACTTAACTTGCTTTAACCATTTATCGTCGTTAAACCACTTATCGTAAATGCGATCGTAAGTTCCATCTCCCTTAATTTGACGTAAATAGTTGTTTAAGAAGTTAAGCGTATCTGGATTTCCTTGCGGCACAGCCCAACCCAAAGGCTCGTAAGTAAACGGTTTAGCCAAGTGCATTAACTGCCCTTTGTTTTCCGCCACATAAATAGAGTTGTAAGGAAAGTCATAAACAAACGCATCTACCTTTCCGTTGGCAACCTCAAGTACCGCTTCAGACTGAGTTTCGTATAGATTTATCTTAGCTTTCGGAAGGTATCGTTTTACCGCTTGCTCACCCGTTGTCCCAAGCTTAGTTGCAACAACATATTCTGGACTATTGAGATCTCGGTAACTAGACACTTTACCTTCATGTTTGAGATCTACGAGAATGGATTGGCCAATAACCACATAGGGATCAGCGAAATTCACCTGAGTATTTCGCATAGGTGTGATCGTCATCCCGCCCATAATCATGTGACACTTACCAGTCAACAGTGTTGGGATAATGCCATCCCATGAAGTGTTTACCGGCACAAACTTAACATCCATGGCACGCGCCATTTGTTTACCCAAATCGATATCAAACCCGATGTACTGCCCATTTTTTGCTGTCATTTCAAAAGGCATATACCCAGAATCAAAGCAGACTTTTAGCTCCCCTGTACTTTTGATGTCGTCTAAAATTGGGTCTGCATTAACCGTCGTCGAAACAGCTAACCCCAGTGCAGCAAAACACAATAACTTTTTCATGGATATTCCTTTATCATTTGTTGTAAAGTTTTTTTATACACGACAATAGAATAAAAAACCACAAATAATGACTTTTTAATCACTGGAATTTGTAGAATCGTCACTAAGACGGAAGATCTGAATGAAAATCTATACCAAGGCATTGCAATTGAATTGCATGCATTAAGTGATTAAGTTGTAGGCAGGTCACTATAACGACAACAAACATACGCTTTGACTGAATAGTCAGCGTTTCCGAAAGTGGTTTAATTATTAACGAAACCATACAGATATTCGCTTTTTCACATTGACCGTAATGTCAAAAGTGCTTGAGTTTTATTGTTGACAATTCTTCCATAGTCAATGGTCACAAATGTGATGTACAGCACATTTCTATAATGGCACTATCACCTTTGTCGAGAGATATTAACAAGGATTCGTTGGACATCTTGACTTTGTAATACAAATAAAAAGGTGACTATATGAAAAAACTAATGACGCTCTCATCACTATTATTATTCAGTTTATCTGCTACTGCTGGTATTCATGTCGAACACTCTACAAACAAAGTTGTTCTCAATGACTTTACGACAAAAGATGCCGCTTATAGCTCTGCGTTTGATCTTGTCGATGAATACCAAACGCTATCAAAACATGAACTTAGAAATCGTCTAAACATCATTGGAAGCGGTTTCCCTCGTGATATTGCAATCGATGATAGTAAGGTGAGAGTTGAAGAATACGCACTTAACCGTGATGAAGTTAAATATCGTGCAATCATAAACTTCGATTATCACTTCAGAACAAGTGACGGCGGTAAAAACTAAAAAATCATCTGCACCTTTACTTTCTTAGAGCCCTTCCTATTTTAAGAAAGTAAAGGTGTCTAATCACATTGAAACGACGGCTTTTCATAAATCGCTCTCTCCTTACATAAACAGTATCAATCCCTACCTCTATCGTTTACATAAAAATAATTTTTCCAATCTTCATTGAGATACATTTCGTCGTTTGGCGCTTTATCATTCACTTGGTTCGCCATATGGATTCCACATCACTTAAATGAAAAAGACCCTTGAAATTGAGTTCACTTTTTTATGAAGATTAACTCAACCTAAGATTGACAATTGTCGTTATATTTTTCTCGTTTATAGCAATATATAAAAAACTCTTTTTGTTTTAATTAACCATAAGACGTAAAAATAAAAAAAGGCAACAAGATACTTCTTGTTGCCAAAGAAAAAATCATCATTCAAAAAATATGAAAATGAAAACTAGCAGTGGACTAGCTAACAAAACAATTATATCCAAAACACTTTAACAAGTAACGATCAATATAATCCATTATATATGGATGAAAATCAGCACTTATAGAATTACACCGATAAATAAAAAAGCCTGAAAATAGTTTCAGGCTTTTTATATTTATTAATTTTTTAGAATGAATATCTCGCAGCTATTGCAAGAATATCGTCTTCATTGTCTACATCTGTAATTCTGTATTCTGCTAGTGCTTTAAAATTAGAAGTCAAATCGTACTCTGCACCTAGTGAGTAGTAATCGACGACGTCTTCATCATCACGCTCTAGATTGTTATAGCCAACAAGTGCCCAAAGCTTATCTGTTATTTCATAAGTGGCAACTGCTTCAATACCGGTGTAATCAATATTACTTTCAGAACCATCTTTAGCCCAGTTTTCACCATCACTGTATAAAACAGAGGCATAAAACTTGTCGTATTCAAATGCAATAGCACCCGTTAGCAGCTCTGCATCTTCTGCACCCGATTGCCCTTCACCTTCGTTGTAACCAAGCGCAACTTTGAAGCCATATGGCAACTTGTAGTCCGCCGCCGCACCATAAGAGGCTGCATCTGTTGACACTTCATCGTTTTCAGCCTGATAGCTAACATGAATATTCAAACCTTCATAGCTTGTCGTTAGCTTAAATACTGAATCGGAGCGACCGGTACCATATATATCCGCACTTACGCCAGCAGCTTCATTACCAAACTCCGGGAAAATATCCGTGTAGTCAGATACTAAAGTGACCGCACCGTATTGACGTCCATAACTTACTGTTCCGTAATCTGCACCAACTCCTACATAGCCTTTTCGGATATCAAATTCATCATCTTCAATCCCATCAGCATCTCTGCGATTAGACTTAAATTCCAACTCATATAAGCCGAAGGCATAAAGATCTTCATTTATTTTAGACTCACCTGCAAGTCCTACACGAATGTAGCTATTATCTCCGTCAGCATTTTTATCATCAGAGAAATAATACATCCCTTGCGCTCGGCCATGAATATTTAATACTGATTCTTGATCTTCATAAACTATGGCTGAATTTGCAGCACTTGCAGAAAAAAGTGCTGCGATTGCGATCGACGTTCTTGTCATTTTCATTTAATTACCACTACTTGTGTTGTTTGAATCGAGTGAGATTATGAACAGTGGCAATTATTTTTAAAGTGCAAATTCAACCATATTCTATGGATAAATATAAACAAGCCCTCAATCTAAAACATTATGTCCTAGTACTCATATTAGTCGAGATAATCCATCCAAACAGGAGGCGTTCCTATTATTTTTTGAACAGTATCAATGAACAGTTTGGCTAATGGTTGTTGATTTCGGTGAGTATACATTGCATATATTTCCCCTATTGCGGGAAGATTATAATCAGGAAGCAACTGTACAAGATCTTGTTTACTCAAACTCTCCTGAAGAAAGAACTGCCCAATTAAAGCATACCCTAGATCAGATTTTACGGCATCGAGCATTAACTCAGTTTCATTCACGAAGTACTGCCCGTTGATATTATACGTTCTAACGTCGCTTGATGACTGGCTTGGCGCTATACGTAGCTTATCCGCCTTAAAGTTAGCATTAGAGTATATTACTGCTGGCATTTTTATAAGCTCTTCTGGAGAGCTCGGGGCTCCATACTTGTCAATAAAACTCTTCGATGCAACCAGTGCCATATTATTGCTTGCCAACTTACGCACTATCATGTTGGACTCTCGGATTGGTCCGATACGAAACACAACATCAAAACCTTCGTGGATAACGTCGACTCGATTATCATCGAGCAGCAGCTCTACAGTAATGTTTGGGTACTGTTTTATAAACTCTTTAACTGCCTGATTTAAGTATGCTCTGCCAAAGAAAGTGGAGCTTGATATTTTCAAGTTACCCTTCGGTTCATCCTGAAATGTAGCAGCAATACTACGAGTTTCGGTTAGAACCTCTCTTACTTTCTTGGCTTGCGCCACCATCTCAACACCTGCATTGGTCAGGGATAGCGAACGCGTGGAACGGTTTAACAGCCGTAAGCCCAATTCATCCTCTAGCTTTTTGATCTGTTTTGACAAAGCTGAACGATCTATATGATTTCTGTCAGCAGCCTTAGCAAAAGTTCCGTATTCAGAGACATCCAGTAGTAATTCAAGTTGGCTTGCGAGATCCACTGCACAATTCCTTATTTAGTTTTTATTCTTTATGTGATGGGAAATGGATTTTACAAAATTAATTTCAATTTTTTATGGTTCAAATTGCATCAGTGAATTGCAAATAATGCACGAATTAAAAACGCTTTAATTTTCGTCGCTATCTTTAGCTTCTGTTTAGTTATTCCTATCTATTATGGCTTATTACATTTAACAATACTCCACGTCTTTAAAACCCTAAACTGATCTTTTTCAAACCAAAAAATGAGCATTTTGACCAATATTTAATCGTGCATTTTTATCACTACTCTATGTTCGCTGAGGGCCTATTTACCCATAGGTACAATGAATACAATGCCGTTCCTTTTAGTATGAACAGAATCATTTAGGGCGCGACAAATGTTAAAGAAAGTTTTCGGCATTGGCCTTTTATCCGTTTTAGCTGCTTGTGCAGACGAAGAGATAACCAAACAACCTAATACTCCCTTACCTACGATAGACGTCTCCAAAGTCATCTATGAGCCCGTTCAATCGTGGTTCACCTTTACAACAAGGCTTCAAGCCCCAGAGAAAGTTTCTTTAATGCCACGCGTTTCCGGAGTTATTGAAACGGTAGAGTTCAAAGACGGACAGAGTGTCAACAAAGGCGACTTACTCGTCACTCTTGATGATCGAACCTTCAAAGCTCAGGTCTCACGACTTGAAGCGCAAGTTAAGAGTGCTCGAGCTGCGCTAGAGCAAGCAGCAAACGAACAAAAGAGAGCCGCTCAACTTGTTAAGCGAAAGGCCATCTCAGCGGAACAAGCAGAGGCCCGAGATACCGCAGTAAAACAACGCTCTGCAGAACTAATGGCTTTGCGTGCTCAGTTAGAATCCGCAAAGTTAGATCTTGAGTTTACGAAGATATATGCCCCTATTAGCGGCACTATTTCAAGAGCATTCATTACTAAAGGAAACAATGTAAACGCAAATCAAAGCGTTATATCAAACATTGTCTCTAACGATCAGGTATATGCATACTTTGATGTCGATGAGCGAACTTGGAACCGTTACTTCTCGACAATCAATGCCGACTCTAACTTACCTACTCGTCTTGAACTATCTGGACAAAATGGGCAGGAGTTTTTTGGACGCGTTGACTTTGTCGACAACTCCATCAACGAAAACACCGGTACTTTGCAGGTTCGAGCGGTATTCGATGCAACAAAATCAAACTTAAAAGTGGGATCGTTTGGCCGAGTTCAGATATCAACAACCAAACCAGTTGAACGAGTTCTCGTTCCAGAGCGTTCTATTGGCACAGATCTAGAAAACCGCTTTGTATTAACACTCAATAAAGAGAATACGTTGCAATACAGCATCGTAACCTTAGGCGAACGTTACGGAACATTTCGTGCTATCGAGAATGGCTTGAACGCCGACTCAATTATTGCGGTAAATGGTCCAGCAAAAGTTGGCCCAAATAGCAAAGTCACACCAAAAAATGTCATGCTAGATATTAGCAATACTTCATTGATTATGGCTTCAAACTCAACATCGTTGCCAAACAAACGTTTAGCTCAAGACTAAGAAGACAACCGAATGAAATTTGCACACTTTTTTATTCAAAGACCCATATTTGCCTCTATGTTATCGCTATTGATATTAATAGTAGGCGCAATTTCACTTTTACAGTTGCCTGTGAGTGAATATCCAGAGGTTGTCCCTCCTACAGTAGTAGTTACAGCAAACTATCCTGGTGCGAACCCAAAAGTAATCGCAGAAACAGTTGCTACGCCTCTGGAGCAAGAAATTAATGGTACAGAAAACATGTTATATATGTTTTCGCAGGCAACCAGTGACGGCAGAATGACATTGACCGTAACCTTTGCTTTGGGTACGGACTTGGACAAAGCTCAGGTTCAAATTCAAAACCGCGTCACTACAGCTTTGCCCCGATTACCAGAAGCCGTCCAACGGTTAGGAGTTGTTGCCGAAAAAGCCTCTCCTGATCTCACCATGGTTGTGCATATATATTCTCCAGATTCTAGCCGTGAAGTCAGTTATTTAGCTAACTACGCTAATTTAAACTTGAAAGATGAGATAGCTCGGCTCGGAGGCGTTGGTGATGTGCGCCTTTTCGGTGGTGACGAGTACTCAATGCGCTTGTGGTTAAATCCAGATGAGCTCGCTTCTAGAAATCTAACCGTAATGGACGTTGTCTCCGCCGTCCGATCTCAAAACCAACAGGTGGCAGCAGGCTCATTAGGTGCGCAACCAGCCGCTAATGAAAACCAATTCCAAGTTTTGTTGAACGTAAAAGGCCGCTTGGAGAATATTGATGAATTCAACGACATTGTAGTAAAAGTTGACGAAACAGGGGCTTTGACACGTCTTAAAGACGTTGCACGCGTAGAGCTAGGTCAAAACTCTTATGCACTGCGCGCCTTGTTAAATGGTAAACCAGCGGTGGCGATGCCCGTATTCCAACGCCCTGGTGCTAATGCTATTGAGCTATCTAATCAGGTTCGTTCAACCATGGACCGTTTACAAGCAGCCTTTCCAGCTGGAGTTTCATATGAAATAGCCTACGACCCGACCGTCTTTGTTCGTGGATCGATAGACGCAGTGGTTCATACTCTGCTAGAGGCAATTGTACTAGTTGTTGTTGTAGTCATTTTGTTTTTGCAAACATGGCGCGCGTCTATCATCCCTATCATTGCGGTGCCTGTTTCATTAATCGGTACGTTCGCCGTAATGCAAATGCTCGGAGTATCGATTAACACGCTTTCGTTGTTTGGACTTGTTCTCGCCATAGGCATCGTTGTCGATGACGCCATTGTCGTCGTCGAAAACGTGGAACGGAACATCCATAATGGTCTTGCACCACTAGAAGCAACGAAACAAGCAATGACCGAAGTTACCGGGCCAATTATTGCAATTGCTTTAGTGTTATGTGCGGTGTTCATCCCGACGACCTTTATTACAGGGTTATCCGGTCAGTTTTATAAGCAGTTCGCACTAACAATTACGATCTCGACGATTATTTCAGCAATTAACTCGTTGACGTTATCGCCTGCTTTATCAGCACTGCTATTACAAGATAAGAACGCAAAACCCGATCGGCTAACCAAGCTATTGGATGCGGTTTTTGGTAAGTATGTTTTTGCGCCATTCAATAGAATTTTTGAGTACAGCTCTAACCAATATCAAGCTCTGGTCAAGAAGCTTATTCGCTTTAGCCTTGTTGTTGTGGTGGTATACATTGCGTTACTCGGGGGAACGGTTTCTCTATTCAAAGCGGTTCCTGGAGGATTCATTCCTCAACAAGATAAGCAGTATTTAGTTGCGATCGCCCAACTTCCAGATGCAGCAAGTTTAGATAGAACAGAGTCCGTTATTAAAGAAATGGAAAACCTCGCGCTGGCAACACCTGGCGTAGCACAAACCATTTCTTTCCCAGGCTTATCGGTCAATGGTTTTACTAACAGTCCGAACAGTGGCATCGTTTTTGTTACGCTTGAGGACTTCGATAAACGAAATGATCCAACTCTCGGCGCAAATGCGATTGTTGCATCTTTAAATAAGAGCTTTTCAATTATTGATGAAGCCTTCGTTGCGATTTTTCCACCACCACCAATCCAAGGACTTGGATCTACTGGCGGCTTTAAGCTTCAAATCGAAGACCGTGCGAACAAGGGGTTTGATGAGCTCTTCAAGCAATTGAACTTGGTAATAAGTGAGGCATCAACAAGACCCGAGCTGATGGGATTATATTCCACATTTCGTATACAAGTGCCGCAGATGGACATCCAAATAGATCGTGAACAAGCGATGCTGCAAGGTGTTCCTCTAGAGCAGGTTTTTGATGCGCTTCAAGTTTATTTAGGATCGTTGTACGTCAATGACTTCAATATGTTTGGTAGAACATACAAAGTGAATGCCCAGGCAGACATGAACTATCGTCTCGAACCTGACCAAATACTTAACTACAAAGTAAGAAATGCTGCCGGACAAATGGTTCCTCTCGGCGCTGTACTGGAGATCATACCTACGATTGGGCCTGACCGCGTGATGCACTATAACGGCTACCCTAGTGCAGAACTAAACGGCAGTCCCGCTTTTGGTTACAGTTCTGACCAAGCCCAAACGGCTATTGAGGAAGTACTGGATCAAAACCTAGCAGAGGGAATGGTTTATGAATGGACTGATGTAACCTACCAGCAGATTTTGGCTGGTAACACGATGGTGTATATATTCCCACTTGTTGTTTTGTTAGTTTTCATGGTGCTAGCTTCGCAGTACGAGAGTTTAAAACTACCATTCGCTATCATTTTGATCGTTCCTATGACCATTTTTTCTGCACTAGCAGGTGTTTGGTTCATTGGTGGTGACAACAATATATTCACACAAATTGCTTTGATTGTCCTTGTGGCTCTAGCGTGTAAAAATGCCATCTTGATGGTGGAGTTCGCTAAAGAACTTAAAGACAATGGCCAAGATACCTTATCAGCGATTTTGGAAGCATGTCGTTTACGTCTTCGACCGATTCTAATGACATCAATTGCATTTACCGCTGGTGTTATTCCATTAATGATTGGTACAGGGGCCGGAGCGGAAATGCGACAAGCAATGGGTATTGCCGTATTCTCGGGTATGGTAGGCGTAACGGTATTTGGATTACTACTCACACCTGTTTTTTACATGTTAGTGAGTCGAAACAAAAAACGTCAAACACTATAACCATAATATAAATACTCATTTATATTCATACTAAAGGGAGCTATTGCTCCCTTTTCTTTTGGTTATTAAGTATATTAATAATTTCTAGACAGAGCAGCAGTTATACATGAAACTAATACGCTAATATCTAACTTGGATAAACATTGTGGATTTAGCAAATAAACTACACCTGCTTTTAGAAGTCTCTAAAGCTGGATCTTTTGCAAAAGCAGCAGATGGGATGAATATCGACCGCTCTGTTTTATCTAAACACATCAAGCAGTTAGAAGAGCACTTAGGCGTTAGGCTATTAAACAGAACGACTCGCTCTCTTTCATTAACACAAGTCGGCAAGCAAATAGTTGAAAAAGCAGACCAAATATCTCAACTCCTTGATGATACTCAACAAATAGCGGAGAACTTTCAGACTGAGCCTTCAGGGAAAGTACGAATTTCAAGCTCAACATTATTTGGAAAACTCTATCTACAACCTTCGATAGAGAAGTTTTTACATAAGTACCCAAAAGCAAGTGTTGAACTAATGCTAGATGATCTTCATGTAGACGTGATTAGAAGTAATTTTGATATTGCTTTTCGAATCGGACCTATGAGGGATTCATCAATGGTAGCAAGAAAATTAGCAAAAAATACGACTGCAATCATTGCTTCTCGAAATTTAATTGAAAAACATGGTAACCCAGAAACGCCTGATGAGTTAGTTAAGCTACCTTTTATTATTTATTCAAATGGTAATTTTATTGTCGATAAACTTAAATTCTACGACAAAGCAAAATCAGATGGTTTAGATACATACCCAATATCAGGGTCATACATGGTCAATGAAGCTGAGCTAATAATTGAAAGCGTAAAGTCAGGTCTGGGCGCAGCACTTATAGGTCAATTTATGCTTCCTAAAAACCTAGAGTCTTCTAATTTAGTCCAACTTTTACCAGAATATGAAACTCAAGATTTTGGTGATATTTATGCCATGTACTCACACCGTCAGCAATCACCATTGGTTAGGGCATTCATTGATATCGTTCAAGAAGAAGTTGGCATACCACCAATATGGGAAAAGCATTTCAATAAAAGCTAGTTGATTCTATTTAACCAAAATTAACAGAAAATCAAATAAAATCAATAATTTAAAACAGAAATGTTTAAGATCCATCGAAGTTTAATGTTAGGTGAATTAAGTTCCATTCTAAATGGCGCTTAATTCACTAAATATAAAACACTCTTGATTTATAATACTAACAAATCCATCACCTATGCAAGTTACGATGTATATTAAAGAAAAACACACCTCGATCACTAGTTTGTTAGTATATAAAATATCTTATCTTATTTTTTTGGTTATTTATACGTTAGCAACGATTTATTTTAGCGTACAAATGGACAAAAGCACATCGGAGAACTCTATTATAGAAATGACTCAAATAGCATTTGTGCTTTTTTCATCGTTAATGTGTTTGTATAAATCTAAGGAATATCTTGAACTCAAACACATATTAGTAATAATGTCTTCATTTTTTATGGTTATATTCGTTAGAGAAATGGACTACCACATAGAGCAGTATTTCCCTCACGGTTCATGGAAGTACCCTGCTTGGATTATAATAGTCTCGGTCTGTTATTTTTGTTTTAATAACATAGTTAACATAAAAAATGAGGTAAAATTTTTCATTTCTCATTCTAGCTTCACGACATTAACGATTGGCTTTTTTATTGTTTTCTTATTCTCACGATTTGCAGGGTATGGTGATTTTTGGGTCGAGTTCATGGGGAAATCATATAATAGAGACGTGAAAAACTTGGTCGAAGAAAGCTTAGAGTTACTAGGTTACGCGATACTTTTAAACGGTGTTTTACTTATTAAAGTAGAAAACCACTAAGTATAAACAAAAGTTCAGAGCTTGTAGTTCAAGCTTTGAACTTTTTTTGGTTAAAAAAAAGCAGCAAATATAATTTGCTGCAAATGATGAAAAAAACAATATGCGTAAGTTAACTTCCTAGCAATGGATGCGTTAACGAGTTAATAATAACGAACCGTAACAATTAAGTCTCGTTGAAAATAATCCATAAAGAATGGCATTTATTACACTGTTAATTATGTAACCTTATCTAATCTAGTTATCACACGCCGTCGTTTTGATATCTTATCTCTTTCCGTCAATAAATAGCTTTTCACATCAGATCCCATTTATCATCCCACAACAGTCGGATTCACAACAAAGCAAAAAAAATCAATAAATTAGAAGTGGTCACTTAAAAAAATAAAAAGGAGTAAAAACGAAACTATGTCAGATAGAACATATTAAAGATCACCGACTCTGAGTAGAAAACCGTTCATACTCGTTACGCATACAATCAATAAAGACTTCCATCGCCGGCGTCACACACTTCCCAGCATGATAAGCGCAGAGTGGCTTGATCATCTGTGAAAATTCGGTGAACTCAAGCTCTTGTAAACTGCCCTCTTGCAACTCTTTTTCAACCGTAAAACGAGGTAAGTAAGAAATACCAATATTACTCTCAACGCAATTTTTGATCGTATTAATACTGCTAAGTTCGATCATGTTGTCGATGCTAATATCACGCTCTTGAATAATGCTCTCAAACATCTGTCGAAAAAGGCACTTAGGGCCATTGCTTATAAACCCTAAATCAATATGTTGCTCTCTCTTCTTTAAATCTAGCCCTTTTAAAAGCGGTGAAGCAACCAATACCAGTGGCTCCTGCTCAAACTCGTGGACCTTGAGCGTATCGTCATTACCTACTCGATAAAACACACCTAAATCAGCTTTATCCGCTATCAACTCATCTCGAATCTGATAGCAATTTTGTGATTGCAGAGAGAGTCGGACATTGGGCGCTCTGATCCTGAACTCTTTTAAAACATTAGCCATCTTATAAGCAAGTTGAGTCTCAGCAATCAGCACTTTCAATTCACCGGTCGGCTCCGAGTTTTCTTGCTGTGCTGTTCCCTCAATATTTTCCATCACTCGCGCCAGTTCATAGACGTAAGGCAGTATCTTTTCTCCTGCTTGAGTCAAAACCATCTTACGCCCTATTTTTTCGAACAGCTGCAGAGACAGATCTTGTTCCAACTGCTTGATTTGAAAGGTGACGGTTGATTGCGTGCAATAAAGCTTCTGTGACGCTTTTAGAAACGATCCTTCTTCAACAATAGCTTTAAAAGTAAGAAAGCGTTTTAGATTCATGACTAGACTCCACAACCAACAGTTCAATAAATTAAAAGTCTAAGTTTTAATTTATTCAATTTTTTAATCAATTGTAGCGAAGTATAGTGCAGTAAAAACAGGAGAGATAGAGATGACAGCCATCTACACCGCATTTTTTACTTACGTAATCATTACTTCAATTACACCAGGGCCAAACAACATTTTATCGCTCAGCATCGCGACGCAATATGGACTAAAACGCTCAACAAAAGTGATTTCGGGGATGTTTTGTGGCTATGTTGTTTTGATGCTACTTTGTGGCGCTTTCACGTATAACATGATCAGCCTCTTGCCCGTGATTACACCTTGGCTAACATGGATTGGAGCAGCTTATATTGTTTGGTTGGCTTGGGGGCTTGCTACGAGTGAGATCAAAACTTCATCGGATAATTCTAAAGGTATCAGTTTCTTAACAGGTTTCGGTTTGCAGTTCGTTAATGTGAAAATCATTCTTTATGGAATTACCTCTATTTCTACGTTCGTACTGCCCCACACTCAGAATATCTACTGGATCTTAGCGACTAGCCTCATTCTTGCTTTGATCGCACTTCTTAGCAACGTAGTTTGGGCCGTTGCAGGAAAGCTACTTCAATCGCAATTCCAGAGATATGGCAAAGTCATCAATATGAGCTTAGCAGCAGCTCTGATCTATTGTGCGACACAGTTATTTACTTAAGTATATAGTTGATCATCAAGAACAATATTGCTCTTCAACTTAGACGACTACGTTTATGTGAAGAGCAAATTCTGCTCTACAAATCGCTGCGGTTTCTCGTGCCCTTACTCGCTCCTCCCGCGCCTCCATACGGCAGTTTTTGAAGAAGTAGATTCAACGTCACTTAATCAACCTAAAGAGACGAAATCTTGTTTAGCTATACATACACGGCCTTGGCGACCTCGGCAATAACTAAGCATTACTTAGTATACACAAATCAGAAAAACTAAGATAATCTTAGTCATCCAAGTCCTTCGTATGAACTTTAAGTGTTGTTTAATAACCCACTCCCAGCCCGCCTTAAGCATGCGCGTAAACAAGCGAATCTGTCCCAAAAAGCACTGGGCATCCGTATCGGCATGGATGATAGTTCTGCAAGTGCAAGGATGAATCAATACGAAAGGGAGCGCCATACTCCCGACGTAAAAACGCTCAAACTTATCGCAGATGAGCTAAACGTGCCTCTAAACTATTTTTTTTGTGAAGATGAAATCACCGCTGAACTTGCTGTGAATCTCCACAAGCTGTCAAATGATGACAAGCAAAGAGTGCTTGAGAGCACAGCCCAGTTGATTGCGGACGCAATCGCTACGAACAAGTCGAGTACGTAATTGGGATTAAACGCCTAAGAATACGTATCAATACCAAAGAATCAAAGAGCATAACTAAGGGTTCAACATGGCTACAACAAAAGCACTTGTGGTTTTTTCCGGTGGGCAGGACTCTACGACCTGCTTAATCGATGCATTAAATACATATGATGAGGTTCATGCTATAACGTTTGATTATGGCCAGCGTCATTCAGATGAAATAGATATCGCTATCGAATTAGGTAAGCAACTTAACATCAAAAGCCACAAAGTCCTGGATGTAAAATCAATTAATGAGTTAGCGATAAGCTCGCTGACAAGAGACAACATTCCGGTATCTAATGACTTAAGCGATGCTAACGTACCCAATACATTCGTTCCAGGGAGAAACATCCTCTTTCTTACTTACGCATGTATCCATGCTTACCAGCTTGGTATTCAAGACATCATTACGGGAGTTTGCGAAACAGACTTTAGTGGTTACCCTGACTGCCGAGACAACTTTATTCGCTCTCTAAATCTCTCTTGCAATTTAGGTATGGATAAAGCCTTCAATATTAAGACTCCTTTAATGTGGCTTACTAAAGCAGAGACCTGGGCTCTCGCTGATAAGCACAATATGTTGGAGTTTGTCCAAAACAATACGTTAACATGTTACAACGGAATCGTTGGTAAAGGCTGTGGTGAATGCCCAGCGTGCCTACTGCGACAAAGCGGCTTAGAAGAATACTTAGCGAGCAAATAGTCTTTGTTAGCGGTAATAGCGCTGGGATAAAACCTTTTGCGTTAGCTTCTAAACGTTTTATCTCAGCGTGAAACTCCAGCCAACAGAGCTTCATTTTGATGCCGCCAGATTGGTGGCATCAATTAAATGCGAAACGATTGTCGAACCAAAGATAGCACCACACCACAACAGCCAACACTGCTTAGCTTTTACAACGCTATAAACTGTTTAGATATATCGACAATGTTTCGATAGCAAAGCTACCAACGGCATTACTCGCGAAACCGGGATTAGATAGAAAAGCCACTTCGAATGATGACGAGCCTCTCGTCTAAGCAATACTCAAATATTTATGAGTTTGAACAGACAAACGCCAATTGCGGGCAATACACGTATCAATACACAATTGCGTAGCACGAGGCTTCTGGCTAATTGGTTGTAGTGCAATGATAGTCTCAGCCGCCACGTTCGCATTTGCTAAAAGATCATCAAGGTGGTCGATGTCTTTCTGGGTACCGACTGGATGCTTAATCTCATTTGCCCGCTCTAACGCGCTATTAAGCACTGGTAATTTACCTTTCATTGCTACTTTTGGTGACACTGTCACCCACGTATTTTCTGAAGTAATCACTTCTGATGTGCCACTGGTTTCAATTTGGCATTGGCACCCCATATCTTCAAACGCCTTTGTTAAAGGGCGCAGATCATAAATACAAGGCTCTCCACCAGTAATCACGATATGCTTAGCATTAAAGCCTTGCTGTTGATATTGCTCTACGATGTTCTCGGCAGATGCAACACACCACGTTGGAGAATCTTCCGTTTTCACCAGAATATCGCCTATTTGACGTTGATCATTCTCATCTGCATACCACGTTTGTTTGGTATCGCACCATGAGCAACCAACCGGACACTCTTGAAGCCGAACAAAAACAGCAGGGACTCCAGTGAAAACCCCTTCCCCTTGGATGGTTTCAAACATCTCATTTAGCTTATACAACGCAGAACTCACTCAACTCATAACATTTCGAGGCGAAGACCATAATGGACACGCGTGTCTAGGTCAATTTAAACCAAAAATTAATTGTTAAAATAGACCATTTTGTAGTTTCATAGCGTAATGAATATAGGTTTCTGGTTAACGTTAAACCAAGCCTTATTCACTGACAGCTCCCAAAAAACTTTAAGGTAAGAAATGATGTATAAACTGATCGCACTAGATATGGATGGCACGCTACTCAATAGTGATAAAGCCATTTCTGAAGAAAACAAACAAGCGATCGCAAAAGCTCGAGAAGCAGGCGTTACTGTCGTTCTCGCTTCTGGTCGCCCATTAGAAGGAATGCAAGACAAGCTCGACGAACTGAATATCCATTCCGATCGAGATTTTGTTCTTTACTACAACGGTTCGATGGTCAAGAACGTAGGCACAAACGACATCATCCACCAGCAAATCATAGATGGTAAAGCTGCAAAATTGGTGGCGCGAAAAGCCGAAGAGCTAGGTGCGTACGTCCATGCTTTTAGTCAAGTTCATGGTTTAATCACCAACGAACACAACCCTTACACCGATATTGAAGCAAAGATAAATGGCTTAAATGTCACCGAGATGAACTTCGAATCACTAGAAGACGATCATCCAATCATCAAAGCTATGATGGTTGCAGAGCCAAGCAAACTAACAGAAGTTATAGCAGCACTGCCAGCTGAAATGCGCGAAGCGTTTACGGTTGTTCAAAGCGCTCCGTTTTTCCTTGAGTTTCTTAACCCTGCGAGCAACAAAGGTATTGGTGTTGCCGCAATTGCCGAGTATCTGGGAATTAAACCGGAAGAAGTTATCTGTATGGGTGACGCAGAAAATGACCACCACATGCTGAAATACGCTGGCCTTGGTATCGCGATGGCAAATGCAATGGAAGAAACCAAGCAAATCGCTGACTACATTACGGCAAGTAATGATGAGCACGGTGTCGCTAAAGCTATAGAAAAGTTCGTGCTCAATGCATAGCCCTTTCCGCCATGTCTGTTGCGTTAAGCTTCTTACGTTTAACATCCCTAGCCGTCCAAGATAGGCAAGCGGCGTTGTTCGTGGACTAAACGTGTAAAAGCCTTGCTGTAATGCAAGGCTTTGTTTTTACTTAAATACTAATAGATAACAAATACAGCCATCAATCTAGCAACGTTTTGCTCGGTTGGTTTTCACAAGTCAGCTTCCTTGCAAGCAGCATAAATAACAACATTAATAATGGATAATGTAACGTCGACAAGACTAATGACCACAAACCGCTAAACGATACGATATTAGCCGAGTACAAATAGAGTTGATCAACAAGCAACAATGCCAGCGTCACAAAGATCATCTGCCGAGTATCTAAATGTGCTTTCGACTCTTTAAATGTCATGACCAACGCTGATGCAGTGATTAAAATTGCTAGCCAGCGACCAAACACAGGTAATGGCCAGATGACGGAGATGACCGCTGTTGCCACAGTCATAATGAACCAGACGCCTTTTGAGCTTAGAACTTGATCAACGTTCACATCTTGATTTGTTTCCAATCGAAGAACATGCCAAGCCACCAAGCTGCCTAACAGCGCGCCAAATAACATATCTAAAATAAAGGCACTGCCGAGGAAAAACTTACCTAACACCACAGTAAGAGTGATGAACACGAAGACTGCCGTTGTTCCATTCAAACCAAAATACTGGGTTCTATGAAACAAGAACGTCAGCACACAAAACCACACAGCGATAGGCAAGCTAGGAAAACTAAAGCCAAAGCTGTGCGTTAACTCCATCATTGGTATATAGACATGTGGGCGCGGTAGCGAAAAGCCTTGTTGAGCGACAAGCACCATAAGCGACGTTGTACTAATTGCGAAAAAGAGTCGGTACACAAACCGGCTACCAAAGCGCATCATGGCAAAAGGAAATAGAAAGAGTAGTACCGTCGGTTCTATCAGATCTATAACGAGTTTCGAGATCTGACTAGCTACCTCGTAACTCGTTTCTGACAACGCCCCTACCCAACTCTGTAAATCTATCAGCCACGCCAATTCAACCTGACGAAATGAAGGCGCGGATTCGATCAACTGAGTCACATAAGATACTGATTGCTTGGTAGCTTGATCAAAAAACTGAGTGGCTTGTGGCCATTGCTCAGGATAACGATATAAAGATGATGGTAATTCAGATGGGCTAAGCAACATCGCTGACGCAACTTCTACTCCATAATGAGGGGCAAACCAAATAGGCAGTTCATTTCCACCTAAAGAATTATTCATAGAAAAAGCGATAATGTCAGAGTCTGATATACAGTCGTAAAAAACCGCAGTGTCCGTTCTGCCAAGCTCCTCTCCAACCGTAACCACTATACCGGTTTCTTCCCACGTTTCTCGTTGAGCAGCAACTTGTGGAGACTCACCATCAATAATGGTTCCGCCAGGTAGAGAAATCTTATCCGTTAATACTTCATGAACTAGCACTAACTTGTCATCAGCGCGAACAATACAGAGCGCTCCTTTAACTTCGCTCGCAGTGGCTTTAGCCGTAGAAATCGGTGAAACAGGTAACAAAATAAAACAAAGGATGAGTAATAACAGCTGTCTCAACACAAAATATGACCTTAAATAAACATAATGATAACCAATGAATCATGGCAGTTAATCTTATCTTTTTCGACAAAAATTAAGTAACGAGTTATGCCAAACTGAGTTGATCGCGTAAAACCTGATCTCAACGCTCACTGGAGAATAATTTAATGCAAACCTGACAAAAATCAGACAAAACATAAAATGTTGATCGCAATTCTGCCAGTTATATAAAGATAACGTCAGGACAAAGTCATACACATTTTGTGGGTTCTCATAGTTGACACAATAAAAAAGGGCTTATTATTCGCAAACAATAAACCCCAGTTATGGTAACTATGTACTGATCGTTGAAACCAAGAATGAATCTTATCTCATGGTCAACGAATCAAATTCACTGGCCCGATCGTTAGTTAGACGTGCAATTCGCATCGCCGACTTTTTGCCAAACACCCCAAGGCCCTGAGTCTGCTGGATTATCACCTTGAGTCCACCACTGCGCTTGCCAAACTTTACCATTCCAAGTAACCGTATCTCCTTTGAGATACACTAAGCTGGCTTGCCATACAGTTTTACAGCTATCTGTGGGAGGCGTTGTCACCGTTTTCGCTTGAGCGGATACTAACGCTTGGTATTGTGTGCTGGTCTTATCAACGTTGAAGTTCAAAGCCACTCTTGCTTCTCCGCTCTGAGTAGCACCAAATTCAACATCAACACTACAACTTGCATTCATTGCTAACGTCGCCTGAGAGCACTGATCATTGGCAATAACAGCTGCATCAGTAACACCCGAAGCAAACGCGCGAACATTTTCCACAGTGAACGTGGTGTTCCCTGAATTCTGGATAACAAAGCTATGTTGCTGTAACTCCCCAACATTAAATGATGCCAGTGTCTGTTCGGTGGTGTATCCAACAGAAACATTTTCTTTTGGTGGTGTTGCTGTTCCGATAACACCATCGACAAAATTGCGCATAGCAGCGATATCGCTATAAACCCCATACATACCAGGACGAGCACAACCTATTCCCCAACTGACCACACCAAGTTGAGTAATTACACCACTGCGATTAATAACGATTGGACCACCACTATCTCCCTGACAAGAATCTATCCCACCTTGAGGAATACCCGCACAGAATGACACTTCTCCAACCGTTGTGTAGTTGCCACCGGCTTGACGGCAAGTCATATCCGACACAAGTGGGACGTCAACCTCCTGCAATCGAGACGGAGAGCTTCCTCCTTCAGAAGTTCGCCCTAAGCCAGCAACACTAAGCCAATCTCCGATGCTCGCGTATTGCGTTAGACTACCATTCGCAATCTCAACTGAAGAAACACCTTGAGGCACAGAGTCGAGCTTCAATACCGCGAGGTCATGAGAAAGCGTCGCGCGGCGATATGCCGGGTGCATATGGATCTCACTGACGTTTGCACGAACACCATCACTACCGTTATAAACAACGCCACCGATTTTAACCGCAATCTGACTCGGAGAATCACCCTCAACACAATGTGCAGCAGTCAGGACGTAACCATTCCCGATATAACTGGCCCCACAATACGATCGGTTACCATAACGACTAACAATTTGGGTGTAGAATTTCCAGTCACGTGGGTCGGCAGTTACTCCGCCTACGATCTGGGGTTGGATAGTGTGATTTTGCGTCTGAGACAAATCATCAGCACTTGCGAACATTGGCAAAACGGCTAAAGCAAGTAACGATTTTGTTAGTTTCAAAATATTGTCCTCTTGTTTTTGTAAGCACGATCCTCGTGCTACTAATAAACAAGCAGACAAAAACGCCGATACCAATGTGGGTGCATATCAATTTGTTAACATTGCGAGCAACTTATAGAGAAAAGTCTATTGACGAACTGAATGATTTCAATTCGATAGAACCTAAATCACAATATTAAAGTTAAATACGATTATTCGTTCAGCGGTTTTCTTAAATAGTGGATATGATGTGCAAATCCTTGTTTTTCATACAAAGATATTGCGCCCTGGTTAAAATGCCATACTTCAACAAACATCTGTTTTGCACCGTAATCAGAGAACGTTGACTCAATTTTATTAATCAATGCCTGCGCCGTACCTTGTTTTCGATATTCAGGCAGCACATAGAGCTCATCCACACTTCCCATCATAACTGGCTGGCTGACGGTAGAAATAAGTTCACAGAAGTGACCAGAGATAAAGCCAATAATTTCATCTCCTTGTTTTGCTACGTAAACAAGGCACTCAGGGTCGTCAATATATCGAGCAATGCTTTTTTCTTGTTCTATCTCCTCTGCCGTTTTGAAAAGCTCAGGAGATTGAAGATGATGCTCATCATGAAGCTCGAACATAAGATCGTTGAGCAACTCTAGGTCGCTAAAACACGCAGGTTTAATCGCAAACGTGGTCATACAAAGGGTCACTAAAAATGGAATGGCTGTAGTTTGTGAGGAAAACGTCGTATTGGCAAGTCACAAATGCTTTCACGATACGTTTGTACTGTTTGAACAACAAAAAGGCCCCTGCACTTAATAAACGTACAGAGGCAGAACCAACCAACAGAGTTCGAGGATCAGGGGTTAGTTAGAATTGAGTTTTTCTCAGCGTCGTAGCACTCGCTCAATTTCGTTCAAGCTACTTGGGTCATCAATCGTTGACGGAACGGTGTATTTTTCACCATCAGCTATTTGACGTATAGTTCGACGCAAAATTTTACCTGAACGTGTTTTCGGTAAACGGTCTACAACCAACGCATGCTTGAAGCAAGCAACTGCACCTATCTCACTACGCACTTTGCCAACAAGCTCACCTTCAAGGTCTAGCTCATCCACTTTGACGCCGTCTTTTAGTACCACAAAGCCAAGTGGAAGCTGACCTTTTAGATCATCGTGGATACCAACCACCGCACATTCTGCAATCGCTGGGTGGCCTCCTACTATTTCTTCCATTTCACCTGTCGACAATCGGTGTCCCGCGACATTAATCACGTCATCAATACGTCCCATAATAAACAGGTAACCGTCTTCATCCAGATAGCCACCATCACCTGACACGTAGTAGCCTGGGAACTGGCTAAGATAACCAGTTTCAAAACGGTCATGATTACGCCAAACCGTTGGCAGACAACTTGGTGGTAGCGGACGTTTTAATGCGACAAAGCCTTGTAGGTTAGGCCCGACAGCCTCTCCAAGTTCATTCAGAATCTCGACCTGATAACCCGGAATGGGCTTCGTCGAAGAACCAGCTTTAACTGGCATCATTTCGACACCTGTCGGGTTGCCAACGATGGCCCAGCCCGTCTCGGTTTGCCACCAGTGGTCAATAACGGGCTTGTCCGCTTTGCTCTGAACCCACTCCAGTGTCGGAGGGTCAAGGCGTTCTCCCGCCATAAAGATGTTTTTCAGATTCGACAAGTCGTACTGTTTTAAGTGCTCGCCTTCCGGGTCCTCTTTCTTAATCGCACGAAACGCCGTTGGTGCAGAGAACAACGCATCTACTTTATATTCATCACACACTCGCCAAAATGCGCCAGGATCCGGTGTTCGAACAGGCTTGCCTTCGAATAGGATAGTAGTGCAACCGTGAATCAGTGGGGCGTAAACAATGTAAGAGTGCCCTACTACCCAGCCCACATCAGATGCCGCCCAAAAGACGCCATCTTGAGGAATGTTATAGATTGCGCTCATGGAGTACTTCATCGCGACAGCATGGCCACCGTTATCACGCACAACGCCTTTCGGCTTACCTGTCGTGCCCGATGTATAAAGTATGTAGAGCGGATCGGTTGCTAACACCGGAACACAACCATGTGGCAGCGCTTGTTTGTACTCTCGCTGCCAATCTAAGTCTCTTTCTTGGTTTAGCTCAGCGTCGCACTCTGGACGTTGGAAAACAAACACTTTCTCAGGCTTCCAACGGCTGTCCATAATGGCTTTGTCTACCATTGGTTTGTATGGAATGACTTTGTTGATCTCAATCCCGCACGACGCCGTCATGATCACTTTCGGCTCTGCATCTTCAATTCGTACAGCAAGCTCATTAGGTGCAAAACCGCCGAATACTACGGAATGAATAGCCCCCAAACGCGCGCAGGCAAGCATCGCCATTGCGGCTTCTGGGATCATCGGCATGTAAATAACGACTCGGTCGCCTTTTTCAACACCTTGAGCAGACAGCATGCCAGCAATTTTGGCTACTTGGTCACGTAGGTCGCTATAGGTGTACGTGGCTTTACGACCTGTCACTGGCGAGTCATAAATGAGTGCAGTATTATCACCGCGTCCTTGCTCGCAATGGTAATCTAATGCTAACCAGCACGTATTCATTACACCATCTGGAAACCAACGTTCTATGCCGTTTTCATCAGATTTCAAGATAGTTTTAGGAGATTCAAACCAATCGAGATTCTCCGCTTGAGCGCGCCAAAAACTCTCCGGTTCATTCTTCGCCCATAAGTATTCTTTTTCGTATGAAGACATATTGCTTCCTCCAGTATGTCCTGACATTGCTCTCGTTCTACTCAAAGATCGCTCTTTTAATCCAAAGATCGTCTCTTTTAATCGAAGACATAGAAGGGTACACGCACAAATCCCTCCATCAGTATTCTCGCACTTCGGCTCATAATGGCTTTTTGCACCACCCAGCCCTGCTCAGTTTGTTTCGCTTGTGCCCCAACTTTTAACGTTCCTGACGGATGACCAAAAGTCACGGACTCTTTTTCACCGCCACCAGCGGCTAAATTCACTAACGTTCCGGGCACACACGCAGCAGAAGCAATAGCAACGGCTGCTGTTCCCATCATTGCATGATGTAGCTTGCCCATCGACAGCGCGCGAACGAGCACATCAATATCCGACTCATTAACGGCTTTACCACTTGAAGACAGGTAACTTTTCGGTTTAGAAACAAACGCTATTTTCGGCGTATGTTGGCGTGTTTGAGCTTCTTCTAAATCAGAAATCAGGCCCATTTTTAACGCGCCATATGCGCGGATGGATTCGAACATCGCTAATGCTGTGTCATCGTTGTTGACATCGTCTTGCAGCTCGGTGCCCTGATATCCTATCGATTCAGCATCAATAAAAATGGTTGGTATGCCCGCGTTAATAAAGGTCGCGTTGAACGTACCCACATCCGGCACCACCAAATCATCAACTAAGTTACCCGTTGGGAACATACTTCCTTCGCCATCGGAAGGATCAACAAAATCCACTTGAATCTCTGCCGCTGGAAACGTGACACCATCGAGTTCAAACTCTCCAGTTTCCTGGACAAAACCATTGACGATTGGCACGTGAATCAAGATGGTTTTGCTGATGTTCACCTGCCAAACACGCACCGTCACAATGCCATTTTCTGGAATGCGATCTTGTGGGATCAGACCAGCATGAATGGCGAAGGGACCAACTGCCGCAGACAAGTTGCCGCAGTTACCACTCCAATCGACGAATGGTTTGTCGATCGACACTTGTCCAAACAAATAGTCAACGTCATGACCGTCTTGGCTACTGCGCGAAACAATCACTGTTTTACTGGTGCTGGAGGTTGCACCACCCATACCGTCGATTTGCTTCGCGTAAGGATCCGGGCTGCCGATAACACGTAACAACAGCTTGTCACGCGCGGCTCCAGCCATTTGCGCTTCTTGAGGTAAATCCTCTAGGTTGAAAAAGACACCTTTACTCGTGCCGCCACGCATGTACGTCGCGGGCACTTTTATTTGGCTTGTTTGATTCGGAGTATTATTTGCCATACGCACTCCTTATTGTGCCAAGAAATCTTGCGCGAAACGCTGCAGAACACCGCCCGCGTTGTACACGTGAACTTCGTCAGCGGTATCTAAGCGACAAGTAACCGGAACATCGACTTTATCGCCGTTGCTGCGTGTGATAACCAGCGCTAAATCAGCGCCCGGCTTGATTTCTCCAACCACGTCGTAAAGTTCCGTACCATCCAGCTCTAGCGTATTGCGGTTAACGCCCGACTTAAATTGCAGTGGTAGTACGCCCATGCCAACCAAGTTAGTACGGTGAATACGCTCAAAGCCTTCAGCAACAATGGCTTCTACGCCCGCCAGTCGAACGCCTTTTGCTGCCCAGTCACGGGATGACCCCTGACCGTAATCCGCGCCAGCCACCACGATCAATGGTTGTTTACGATTCATGTAGGTTTCAATCGCTTCCCACATACGAACCACCTGCCCTTCTGGCTCTACACGCGCCAGAGATCCCTGCACGACTTCGCCGTTTTCCTTCACCATTTCATTGAACAACTTTGGGTTAGCGAAGGTCGCGCGTTGCGCCGTTAAGTGGTCACCACGGTGAGTCGCGTAAGAGTTGAAATCTTCTTCTGGCACACCCATTTTCGCTAAGTATTCACCTGCAGCGCTGCTTGCGAGAATCGCGTTGGATGGTGATAAGTGATCAGTGGTGATGTTGTCGCCCAGAATCGCCAATGGACGCATACCAGACAATGTTCTTTCTCCCGCTAGCGCACCTTCCCAGTACGGTGGTCGGCGGATATAGGTACTCATCGGACGCCAGTCGTACAGCGGGTTGGGATTTTGCTCTTGATCATTCAGCTTAAACATCTGAATGTAAACTTGCTTAAACTGCTCAGGTTTAACATGAGTACCGACAACTGCATCGATCTCTTCATCGCTTGGCCACAAATCATTGAGATAAATTGGTTTGCCGTGTTGGTCCGAGCCCAATGCATCGCGCTCGATATCAAAACGAATGGTACCCGCTAGCGCATAAGCGACAACCAATGGTGGTGAAGCCAAGAAAGCTTGTTTGGCGTACGGATGGATTCGACCATCAAAGTTACGGTTACCAGAAAGCACCGCTGTTGCATATAAATCACGGTCGATGATCTCTTGTTGGATTTTTGGATCCAGCGCACCACTCATACCGTTACAAGTTGTACATGCGTAACCAACAATGCCAAAGCCAAGCTTCTCTAGCTCTGGTAATAAGCCCGCTTCTTCCAGATACAAGCGTGCAACTTTAGAACCCGGAGCAAAAGACGATTTCACCCAAGGTTTACGTACAAGACCAAGTTCGTTGGCTTTCTTCGCCACAAGGCCAGCAGCAACCACGTTTCTTGGGTTACTAGTATTCGTACATGAGGTAATAGCAGCGATGATCACTGCACCATCTGGCAACTCGCCTTCTTTCTCTTCCCACGCTCCAGAAATACCGCGCTGTGCCAACTCAGAAGTTGGTAAACGACGATGAGGGTTTGACGGACCAGCCAAGTTACGGCTAACTGATGATAAATCGAACTCAAGTACACGCTCGTAAACTGCGCTATCAAGATCGTCTGCCCAAAGACCGGTTTGTTTTGCGTAATTTTCTACTAAAGCAACTTGTTCTTCATCTCGACCAGTTAGTTTCAAGTAATTGATGGTCTGCTCATCAATATAAAACATGCCAGCTGTTGCGCCGTATTCTGGTGTCATGTTTGAAATCGTTGCGCGGTCTCCGATCGTTAGATCACGTGCGCCTTCTCCGAAGAATTCAAGATATGAAGATACCACACGCTCATTACGAAGAAACTCAGTAATCGCGAGGACAATATCCGTTGCGGTAATGCCCGGTTGACGTTTACCCGTCAGTTTGACACCGACAATATCTGGTAGACGCATCATTGATGGTCGGCCAAGCATGACGGTTTCTGCTTCCAGACCACCGACACCTATCGCAATAACACCAAGAGCGTCTACGTGAGGCGTGTGACTGTCCGTACCCACACAGGTGTCAGGGTAGGCAATGCCCTGCTTTGCTTGTACCACAGGAGACATTTTTTCCAAGTTGATTTGGTGCATGATGCCATTCCCAGCTGGAATCACGCTGACGTTTTCAAACGCTGTTTTACACCACTCGATAAAGTGAAATCGGTCTTCATTACGGCGCTCTTCAATCGCGCGGTTTTTGTCGAAGGCATCAGGGTCAAAGCCCGCATGTTCAACCGCTAAAGAGTGGTCAACGATCAATTGTGTCTCAACCACTGGGTTCACTTTTGCAGGATCGCCGCCCTGATCTGAAATGGCATCGCGTAGACCCGCTAAATCGACTAGAGCGGTCTGACCAAGAATGTCATGACAAACAACGCGTGCTGGATACCAAGGAAAATCAAGATCGCGTTTGCGTTCAATTAACTGTTTCAGGCTATCTGTCAATGTGTTCGGGTCACAGCGACGGACCAGTTGCTCAGCTAGCACGCGAGAGGTATAAGGGAGTGTTTCATAGGCTCCAGGAGAAATGGCATTGACGGCTTCGCGTGCATCAAAATAATCCAGTTGAGTTCCCGGAAGCGGCTTACGATATTGAGTATTAATATTTGTGTTCATGGTTTGCTTCCATTCAGTCTTTACATCTTGCCTTCATCAAGGTTTTCCATTGCTCCAGAAACACAGTGATGAGAGGATCTCCTTCCTCTGTTAGAGAGAATGACAAAGGAAGGAGGTGGTCAACCAAAGCATATAATGCCCTCGTTGACCTTCGCGCTAGCGATTCTCGATAGGCACCCATTCTTGATGATCTGGGCCCGTGTAATCAGCACTTGGGCGAATAATACGGTTATTGGCACGCTGTTCATAAACGTGTGCAGCCCAGCCCGTTAAACGACTCATCACAAAGATTGGGGTAAATAGTTTGGTTGGAATGTCCATGAAGTGGTAAGCCGATGCATGGAAGAAGTCCGCATTACAGAACAGACCTTTCTCTCGCTTCATCACTGATTCAACACGCTCAGAAACCGCATATAGATGTGTATCACCAACTTGCTTCGATAACTCTTTGGACCAGCGTTTTATTAAGGCGTTGCGAGGGTCACTTTCACGATAAATCGCATGACCAAAGCCCATGATCTTGTCTTTATTGGCTAGCATTTTCATGATGTTCGCTTCCGCCTCGTCGGGCGTTTGCCAATCTTCAATCATTTCCATCGCCGCTTCGTTCGCACCTCCGTGAAGTGGTCCACGAAGCGTACCGATTGCTGCCGTGATACAAGAATGGATGTCTGACAACGTTGATGCACAAACGCGTGCTGCGAATGTAGAAGCATTAAACTCATGTTCAGCATAAAGAATAAGCGAGCAATGCATCACTTGTTTGTGCAGCGCAGATGGCGCTTTGTCTGTAAGTAATCGCAAAAAGTAACCACCGATGCAATCTTCAGTCTGATCCTCGGTGTTGATACGCACGTCATCATGACTAAAGCGGTACCAGTAACAGATGATGGCAGGGAACAAGGCTAGCATACGTTCGGTTGCTTTCAGTTGCTCCTCGAAGCTCATTTCCTGCTCTAGGTTACCCAATACAGAACAACCCGTGCGCATTACGTCCATTGGGTGTGCGCTTGCAGGAATCAACTCTAAAGCTTGTTTTAGCTCGGCTGGCAAACCTCTAAAGCTGAGTAGGTGTGTCTTGTACGCATCAAGTTCTTGTTGATTCGGCAAGTGACCGCGTAACAGAAGGTGAGCCACTTCTTCAAACTGTGCGTTGTTCGCAAGATCAGTAATATCGTATCCACGATAAGTTAAACCAGTTCCCGTTTTTCCGACAGTACATAAAGCTGTGCTTCCTGCGCTTTGACCACGAAGGCCTGCGCCACCTAATTCTGCTTTCTTTTCTGCAGTTTGAGACATTGTTTGAACTCCTTTTCTGTCTGACTTTTCCCTCTCTGGGGTGTTTTTAGCCAAACGAATTTCACGTTATTAGATGAGATAAATTCCGATTATCTTTTTCTTGGGCTTCCGTCTATTTTTGCTTTTCCCCCGCTATTTCCCTTCAGAGAATAACTGGTCAAGTTTGTCTTCGTAGTCGTGGTAATTCAGGTGCTGATACAACTCTTTACGTGTTTGCATCGAATCAACCAGTGCTTCCTGATTACCCACTTCTAGCAAATGTTTGTAGACCGTTTCAGCAGCTTTGTTCATGGCACGGAACGCACTTAATGGGTAAAGCACCATATCGACTTTCGCTTTTGCAAGCTCATCGCAGCCGTACAGTGGCGTTGCGCCGAACTCGGTAATGTTGGCCAGAATAGGAACGTGCTTTCCAGTTGCTTGCTCAAGTGCGTTTGAGAACTGAAGGTACTGATCCAGCTTGGTCATCGCTTCTGGGAAGATCATGTCTGCGCCAGCTTCCACACACGCAATCGCACGCTCGATTGCGCTGTCCATGCCTTCAACAGCTAGCGCGTCTGTACGAGCCATAACCACGAAACTTTCATCATTGCGTGCGTCAACCGCGGCTTTTACGCGATCAACCATCTCTTGCTGGCTGACTATTGCTTTGTTCGGACGATGACCACAACGTTTCTGTGCGACTTGGTCTTCCATGTGCACCGCTGCCGCGCCTGCTTTTTCCATCGCTTTGATCGTGCGAGCAATGTTAAATGCACCGCCAAAGCCCGTGTCGATATCAACCAAAAGAGGCAAATCACATGCGTTAGTAATACGGTCAACATCAACCAAAACGTCGTTTAATGTTGTGATACCGAGATCCGGCAATCCGTATGACGCATTTGCGATACCGCCACCAGACAAGTAGATCGCTTGGTGACCCAAGTTTTTTGCCATCATGGCGCAATACGGGTTTATAGTGCCGACAATTTGTAGTGGATTATTTTGTTCAATGGCGAGTCTGAATTTCGCTCCCGGTGTTAAGCTCATGACGAATTCCTTCTAGTCTTTGTCTAAACTTTCTGTATGTATAATTTGAGATTGGATGAGCTTTCGACTTCCTGATATGTGTCTTCTCATCAACATTTCTGCAAGCTCTTCATCGCGATTGCGAATGGCTTCCAAAATGAATTTGTGTTCGGTGAGCGCCTCATTCGGGCGAGATTGCGCACGTGGCGACTGGTAACGATACATCCGTAATAAGTGATAGAGTTCATCACACAGCAGAGATATTAACTTACTGTTTCTGCTCGCTTGGATGATGCGATAGTGAAAATCAAAGTCACCATGTTGATGGAAGTAAGACGCGCCTTCCATTTGGTCTATATGCTTGGAATGTGTCGACAATAGCATTTCCAAGCTTAAGAGCTCTTCTTGCGTAATGTGTCGCGCAGCTAACCTTGCTGCCATGCCTTCCAATGCTTCTCGAACGGCATAAAGTTCTATCAGCTTTTCCGGAGAAAAAGTGGTCACTCTAGCCCCAACATGAGGAATTCGCTCGATGAGCCCTAGCCCCTCTAAGCGCATCAATGCTTCACGCAAAGGCCCACGACTGACTTGATATTTCTTTGCTAGCTCAGGCTCTGATATCTTATGGCCAGGCTTCACGTCGCCATTAACAATGACTTCAATGAGTGTTTCGGTCAGCGTTTCGGATTTGGTGTGTTCTTTCTCAGAACCCAGCACTTTATAACGAGCTTTCAACTCAGAGTTCATATTCAGATACTCTTGTTACCGACATCGAAATGTCTACAATTTCTTAACCTGAATATAAAGTAGTCGATCAAAGTGTCGACAATCAAGTAAATTGTCGACAATTTAGACTAAGGTCGTAATTTAAACTGGCCTAAAATGCCTATTAAGTGCTGTTTTTAGCAGAAATAAAGAATGGGGAACTTATATTGTCGACAACTTGTAAACCTTTAAGCTTATGATCTAAAAACTAAAAGCTCAGCTGTCGAACAATAATCGGATAAAAAACTATTCTTTAGGTACAAATTGATCAAAGACTTGTTGCGAAGTCATCTTTTGTGAAGCGGAATTGAGGTCATAATAAGCTGGCTTTTCATCGGTAAAAATCTCTAAAGTGAGTTTGAAATCTGGGTTATCGAACAAACCAGCGGAAAGAATGTACTCACCTGTCGGCAACAAATGGTAGAAAAGGTTTGTGCCACACTCACCGCAAAACCCCCTCACTCCCCAGTCTGACGACTGATAACGTTTAGGTTCGCCACCTTTAAACGTCACGTTAGGACCACAATGCACAGCATGGAGTGCTCCACTCGACCATTTTCGACACATCGAGCAGTGGCATAGACTCACTTCATTCTTAGCATCTGCGATCACTTCAATAGCGCCGCACAAACACGTCCCTTTCATTCTCTTTTCCTCGTTCATTTTCCGTCATTTTATTATGGCCTACCAAAACGTAAAGCCGCGTGACCTAACACCAACTTCTCACCGTGAACTTTATGAACAAAATAACCGAAATGCTCAATATTCTCTTTATATCTCTTTTACAGACAGATATTTAACACTTAATTAACCTTTACACCAAGTTCAGCTTTAACGCTTACAAGGCATGACAACTGAGCAAAAACAATAAGGCTCAACTAAATAGAGTCGCTAACATAAGGAACGTGAACATGTTAAAGGTACTCAAACCAACGCTCGCCGCTTCAATCATCGCAGCTTCATTTTCATTCAACGCTCTTGCTGCAGATATTGAAAAAATGCACTTTCTTATCCCTGGAGGTGCCGGTGGCGGTTGGGACATGACCGCCCGAGGTACTGGTGATGTATTAATAAAGTTAGACATCGTCGAAACCGTATCATTTCAAAACCTATCTGGTGGTGGCGGTGGCAAAGCAATCGCACATTTGATTGAAACGGCTGATCGTCAAGAAGATACACTCATGGTGAACTCAACACCGATCGTCGTTCGCTCGCTCAGTGGGATCTTCCCACAATCTTTCCGCGACTTGACTCCTGTTGCCGCAACGGTTGCCGATTATGGCGCCATTGTTACATCAGCCGATTCTCCTTATAGCTCTTGGGAAGATGTCGTTAAAGCTTTTAAAGAAAACCCACGTAAGGTGAAGGTTGCTGGTGGCTCTGCTCGTGGTTCTATGGATCATTTGGTTATAGCAGCAGCTTTCAAAGGTGAAGGTTTTGATGCGCGTAAAGTTCGTTACATTGCCTATGATGCAGGTGGAAAAGCCATGGCTGCCCTACTTTCAGGCGAAACACAACTGCTCTCTACAGGGTTAGGTGAAGTACTCGAAATGTCTAAGTCTGGGCAAGTGAAAGTGTTAGCGATTACAGCACCAAAACGTTTAGAAGCTGCGCCTAACATTCCAACTCTCACCGAATATGGTAATGAAACTGTCTTTGCTAACTGGCGTGGATTCTTTGCAGCACCAGGCACAAGCCAAGAAAAGCTAGATGAATGGAATGCCGCATTTACTAAAATGTATAACACCGACGAATGGCAAGTCGTTCGAGACCGCAATGGTTGGATCGACAACTATAAAGCGGATAAAGCATTCTTCGCGTTTCTTGAAGATCAAGAGCAGCAGATGGGTGACTTAATGCGCGAGTTAGGCTTCCTGAAGTAACAATCGAATTGGGGTCCCTCAGATACCAACCTCAATGAATAACGTAGGTTGGTATTTCCCCATTGTATTTGCACTCTAAGTTTCACCGCATATGGACATTGTCGACAATCGGCATGCACACTCCTTTGTTTATATACCCAAAGCGGCTCGACTAGCAGCGAAATGCTTAATTGTTAATGGTTTAGTTTATTCATTGACGTCCATATGCGGTCTTTTTTACTTTTGTTAGGAGTTGAATATGCCTCGTTCAACCAACTTTTTCACCAAAGAGTATTTACTCTGTCGTGACCGCGTCGGCGCAATGATCTTTCTACTTTTCTGTCTTTGCTACGGTTATCAAACCTCACAAATTCCATTGTTTCCAGGTGATGAGTATGAACCATTCACCGCACGTACTCTGCCAACCATCCTGACTTACGTTGGTGTCGGCCTTTCTTTGCTATTGCTGGTGACAGGACAACCAGATAAACAAAGTGGCGCAGTGCTGACCTTCAATTGGAAGTTACTGATTGCCTTTTTAATTTTAATGGCGCTCTACGGCGTGGGCCTGACTTACTTAGGTTTTGTGATAGCTACTGGCTTGTTTTTATTGGCTGGCTTTTATCTGCTCGGGGAAAGACGTAAACCCGTTCTGTTTGGCGCGTCGTTTCCATTCGTGATCGCGTTCTACTTATTACTCACTCAAGGTTTGGACATCTATCTCGAACCGGGTTTGATTTTCACCATCTGGTAGTCAAAGAAAGGACTGAATTATGTTAGATGGAATTCTACAAGGTTTATCCACCGCAGTAATGCCAATGAACATTATGATGGTGATCGTTGGTTGCTTCGTCGGTACATTTATCGGCATGTTACCTGGACTTGGGCCGATCTCAGCCATTGCTTTGATGATCCCAATTACTTATGGCCTAGAGCCCTCCTCTGGCCTTATTTTAATGGCGGGTGTTTATTACGGTGCGGTATTTGGTGGCTCTACATCGTCGATTTTAATTAACGCGCCGGGTTGTTCTTCAACCGTGGTCACAGCATTTGACGGCTACCCAATGGCCCAAAAAGGCCAAGCAGGTAAAGCATTAGCTTTGGCAGCTTATTCGTCTTTCACTGGCGGTACGCTATCTGCCATTATGTTGCTTGTTGCCGCACCAGCATTGGCTAGCGTCTCCCTTAGCTTCCAATCGTCGGACTATTTTGCGTTGATGCTACTTGGGTTATCAGCTGTCGCGGCTTTTGCGGGGAAAGGTCAGGTAATCAAAGCGTGGATGATGACCATTCTTGGTTTGATGCTATCTACAGTTGGAATCGATAAAGGCGTAGGCGTTGAACGCTTTACCTTCGGTTTAACGGATTTAATGGATGGCTTTAGCTTCTTGTTGCTTGCAATGGCGACATTCGCACTGGGTGAGACATTGATGGGCATCCTTAAACCATCAAAAGACACCAGCGATGAAGAACAAGAAAAGCTGAGCAACATTGGCTCAATGAAAGTGACCAAGGAAGAAATCAAAGATGTTGCGCCTGTTTCAATTCGCTCTTCAATATTAGGTTTCTTCACTGGCGTTCTTCCTGGCGCAGGGGCAACCATTGCTGCTTTTTTAAGCTATGGTATGGAGCGCAACCTCGCACCTAAAGAGAAAAAGGATGAGTTCGGTAAAGGCAGTATACGTGGTTTGGTTGCGCCAGAGTCTGCGAACAATGCAGCATCTAGTGGTTCATTTGTACCGCTATTAACGCTTGGTATTCCGGGCTCTGGTACAACAGCAATAATGCTCGGTGCGCTGATCGCTTATGGTATTCAACCTGGCCCTCGCCTGTTTGTTGAACACCCAGATGTGTTCTGGTCAGTGATCATTTCCATGTACTTCGGCAACATCGTACTTGTGATCCTGAACTTACCGTTGATTCCGTACATTTCAAAGCTTTTGGCGGTTCCAAGAACGGTGCTTCTACCGATGATTTTATTCTTCTCAATCACCGGCGTTTATTTGGTCTCTTTTAATACTATGGATGTGTTCGTGATGCTGATTGTGGCTATGGCTGCCATTGCACTTCGGCTCGCTAACTTCCCACTCGCACCTTTATTGCTGGGCTTCATCCTTGGAGGATTAATGGAAGAGAACTTACGCCGCGCATTAATGATTTCAGATGGAGAACTGAGTTTCCTATGGGAGCGTCCTATTACCCTTACCTTTACTGTTTTAGCTGTATTGGTATTGGCAAGTCCACTAATCGTAAAGCTGATTCAAAAGTTTAAAGCACAGCCAGTCAGCGTTGAGCAGTAATCGCTGTCTCTTTCAACCTAGATAAAGCCATCCATCGTGATGGCTTTATCTTCCGCCCTCCAAATCGTTCGCTTATTGTGCAGATGGTATTGACAAATCACTGTCGTTATATGAAGGTGATTGTATGAACACACACTTAGCGCAACTTAACCAACGAATTATCATCATTCCATAGGAATGGTGGGATTTTTTGATGCGCTCAGTATTTATCGAACCCACCCATAACGGTGGGTTTTCTGTCTCTACCGTATGGGAAAAGCTCTCTTGGAGGCGGTCACAATGCAAAAAATAGCAGTTTTTGGTAAACCCGGCAGTGGAAAATCGACGGTAAGTAAAGTAATCGCGTCGGCTACCGGTCTTCCTCTTCATCAATTAGATTCAATAGTCTATAAACCAAACGGTGATCCCGTTGAGCGTAACGTTTTTGATGAAGCCCATAGCAATATACTAAGCTCAGATCGTTGGATTATAGATGGCCTTGGACCGATCAGCTCTTTTAACGCTCGTTTAGATGCAGCCGATACTCTCATTTATATTGATCTACCATACTCAGTAAGCTATTGGTTTGTGACGAAACGTCTCCTTAAAGGACTTTTCATTAAACCTGAAGGTTGGCCTGATGGTAGTTCGGTACTGAAAGGAACGTTACAAAGCTACAAAGTTCTTCAGCAATGCCCTGCATTCTGGAATGATGACTTTATGTCTCGCCTCGAGGGGTACTCTCAAACTAAAGCCGTTCATGTCATCAAAAACGTTACAGAACTGAACAATTTTGTTTTGGAGCGGGTAAAGTAAACCTCATATCAGAACATTAGAGCATGTAGGTTGGATCATCTGAAGCTCTAACAATGAAAAAGAACATAACAAGGATTGTTTATGCTTTTAGAACTCGCACTTTTATTCGTTGCTGGCGTAATTGGTGGGATCATTAACTCCATAGCAGGAGGCGGAAGCTTTATTACTTTTCCGGCTCTATTGGCAGTTGGTGTTCCTCCTATTATGGCTAACGCAACAAACACGTATGCTTCATGTGCGGGTTACATTAGCGGAGCCGTCGGGTTCAGAGAAGAGATCATGAAGAACAAGCATGAACTGCTGTTCACAGTCTCATTCAGTTTAGTCGGCGGCGCTGTCGGAGCATATCTGTTGCTCAACACGCCAGAATCGCTATTTATGGAAGCCATCCCTTGGTTACTCTTATTTGCCACCGTGCTTTTTCTCACCGGTTCTCGTTTAACAATGCTAATAAAAACTGTCGCGAAAGAGCACAAACATGCTGGCATACTCGGAGCAATTGCGTTGGGTTTACTACTTGTTGGTGTCTCTGCTTACGGTGGTTTTTTCAACGCAGGTTTAGGGGTTATTGTTCTGAGTTATCTGGTAGTAGCTGGTCACCAAGACATTAATTTAATGAACGGTTTGAAATTGCTCGTATCTACGTGTGTTTCACTCATTGCTATCGTGATTTTTGTTGCCAATGGTTCCATTGACTGGCAGACAGGTAGTGTTGTTTTGGTCGGTACGTTGGTAGGTGGGTATCTTGCAGCTCGTGTCTCTCGTCAACTGAATCCCAATCATGTTAAAGGGTTTGTTGCTCTTTCTTCTATTCTCATCACTATCTACTTTTTCATTGATGTTTATGTTTAAGCAAAACTTGTACAAGTGGATAACACTCCTACAAAAAACGCTAGCGCGAAAGATTAATGCAGATAGCTTAACGATTTTTTGTGTCACTCCAGCGAGGTTAGGAATCTAATAACACTACACTAAGCGGCTAATGAAACAATTTTGATCACAAAGTGCTCGGATAGAAGATCCTGTATCACGCTCCTTCGTCGCTGTACAGGATGACGAGAAATAGAAATATGCCACTCGCGGTTAAACGAGTGGCATTGATCGAGAAAGATGGCGTTTTACATCAATAATAAGAGAAAGTAACGCTTACTTAATCAGCCCTACTTCTTTGTAGTATTTGAGCGCTCCTGGGTGAAGAGGCGCAGATAAACCGTCTTTTACCATTTCCTCTTTCTTCAAGTTTGCAAACGCTGGGTGGAGACGGCGGAAATCATCGAAGTTTTCAAATACCGCTTTAACCACGTTATAAACCACATCTTCTGGTACCGCAGTAGAAGAAACAAACGTCGCGCCCACACCAAAGGTTTGAACATCACTATCTGTGCCACGATACATACCACCCGGGACATTTGCGACACGATAGAAGCTGTTGTCTGCAACCAGTTTTTCTACATTAGGTCCAGCTACCGTTACGATATTACTATCACACGACGTAGTGGCTTCTTTAATCGCTCCACTTGGGTGACCAACGGTATAAATCATCGCATCAATTTTGTTATCACAAAGTGCTTTTGATTGCTCTGCTGCTTTTAACTCAGAGACAAGCTTAAAGTCGTCGTTACTCCAACCATACTGGTTCATTAGCACTTCCATAGTACCTCGCTGACCAGAACCAGGATTACCAATGTTAACGCGCTTACCTTTCAAATCATCAAAAGTTTTGATGTTCGCGTCTTTACGTGCAACGACAGTAAACGGTTCTGGATGAACGGAGAATACGGCGCGTAGCTCTTTAAAAGGCCCGCTTTCTTCAAACTTACTGGTTCCTTTGTAAGCATGATACTGCCAGTCTGATTGCGCGATACCGAGGTCCAATTCACCAGCACGAATAGTGTTGATGTTATAAATCGATCCCCCAGTACTTTCTACCGAACAACGGATACCGTGATCTTCTCGCGATTTGTTAACCAAGCGACAAATAGCGCCACCAGTCGGATAATAAACCCCTGTTACTCCACCGGTACCAATCGTGACAAACGTTTCCTCCGCAGACGCAGAAAAGCCTGTTGTGAGTGCAGCCAAAGAAGCCGCAAGTGCGATTTGCTTAAACTTAAACATTGAACATCCCTTTTACTTGTGTTGATGACCGTTTAAGTATAGCAATCGTTAACAATTTGATAACGTTTAAGTTCTCATCCTTGGAGGTTGATTTATAGATATATACTTTTTTATCAACTTAACCTACTGATAAATAGCATTTAGACTTGAATCCCATAAAAAAAGCGTTGTATAAACAACGCTTTGTAGTTAGTGAAACGGATGGTTACACCGTTGGGACTGATGCTCGCCACGCTTGGTTCTGGCTATCTGAGATAGATCGGAACAAGTCACGTAGCTCTTTCAATAAACCTTCTTGGAAACCAATGTTTTCATCGGCTTTCTGTTTGGCTGCTTGTGCGCGAGTCGCTTGTACTTCATCATCTTTGCTGCGCGCTTGCGCTTTGGTTTGCTCTACATTCGATGCTGAGTTTGCCATCTGGCCCAAAGCTTGAAGAATCGCGTTCTTCGCTTGGTTTGAGCTCATCAACTTATCGAACTTACGGCCACCACTTGTCAGCTGCGCTGTCGTGTCTGCGATATTGTCTTTCGCTAGTGAGTGCGCACGCTTAACCTGATCTTGCTGCGTTTTAGACAAGCTATTGTTATTTAATAACTCTTCTGCTTGATCGAAGCCAGCTTTTTGCGTTTTCAGTACATTATTGCTCGCCATTTCATTCTTGATTTCTTTCCCTGCTTTGAAAGAACCAAGGGCACCAATAATTGCGGTAGCACCCGCTAATACACCCGAAACGACTGCCATCGCGATCATTGCGCTTGCCGAGTTGTTTAGTTCTGCCGCTTGGCTTTCTAAACTCGCGACGTTTGCTTCAACAGCAATTTCACGTTGTAGCACTTGCTGCTCACGGCTCAGCTTTGATACTTGATACAACAATGTTAATAGCGTCAACGATTGTGATACCGCATCTGATGGTGACTTGATCACCTCCTCACCGTTAAGCGCTTTCATCGTTGTGCTCATTAATGAGCTCACCGTCGGCGCAAGAGCACTCATTAAGTTTGCAACAACTTGAGCTTGGTTACTCACTGTGGGAGCTTTAGGTGTCTCTAACTGGTAGCGTGCTGCACCAGAAACACCTGACTCACTTTGGCTTTTAACGGCACCCGCTTCAAGCTTTGTTTCCGGCGCTTTTTCTGCTTTGTTGGTTTTAATGGTATCGCCTAAACCGTATAGTTCACCACGACCCGTTCCGCCTACTTTATCTAGCATAATAAACTCCTTATACCGTTGCAGGACGGCTTAACACCGTTTGCATAGTTTCACTTTTCGCTTGAATCATTTGCATGATGAGGCTCATCAGCTCTTGGAAGTCTTCCATCAACTTACCAATCTCTTCTTTGAGCTTATCAATGACAGCCTGGCTTAACGTCATTTTGGCTCGAAGGTCTGTGATATCAGCCTGAATCTCTGTTACGTGAGCATTGTTAGCAGCATGGACACTGTCCGTTGCGCCTTTACCCACGTTGACGGCAAGATCGACGGTTTCTGCGCCATAACGAATCGCTTTCGCTGTTGTTGTCGCAGCTTTTGTGCCCATATCCGCCACTTTCGCCATGTTTGCAGCGGCTTTCGTAGCGATTTCCGTGACCTTTTGAGCTACCTTACCAGCACCTTTTGCTGCAAGTTTCGCGATACCGCCAGCAGCTGCACCACCAAACGTCACAACAGCTCCGATAACCGCGACGGCGATTTCTAATGCCATTACGACTTTGTTTAGCACATCGACATTTACGCCCGCTTCTTTTAGCGCATCTTGAACGGCTGGCTCTTGCAACGCCATGCTCACTGCTCCCATGACGCCACCAGCGATCATAAGTGCACCGGCTGCTGCACCAACACCCGTTGCCACCATTACGGCACCAACAACAATAGAAACCACCGCACTGATCCAACCAAAGATCTTCGCTGCTAAGCCTGATTTTTGGGCTTCTTTTGCAGCGGCTTCCGATTCTTTGATTTTGTCTTGGTTTTCCACCATCTCTTTTTCGTGCTTAGCTTTTGCGACCTTCACTTCCTGAATTTTCAGCTCGTTTTGAGCACTTTTCAGTTTATCCGTGATAGCAGCAAGCTCTACTTCAAAATCATCAGCAGATCCTGCGATGATTTTGACGGCAATCGAACCTGTTTGGTCTGCAACTGCATGGAGAGATTTTGCAATGGTATCGACGATCTTTTGCAGCTGTGCCATGGCTTTTAGCGTCAAATCATTCACTTTGTCACTAACAGCTGCGTTAGGTGCATCTAACTGAACTTTTACTTTTCCGGTGTTCAGTACATCTGCATCTTTACTCTTCACGTTTTCTACCGTCACAGAAGGCGTCGCTGTAGACGCCGTTTTCTGCACGTTATCTAACGTGGCTTGGCCAGATTCAGGGCTATAAACCTGTGTCTGGATGCGGTCAAGTGCAATAGAACTCATAGTCTAATTACTCCTTTTTATTTCTCACCGCTTCTAACATGATGCCTGCACGCTCATGCAAATCTGCATATTGTGATTTTCCGGCAGACATCTCCTTCGCGCTGTAAAACCCACTCTCTGCTTCTGTCAGTTGTTCCAGTTTAAGGTGACATTCAGCAGAGTGAAAAGGTGGGCGTGGATCATTTACGTCCACTAGCGCTGCGTAGCTGTAGGCGTCTATTGCCTGCAGATACTCACCCAACTCCTGACGAGCCGCGCCAAGGCCAATGAAAAATCGCGCCTGATAATGATCAAGCATGCTGAGTAATTGAAATACTTTCGCTGCTTGCTCAATCTTTCCCGATTGGAAAAAGTTGTAACCTACGGCATAAATGTGTTCGATGGTGTCCTGAGACACATCGTGCAACATTTTTAGCGTGCCTCCCTCTTCCAAAAAAGACAGCAGTTCTTCTGCTTGCATTTGAGATGGATCGGTCGCGTTTGTTTTAGTCATGGTTGGTTATCCTTAAATGGCTCGTAGGATTTCTTGTAAAATACTGTGGTACTTCTGAACAAACTTGTTCATCGCTTCAACGGTCGAGTTGTATTGAGAACTGGTGTCGTTCAGCTCAGTGGTTTTGATTTGCACTTCATCGTTAAGCAACTTGGATTTAGCACTGACAGAACTAGAAAAATTAGACAGCTTTTTCGACTTCTCTTCGTCTTGGTACGAAGCACCATCACCGATAGTAATACCTTGTGTTTGAAGGAAGTCTCGATGGTTTGTTATCTTATTATCCGTCAAATACTTGTACTCAGGTGAAGCTTCAAAATCCGTTTGATTGCTGTAGTTAAAGTCACTCGCTTTGAAGTTACTTTCTGGATATCCCGGCTTATAAACCCCATCAACACTTTGCGTAGAGTGAATTTTTGATTGCACAACACCAAAAACTTTAAGCTGTATTGTGAGATCCTCTAATGCCTCTTTCTGGTCATTACGTTTCTCTAAACGGTTAACACGACGCTCATTTAGTGCAAGCAGCACTTGCTCATCAAAACGGTCTCCAATGCTGGACTCAACAACGGCCAACAAATCACGAGCCGTTAGAGAGTGCTCTGCTCTCACCTCGCGATCCGCTTTCTCTTTGTCGGTGATATTGAGTAGACGCTCTTTCAATGCCCCTAAGTTTTTGCGCAATGCCTCGTATCGCTCAGTAAATGAAGCCCCGGTAGATTCACCTTTTACTATTTTTTCAAACTGTAATCGGATATCTCGTTCGGTGTTTTCTTTGATCAAATTAACTTGAGCTGCCGTTATTTGTGTCTTTTGGACATCGGCTATCGCGCTGTCCTGGTAAAAGTCGTCGATTTCTATATTTGTTAAACTCACCGCGAAGTTGGCGAACAGACTAGAAAGGGTCAAAGGCTCAGTTCCACCAATGACAGTATTAAGTGCTGCTTTTAGATTGTTCGTTCCACTCGCCTCACCATAAGCTGCGCTATATTGGCCTTTCACTTGAGCGGCCATTTCATCTAACGCTTCTTTAAGCTGCTGCTTAGAAATACCAGGAGTCCAGGTAATTCTGCTAGCTAGCGCACTTGCGTCATCGGTGCTTAAAGTAATACCGATGCCTTGAAAACTACTTTTTAATTGAGCTGAGACTTGAAGGGCGAAACTCTCTTTAGTCAACAGAAAGTCCGAGCTCTTCAGTTGCGCGAGATTAACGGAACCTAAGCTACTAAAGGCATTGCGAAGAAAAGAAATAGAAGCATCTCTCACTTCACGGGAGCCCATTTGATTAGCAAGCTCTGCAACAAAAAGAGAAATTTCTTTGGTGGCATTAGCCAGACCTGTCTCGGAGAGGTTGGCGATCTGCTCCGCTTGGTTACTCTGAGTGCCCAGATTAAATTGACTAACAAACTCAGTAGACAACGAGCTATCTACGTTTTCCGTCAGTAACTTACTAAACCAGGCCTGAAACTGATTTGATAGCGTTTGGTTTGTTTGAGCATTAAACTCGGCTGCGGTTAATTCGCCATCTGAGTTAGCACTTTGTAGCGACTTTATCCAAACAGATGCGGTGTCGGTCAATGATATATCAGCAAACGCGTTATTTTTCGCTTTTAGGTTTTCAAGTGTATCAACATAAAGCGCGATGCTTTGTGATTCCGTTTGTCCCGAGATAGTTGGCAATGAAGAGATTAGAGAGGCAAGTTGCTGAGTCTCTGCTTCACCCAGTACAGGGGTAAATGCCTCTATCAAGTTTTGTTGGAAAGTGGGTAATGGTGCACTACTCGCAGCTGTGTCTGTTGCTCCTATCGTAGAGCCAGTCGTTTTCATATTCGTCATTTCCAAACCTCTAAATCATCATGCCGCGCATCACTGTGGGACGCTTTCTGCGTTTACCTGACGTACCTTGTAGCTGAGTTTGTTGTTGCCGGCGGCGCTGGACTTCGTCTATTAGCTCTTGCTCTGCACGTTTCATGGTATCTACTGGTGCTTTTATGCCGCCAAGTAAAACATCACCCGCAACAGGACCAACACCTAAGCCTTCCAATAGCTCGTTAAAAATATCGGTTCTGTCTTCAGCTTTTCTAATGGCAAGCTCAGCGTTCTCAATCGCATCGGTAAACGGTTGCTTCATCTTGATTCCTATCTTAAAGCGGGTCATCTCATCGGTGCTGTCAGTAACAGTCGTGAGTTTTTACTTTTTCAACTTTTTCAAAGGTCTATAATCTGCTAGGCGTAAACAGTACCAGTCGTCTAGCTCATCATGGCTTGCACCGCATGCTTTTAGATAGAATTGTGCCAATCGCTGGCTGCTCATGTTGCTACCACGTAACACATCGACGTTGCCGCGAATGACCCAATCGGAGGGATAAAGTTGAATGGCATGTTCAGCCAAAAGAAATAAGCCGGCAAAGGGGTTACTCAACCCCAATTTGGGACGAACGCGTTTCAGAAGAACGATGATGATTTCACCGTCCTCCACCCGAAAAACGAGCTCTAAGCCTTCAACTTCAATTCGATAACCAAGTTGAATTTCACTTTGTTGCCAAAAGTATGGCGTCACTTCGATCCCCGCTTGCGCCAGCGAGAGTATTAGTTTTGTTTTCATTACATCCCCACCCTTCCAAGTGGCTGAATATTGATTTGCTGGGTTAGTTCTTGAAATGACAAAACGGGCAGATCGTAGTATTCCGATTCAATAAGCTTTCGCACATATCGGCGTACATCCATAGACACAACTAGCACAGGTTTATTCGGCATGCGGCTTAAGTCACCAATGGTCTGTTTCACATCACTGACAAATTGTTGCGTTACTGACGGATCTAACGCCAAGTAACTCCCTGCTGAGGTTTGACGAATACCGCTGCGTATTGTGTCTTCGAGATTTTGATCCAATAAGTAAGCGGGCAACATGTTTTGTCCGCTCGCGTATTTGTAGCAAATGTAACGTTTTAAGCTGGAACGAATGTACTCCGTCAGCTGTACAACATCTTTCTCTTTTTGGCCCCACTCAACCATCGCTTCCAAGATCACGCGAAGGTTTCGGATAGAAATGTCTTCAGAAACCAAGCGTTGCAAGATTTCCGTCATTTTTTGCAACGGAACAATACGCTGGGCTTCTTTGACTAGCTCCGAATAACTGCCTTCCATCTGCTCCAACAGATAACGCGTCTCCTGAATACCAATAAAGTCTTGTGCGTACTCCTTGAGAACATGAGACAAGTGGTACGTTAAAATTCTGTCGGGTGTGAGAAAACCTACATGACTGGCTACGAGTTTTTGCTCATAACTCTGTGCCACCCAAATGCTAGAAATACCAGGTAGAAAATCTTCATCTTGCTCATAAGGCACGCCTAATAAATCGATCTGTTCATTCCCTTCTGTCACCAAGAGTTGATCTTTAACAATTCGTCCTCGTGCAACCGGGACTTCTTGTAACTGAATTAAGTACTCGCCATTTTGCATCCCCTCGTTAAAGCGCAGGTGGATGCCTGGGAAAGGCACGCCTAGGTCGAGATATAGTGCGCGTCTAACCCTTGCTAGCTCTTCATTTAATGCGACCGCTTCCAAGCTTTCCTGAAGGCTCGCGTCAAGATCGATCAAGAGTGGGACCGTCATGGCAAACTCTTCTTGCTCACCTAATTTGCCTTTACTGTTTCTAGATGGAGTGGGTTTGCTTGGCTTCGCTGCTGGCGAACCGGCCCCTTGCGAAACAAAGCTTGATAAGTCGGTGCTATCTGATTCAGCTTGTTTTTTCTGTTGATAGAAAAGGAAGAAACCACCACCACCAACCACGGCGGCCAAGACAAGAAAAGTGATTTTTGGAAACCCAGGGATGAGTGCGAACAGCACCAAAAGCACACCACCAATAAGAAGCGCACGTGGCTGAGCAATCACCTGCCCACCAATGTCCGACCCAAGATCAGAAGAGTCTTCATGAGAAACACGCGTCACGATAATACCGGCGGTAATCGCGATAAAGAGTGCCGGGATCTGCGACACCAAACCATCGCCAACGGTCAAAATCGCAAATAACTCAAGTGCTTCAGAAGCACTCATGCCTTTTTGCGTTACCCCGATCGTGACGCCACCTAAGATGTTGACCACAATGATGACCAGACCCGCAATGGAGTCGCCTTTAACGAACTTCATCGCGCCATCCATCGAGCCATACATTTGGCTTTCTTTTTCAATCAGTGATCGTCGGTGCCTAGCTTCGTGTACGTCAATTACTCCAGCACGCATGTCACCGTCAATACTCATCTGCTTACCAGGCATCGCATCGAGTGAGAAGCGCGCACTAACTTCTGCTACCCTTTCTGAGCCTTTGGTGATCACCATAAACTGAACAATGGTAATGATCAGGAACACAACAATACCGACCACTAAGTTACCGCCCACAACGAAGTTACCGAATGTATAAACGATTTGACCAGCATCGCCTTGTAGCAAGATCAAGCGGGTTGTCGTGATAGATAAAGACAGACGAAACAATGTCGTGATCAATAGCACCGCAGGAAATGCAGAGAACTCAAGTGGCGTGGTGATGTAAATCGCTAACATAAGCAGCACCACCGCAATGCTCATGTTGGTGCCAATCAGCACATCCACCAGTGCGGTAGGAAGTGGCAATATCATCATAAAGACGATCGCGAGTAACATCACCGCAAGCATGATGTCTTTGCGTTGCCCTACTTTGTTTAGAATATCGATCAACTTATTCATGTGATTCACTATTTAAAGATTGCAGATAGCGTCGGTGCGCTTGGCGTGCCCCATCGACGTCATTTTGTTTCCAACGCGCTTGGCTTAAACAAAACCAGAGTCCTGCCGAGTCAGGATGAAGGTCGGATTTTAATAAGTGCTCACACACCTCAATCGTCCGGGTATATCGACCACTTTGTAAACACGCCACAGCAAGTGTTTGCATCGCCTCTTTGTGATGCGGTTCTATTTCTAGAACCGCATCGAGAATAGAAATGGCATGCTCTGGCTTTTGGTATTGAACTTGTAGCGCAGCGTGAACAAGTAAGAGTTCAATGTCTTTGGATCTCAACATGTTGGTTAGACCTGAATAAGGAGATTGAGCGCCATAGTGAGGTAACGCTGATCAAGTTGTGTACTTTGTAGCGTTTCGGATGCTTTGATAAAAGAAACGGAGCCTGAGTCCTGTGCAAGAACTTGCAGCTGAGCCAACGTTTCATCGAACTGTTGGCGGTACTTTTCTGGACGCAACAACTCTGAGTGCAACAATTTTGGCTTGGTTAACGCGATTAGGTATTGGTCTGAAGGCCTGAGGTCATAGAGCTTCTCTAAATGCGTAGCGACCGCCTGTCCATCCGGAAGTAATTGAAACCGTTCAGGGAAATCGGCCTTAACCTCACTATGAGTAACATGCGTGAAGGCTTCTATGCCTACGTTTAAAGTGCTAACTCGAGTCATGAGCCTGCCACATCGTTATGCAGACGAGCCAAAAGCGTAAACGCTTGCTCTAAGGTCGGAAGTGTTACTTCTTCTCCTTTTAGCCTTGCTGAAAAAACCAGAGTTTGCTCATCTAACAAGCCGGTTTTAATTTCGAAAGGCCAGCCTTGATCGGCATGACACAAACACAGTGCACTTTGAATCATGTCACTGGTTTGATGCCAAGATAACGCTCGAGACAACATCAAGAATAACTGCTCACCCTGTCGCTCAATATGCAGCGTACCACTTTGCTCAAAATCCAGCTGCACCCGTCCAGCTGATGAGAAATCGACGGCATCGAGCCCCATTCCTCGGCAAAATTCATCGACGGATGCATCAATCCAACTCATCTTCCCACGCTTCCTCTTCTTCTATATCAATGGCTTCGTCTAGCGCCTTTTGTACCGCTTGGATTAAATTCTGTCGTTGTTCTTCATCGGCGAATACGTCAATTGGGATTGCGCGAACTAACTTATGGAACTCTCGAAAAAAATCGATTTTTTGTTCTACCGCCGTCAATTCCATTGCGTTGGCGACTTTCCATATCTCATCACTGCTTACCCATCGCTGCTCTACCAACGCAATCACATCAGCCATCAAATTAGAAACTTGATAAGCCATAATTCGTCCTTTCCGGTTTAAACATTTGGAACAGCTGACTCACACGATCTTGCAACGTATTTAGAGTTTTGAGTTTTTGCATATCGGACATCAACCACTGCAACTTAACCGAATCGATACTGCTACCTTGAACACTAAGATCTGCACTCATGCCTTGCAGCATAAAGTCAACAGCAGTCGATACCTCCTGCTCACCAAAGCGCGCCACTACATCTTGATAAGCCGCGCCGAGCCCTTGATAACTATGAACGGTATCGCGGTAGAAGCCGCGCAGCTGATGCAAAGAGCTAAACTCTTGCTCTTGGCTGTATTCATCAGCAAAATTTGAGACACGGATTTCCGTATCAATTTGAGACCATGTATCTGGGTTTTGCTCGATTCTTAGAAGTGCTTGGTCAATCAGCGCTAGTAGGTGTTTACTTTCTGGACTCGCACTCAAAAACTTTTTAACGGCTTTTAGGGCGAGGTATTGATGGCTTTTCTCCTCGGAAAACCCATTCAAGTAGGCTTGTAATTGCGCGATGGTCGAGATATTTCCTCCCGCCATTTTTGTAGCCAAATCTTTGATCTTTTGATTCTTTTCAAGATCAGGGACTTTTCTTAAATAGTCCGAAACGAGTTCATGTGCTTCATTAACTCGAACACCACTGTCTTTCACTTTGCGCTTGGTCAGATCTTTCTCTGCTTTTTCGGAACCGAGTGAAGTGAGTTCTTCCATCGCATCAAAAAGTGATTGTGTGGCATTGTGAACACGGACGGTTTCACCGCGATAATTGCCTTTTTGTGAAACGTCGGGGCGAGACGATTCCAACCCGTTTTGGATAGACGCATCAAACTTTGGATTTGTTGCGATATGATTGTTGATAATACTCATTCACTTGCACTCCTTCCGCACAATACAGGCGAATTATAGGAAGTGCGCTTTTTTGAAGCTGTCAAAATCAGACGTGTTTTTTTAGTGCGCTTTCAGTTTTCTAAAAACTCCCGACTGATATTCACTATAAATTGATTCTTATACTTTCTATCCTCTCAGCATCAATCATTGCGCATATTTTTACCTTGAACGATTTCTCATACATCACTGATATCCAACAATCTGCGATTAAACACACGCGTTTGATCCAAATTCGCGGGCGCGTTACACAAGTCACCGGCACCATTATCAAAGCTGTCGTCCCTGGCGTTCGTGTAGGTGAACTGTGTGAGTTGCGTAATCCCGATCAAACTCTGTCTTTGTTAGCGGAAGTGGTTGGCTTCCAGCAGCATCACGCTCTGCTCACCCCGTTAGGAAATATGTTTGGGATTTCCTCAAATACAGAAGTAAGCCCAATGGGCAAAATGCACGAAGTGGGTGTTGGCGACCACCTGTTAGGTACAACGCTTGACGGGCTTGGGCGTCCTTTCGATGGTACGCAAAGTCAGGAACCAAGTGCTTGGTATCCTGTTTATCGCGATGCGCCACCACCAATGCAACGTAAACTGATTGAAAAGCCAATCTCTCTTGGCGTTCGATCCATTGATGGGCTACTGACCTGTGGTGAAGGTCAGCGCATGGGTATTTTTGCAGCGGCTGGCGGGGGTAAAAGTACCCTACTGGCAAAACTGATTCGCTCCGCAGAAGTTGACGTGACCGTTCTCGCTTTGATTGGTGAACGTGGACGCGAAGTGCGCGAGTTTATTGAGCATGACCTAGGCGAAGAAGGTATGGCCAAATCGGTTTTAGTGGTCGCTACCTCTGATCGCCCAGCAATGGAGCGCGCCAAAGCCGCCTTTGTTGCCACTTCTATCGCAGAATATTTTCGTGACCAAGGTAAACGCGTGCTACTGCTGATGGATTCGGTGACGCGTTTCGCCCGCGCACAGAGGGAGATTGGACTAGCCGCAGGCGAGCCACCAACACGACGTGGCTATCCACCTTCTGTTTTTGCCGCTTTGCCAAAGCTGATGGAACGAGCTGGACAATCAGACAAAGGATCAATTACAGCACTGTACACCGTGTTGGTGGAAGGTGACGACATGACGGAGCCTGTCGCGGATGAAACTCGCTCAATTTTAGACGGGCACATCATTCTCTCGCGCAAACTTGCGGCAATGAACCATTACCCCGCCATTGATGTACTTCGGTCAGCAAGCCGAGTGATGAATCAAATCGTTGAATCCGATCATCAGGTGTCTGCTGCTCATATTCGCGAAATGTTAGCTAAGTATGAAGAAGTTGAACTGCTAATCAAAATTGGCGAATACCAACATGGCGCAGATAGCCGAGCGGATATGGCCATTGCACAAAGTGATGATATACGCGCCTTTTTACGCCAAGGCACTCATGAACCAAGCGATCTTGATGGCGCTATCGCTCAACTTAAAGGGATGGCGAAACAATGATAGAACGCTTATTAGAAATCAAAAAAATTCGCGCTGACCGTGCGGATAAAGCCGTCAAGCGTCAAGAATACCGAGTGTCAAACGCCGCAGCACAGGTTCAAAAGGCCGAACGTTCTGTCGCGGACTATCACGTTTGGCGCCAGGAAGAAGAAGAGCGACGTTTTGCTAAAGCAAAACAACAAACGCTCGTTCTTAAAGAGCTGGAAACATTAAGACAAGAAATCGCGTTGTTAAGAGAGAGAGAAGCCGAACTTAAACAACGTGTGGCCGAGTCAAAAAAAGCGCTTGAAATCGAACGCTCGGCACTTAAAGAAAAGCAAAAAGAGGCGCGACAAGCCCATAAAACCAAAGAAAAATTCGTTCAGTTGCAGCAACAAGAAGTCGCGGAAAAATCGCGAGAAAGGCAATACCAAGAAGAACTCGAACAGGAAGAGTTTCGCACTGTCGACATTATCTAAAGGTTCACTATGCGCATTACCCCAACAACTGAAACATCGAATACGCTGCACAAATCAACGCCGGAACAAGTGCCTCTCGAGAAGGAGGCCGAGCTTCAATCACAATTCGAGCATGCAATGACGAAGAAGCCTAGCAAGGGAAAGGAGTCTATCGTTGCGAATCCCCAAAAAAATCATACTGGCGAAGAAGACATACCGCTAAGGCATAAGACATCTCAAGGTCTAGATAAGAAACTTAACCTATCGAACCAAGAAGCCAACGCTGACAAAAACACCTCCACTTTAAAAGGTAAAAGTGACGTCGTCACTAAGAGAGATATAGAGAAACCGCAAGACGACGCAGCAAATAGCGAAGAAATAATTAGCGAAAACAATAAATTGCTTAAAAATGATGGAAAAAGCGATGGCGACACAGTTCTAAGCTCCCCTTCTACCGAGCGTGTTGATCCTCACTTTCAAGCTCAAGCTCATTTGAAAGATGATAAACCGACGCCGATGGATAAACATACCTCGCCGGATTGTCTCTCTACGCTTGAATCTGGCTTGCTTCCCCAAAGTGCGACAGAGACAGAGCTCGCTCAATATGGGATTAACATTGTTGGCTTAACGAAAAAGCAAACTGAAAAAACGCACAATAAGCGTGCAACTCCGTCGCTACAGAATACAGGCAAACGACCAGACCAAACTGGTGGCCTGCCTGAAACCAAGCCTCTTGAAAAAATCGAGACGAAAAGCGCACTATTCGCCGTTAAAACGGATGAAGAAAAAGTGCCCTCTCAGCCCTTTGCAAGTGCGGTAACACAAGGCGATGTCATCCTAAAAAGTGTTGCTTCGCAGTCTCAACCAAGCCCAACGCGAGACGTAAACCAATTACTCCAGCAATTGGTGGACAAAATCTATGTTGCTCTGCCAACCGCATCGGACAACAAAGAGGTTCGGCTGTTTCTAAGTGAAGGGCAATTAAAAGGTGGTGAAATCCACATCAAGTTGGACGCTCAAGGGTATAGCGTGACGATTCGACAAGAGCATGCCCTTTCCATTATTAGCCAGCAAGCTAGACAAGATCTTGCTGAACGGCTAAACCGATTCGGCGGTGAGCAGCCACTTCGCTTAGCGATCAGCGAACAAACTCAACAGCTCGATCAACAACAACATGAACAACAACACTCACGCCAACAACGCAGCGTGTATGAAGAATGGCAAGCGGAGAATGACCTATGACGCCGTTAATAATCCCCAAAGTGGATGCAGAAAGTATCGCGCTCAGCAATCAACTTTGTGCAAAACAGTGCCACTTCCAAGGGACTGATGGTCAGAGCGTATCGATTACTGTTGCTCAAATCCCTTCATTTGAAGGGTTCCGTTTAACCACGTTGATTGGAGGGCAAACCCTACAAGTAGACTTTTCTCGTGCGCAGCTCCAACATTGGCTGAAATCGACCTTAAATGCTACTGCGTTTGAGTCCCTGCCTAACTCCCTCCAGTTAGCACTTTTGAGCTCACAGATAGAACCGCATAGTGAGGCAATCAAAGCGCTATTTGGTCAGTTACCCATTCTTAGTCAACTACAGCCGTTAGAGGCGAGCCAGGCCCAAGAGCATACTTTAATGTTAACCCTCAATAAGCCTAACGGCTCTCTTTGTTTGTGGGTTAGCGAAGGATCAGACGTGTTGTTGGATGCGCTACCAAACAGCGCTGCTCTACAAGCTCGACACCTCGCTTTACCTGTGTGGTTAAGTCTTGGAAGGACCCATTTGACGTTAAGCGAATTTAATTCGCTCGAGCTGGGAGATGTCATCTTTTTTGACGATGGTTACATCGCCAAGCAACAAGCCATTTTTCAAGTATCTAACCAGAATCTCTGGCGCTGCCAACTGGATGACCAAACTCTTCACATTATGGAAAAAGAAACCAATATGAATGACGTAAACACTTCAGAAATGTTAACCGACCACCAGCAACTGCCTGTGGAACTCACGTTTGATATCGGCCATCAAACCATCACGCTAGAGCAGCTTAACCAGCTTCAGCCAGGGTACGTATTCGAGCTAAACCAGCCTGTATCTAAGCCGGTAACATTGCGTGCCAACGGCAAAATCATTGGTGAGTGTGAACTGGTTAATGTTAACGAACATTTAGGTGTGCGCGTACTGGAGCTGTTCGGTGGCACGCAGGAGCCAGCATGATCCAGTTACCCGACGAGCTCAATCTCATTGTCAGCTTAGCACTGCTGGCACTGATCCCATTTATCGCCATGATGGCGACGTCATTTGTGAAACTCGCCGTTGTATTCTCACTGCTGCGTAACGCTCTCGGTGTACAGCAAATTCCGCCGAATATGGCGCTTTACGGATTGGCTATCATTCTGTCAATTTTCATCATGGCTCCCGTCGGGTTTGAAACCTACGACTACGTAAAGCAGCATGATATCTCCCTTGAAGATTCTGCAAGTGTAGAAGGCCTCATTGAAAGCGGTTTACAGCCTTATCGAGAATTTTTGAAAAAGCATATTCGGGAAACCGAAGCCATATTCTTCACTGATGCTGCACGCACATTGTGGCCACAGAAGTACGTAGACCGTTTAGAGTCGGACAGCTTATTGCTCTTACTGCCCGCATTTACCGTCAGCGAGCTTACTCGCGCTTTTGAAATTGGCTTTCTGTTGTACTTACCGTTCATCGCTATTGACCTAATTGTGTCGAATATCCTACTCGCGATGGGGATGATGATGGTATCGCCAATGACGATTTCCCTCCCCTTCAAATTGTTGCTTTTTGTCTTGCTTGACGGCTGGACAAAGCTCACCCACGGCTTAGTGTTGAGTTACGGTTAATCACGGAGAAAGTATGCATTCTGCTGAAATCATTCATTTCACGACTCAAGCATTAACCCTAGTGTTGTACTTGTCATTACCGCCGATTTTAGTCGCAGCATTGGTTGGTACATTGGTGTCGCTTATTCAGGCGTTAACTCAGGTCCAAGAACAAACGTTAGGCTTTGTGGTCAAGCTTATCGCGGTCATTATTACGCTGTTCGTCACAACGCAATGGCTAGGGGCAGAGCTCCACGCCTTCGCCTCGCTTGCTATGGATAAAATTCCTCAAATACGATGAGTTATCACGACTTACACCAGGTTTTATTTTTGTACAGTCTGACGTTACCTCGGTTAATGGCATGCTTCATCTTTTTGCCTATTTTGAGCAAGCAAATGCTAGGCGGCACCATGGTGAGAAATGGTGTGCTTTGCTCACTCGCGCTGTTTATATTTCCGATGATTAATCAGCAAAGCTTGCCCGCAGAAACCGACGGCATTTGGCTGATAGTGATTTTGGGTAAGGAGGTATTAATTGGGCTATTGATAGGGTTTGTTGCTGCTATCCCCTTTTGGGCGATAGAAGCGGCCGGTTTTCTGGTCGACAACCAACGTGGTGCTGCCATGGCAAGTATGTTTAACCCAACGCTAGGCTCACAATCCACACCAACAGCCGTGTTGCTGACCCAAACGTTGATTACCCTGTTCTTCTCTGGCGGGGGCTTTGTCACTTTTATCTATGCGTTATTCAAAAGCTATACATCTTGGCCGATCGTGGACTTTTTCCCAACCGTTAGCGACGCATGGGTTAGCTTCTTCTACGCGCAATTTGAACAGCTTATGTGGCTTGGTGTGTTGATGTCCGCTCCACTAGTGTTGGCAATGTTTCTTGCTGAGTTTGGTCTGGCGCTTATCAGTCGTTTTGCACCGCAATTGAATGTTTTTTTCCTTGCCATGCCAATAAAAAGTGCCATCGCGAGTGTTTTACTGATCGTGTATCTCGGAATAATGATGGATCACTTTGAAGTACAGTTTTACGGCATTACCCGATTCGCAGAACAACTCAATACCATTTGGCAATAACGCTTAGGATTCTTTATGAGTGCAGAAAAAACTGAGCAACCCACCGCAAAAAAGTTACGCGATGCTCGACAGAAAGGTCAGGTTGCCAAAAGCCAAGAAATCGTATCGTCTGCATTAATTTTGGCGCTCATAATTGTACTGTTTGCGTTCGCCGATTATTACATGTCGCACATCTCAGCGCTTATTCTCCTACCAAGTAAGCTTGCTTATCAGGGTTTCCAAGATGCGCTAGTCGATGTCGCTATCGCCATCGCAAAAGAAATTGCCTATCTACTCGCTCCGATTATTCTGGTTGCTGCACTCGTCGCCATCTTTTCCAATATGGGGCAGTTCGGGTTCCTATTTAGTGGTGAATCCGTTAAACCCGACATCAAAAAGATCAATCCCGTCGAAGGTGCCAAACGCATTTTTTCCCTCAAGAGTGTGATTGAGTTTATCAAGTCGATCCTTAAAGTCTCTCTTCTTTCCTGCATTATCTGGGTGACATTACGCGGTAACATCAACACTTTAATGCAAATTCCAACTTGTGGGCTAGAATGTGTCCCGACCATTACTGGCGTCATGATTAAACAATTAATGATTATCTCTTCGGTAGGCTTCATCGTCATCGCTGCCGCAGATTTTGCGTACCAGAAGTTTGATCACACGAAAAAGCTCAAAATGAGCAAGGACGAAGTGAAGCGCGAATACAAAGAGATGGAAGGCAGTCCAGAAATAAAAAGCAAACGTCGTCAGTTACACCAAGAGCTACAAGCCTCTAATCAACGTGAAAACGTTAAACGTTCTAATGTATTAGTTACAAACCCAACACATATCGCGGTTGGCCTTTATTACAAGAAAGGCGAAACGCCCCTGCCCGTCATCACTTTGATGGAAACCGATGCGGTAGCCAAACGTATGGTCGCAATCGCTAAAGAGGAAGGCGTGCCTGTGATGCAAAAAGTCCCTCTTGCTCGTGCACTATACGCCGACGGTAACGTCGACCAGTACATCCCAAGCGATCTTATTGAGGCAACTGCGGAAGTGCTTCGTTGGTTGGCTTCGTTAGAGTCCGAGGCGGACTAACAAACCACATCCCATTCAAGATCTGGGCTTACAACTGCCCAGCTTTCAACCTCGATACTTTCAACGCTATAATGCGGTATCCTTTAACTGTATGTTGTTTTTATGAAATCTAGCTTAAGCATTCGCTCCTACACGAAACGTATGAGCCGACATACTCATAGTGATTATCATCAACTGGTGCTTCCTCTCCAGGGCAACATACATATTGATATGGATAGCTATGTCGGAAAGGTGGCGGTTGGCGACTGCATAGTCATCCCCAAAAGTTGTGCTCACGGGTTTAATGCCGAAGAGTCATCACGCTTTATTGTTGCGGATATGACCACTTTGCCCACTCATTTGATGGATAATAGTGTGGCTGTGTTTTCGATTAGCCCGCCTCTACTGAGCTTTATCCAGTTTGTCGAAAAGCAACTTGAGTATCAGGTTAATGATGAAATTGAAAACTCAATGGTTGCAACCTTCTATCTGTTGCTGGAGCAGCAAAAGCGGTCTCGCTCCGTGGATTTGCGTATTCGAGATGTACAGGTTGTGATCGCGGAGCAGCTTGATCAGCCACTCACCATTGCCTCATTAGCGAATGCCGCTTGCTTGAGTCCGACGCAGTTTAAAAAGCTTTTTAAAGAGCAGCTAAAAGTGAGCGTCCATAAGTACATTACACTACAACGTATGGAAAAAGCCAAAGCACTACTGACTCATACAGACCTTCCAGTTCAGTTGATAGCTGAACGAGTTGGTTATAGTGACCTTTCCGCGTTTAGTCGACGGTTTTCAATGCATTTTGGTATGTCTCCTAGAGAGTTTTCCCGATAGTCACTAAAATAGTCTTCTGGAACAAGTATTCCGTCTTTTCAGCACAAAAATCTCTATCGCTTTCTTTTATTCTTTCTACCCTAAAACAGCCATTCACTAGGTAGAAATTACAGTGTTAAAAAAACATTTCACCGACTATCAATTAGGAACTTTATCCATACTTTTTGCTTCAACCCTGTGGGGAACGACGGGCACCGCTGCCAGCTTGGCACCGGATGTCAGTGCTCTCGCCATTGGCGCATTTTCTATGGGTATTGGTGGGTTTATGCAAGCATGTCTATCTGCGAAGTCACTGAAGAGAGATTTTCGAAAAGTCGTACATAAGAAGAAAACGTTACTGATTAGTATTATCGCCTTAGCCACCTACCCACTGGCTTTTTATTCATCAATGCGATTCGCTGGTGTGGCTATTGGTACGGTTATTTCTATCTCCACTGCTCCTTTCTTTTCTGCTTTGTTAGAGTGTCTCTTTAGCCGAAATCAGACCATAACCAAGCGCTGGATGATGAGTTTCGCAATCGGGGTCATTGGCATTACCTTGTTGCTGGCTTCTGAGTCATCCGCAAATAGCTTATTTGATCAGGATATGAAGCATTGGGGTGTATTACTTGGCCTATTGGCAGGTTTGACGTACGCCATTTACTCATGGGGAGTAAAGGCTATGATTGACCACGGCATTGAATCGCAAACGGCCATGGGAAGTGTTTTTGGTATTGGTGGAGTTTTGCTTCTACCAACACTTTTCATCACGGGTGATAATCTATTTGCATCGTCAACTAATACGGCGGTCATGCTCTACATGGCCTTGATTCCAATGGGGTTAGGTTACGTCGCTTTTGGGTTTGGGCTACGGTTTGTTACAGCCAGTGGAGCTAGCATACTCACGCTATTTGAACCTGTTATCGCAGCAGCACTAGCAGTTGCGATTGTTGGGGAAGAAATTTCTTTCATTGGTTGGGTTGGTATAACGTTGACACTTGTGTGTTTGTTTCTTCAGTCGAAAAGTTAAATTAAACCGATATTAGCCAGCCCCAAAAAGGAACGCTGACGGTAGATAAAGTAAGGAGCAGCACCTACTCCCTACTTTACCATTTGAAATTACACCCAGCCTTCTGCCAAGTACATCAATCGCAATTGACTTGGTGAGCCTAGTTTTTCTAGCGCATCTAATTGGACGTCACTCAGGTTTGGGCATTTATCAAGATAAACTCGTCCGTTTGCTGCATCTAGGGGGAGCTTGTAGGTGAGCTTTTCGTTTATTTTACTTGCTTCCCCTTTATCAATCGCTCGAACAGCTGGCATGAGCCAATCCCAATCTTCTCCTAACAGTTTTTTAAACGCCCCGTTAGCAATAGACTCGGTTTTACTTGGTGCATCCTCTGGGCTTAGCTTCAAGATAGAGTCTACGTCAGGAACCAAGTGCTCACTTGGCTCTGAACCCAACATCTTTTTCAGTGTTAATCGAGCGGTTTCCATCTCTTGTGCCTCTTTAGGCGCTTGAGGAGAAGTCATTGCAGTATTCTCCTTAGGACCAAGGTACGCCATTAATGCGCGGACAGAAGCCGGATCTTGCATACTGAAGGTAAAGTCTCCTTTGGCATTAGAAACTTCAAGCCTTGGTAAAACACCAGACATCTCACCTTGCATGAGTTGTTCTTTGACTTCTGTATTTAGTCCGTATGCTCCAGCTTGGTTCGCCACAAAACCACCGCCGCTCATGATAGCAGTCGTTGCCGCAGAACCGATTGCCTCTTTTGCTATCGGTGTGACGCCCACCGTTGCTACAGAGCTAACACCGAACGTGCCCAGGCTCCCCGTCGCCATACCTAACGTAGCTCCAATGCCACCTTCAGCCGACAGTATCGCATGACCTTGAGCCAAGGTTTGCTGCATCGGCATAGAAAGACGTTGATCTCGCCCTGGCAGCTGTGAAATTTGTTCTAACTGATGATGGTAAGCCTCAGCATCACCATTTACGGCCGCTTTGTGCAACTCTCTACCTGTAGAAATCAATAAGCCAACGCCAGGTAATGCCAAGTTAATAACGGCGTTCACACCAGAACCTTTTAGCTTTTCTTTGCCCATCTGCAGCAGTTCAGCAGCGAAGCCATCCATTTTTCCTGGATACTGGGCTTCTAAACTCACCTGCATACGCGGATCTTTGCTGATCGCATCAAACGTATTTTTAAGCTGCTGGTACGTATCGCTGCTCACTTTTATTTCATCCAATAGGCTGACAACTTCTAAGATTTTACGCTCAGTAAGTGGCTCACCGCGATAGCCTGAAGGACTCACTAGGGAGTAAGCCAACAGCGCAACCTCAGGTTTTTCTTGCTTAAGTAGCGCCTGCTTTAAATCAAGGTGAGTTTTGATGTTTTCTTGGAAAAACTTAGTGTATTTGCTTCTCAATACGCCTTCGTGAATAGAAGCAAACTTGTGACCTTTGTGGAATGTGGAAGGCTCTTTTACTTCACCTCTTTTGCTGATCACTCGGTCATCTTTTTGCGCAGCAACTGCACGAAACTGTTCTAGATCAGGTACTGGGCTTTGGCTGATTTTTTGTGTTGTATTAACCATTTTTCTCTCCTACACACGAAGTGATTGAACATGAGCTTGTTCATGATTAGAGGTGGTTGGAATCGCTTGATCCAACATTGCGAAACGCGCTTGCCACAGCTCGGCCTGTTCAATAACTTCGTGAAACCAAGCGGTAAGGTTCGTCGTATTTAGATGCTCAACGGGTTTACGTCCTGCTAAGACAAGCTGTCGACCATTTGGAGCTAAAGCAAGTGCGAGGTTGCCACTACCAATTCCTTGATAGTTAGCATGAGCAAGAAGCTCTAAACCTTTTAGTCGTTGTTCACCGGATTTTTCTAACCCTCCGAACGTTACAGACAACATCAAATCATCCGTATCTGTCGCGATGAAATACAACATGTAGCGATCATCGACCAGTAGCTGACAACGTTCATTTTCTTCAAAATTCAGTTCGGGCAACTCATTGAGTTGGCAAAACTCCAAGAGCAGTTGTTGAATCGTGTTCATAACTTTTTCCTTTTGTTTCAATAACTCTATTGAACAACGATTGCAGATTGAGCGATGTCGGTAATGGCTTTATTTTTGTCACTTTTTCGCCTTCATTGTGAGGTTTTCCGCAGAAATCTCGCTCTAAAATCGAGTTGCCAGAGTAATAAAAAAGAGCAGCTCAGAGCTGCTCTTTCAATAAAGGTTAGATGCTTAGCATGGTGTATTTGCTCACTTCTTTTGCAGATTGACTAACCCAGTTTATGGCTATCAAAAATGACTTCTGTTGGCGGGAACATATTCGAAACAGGTGGTCGTTGTGCATCTCCAAACATTGGTGCACCGAATGCAGATGTCGCCCACGGGTCAACAATTTTCACATCCTTACTCCACGTTGATGGATCTTTTATGTCGCTCCCCTCTTGTCGACCAACCAATACATAAAGGTGTGTACCTGAATGACCCTTTTTAAACGCAACCACTTCTACTTTGGGTTCACTTTCAGGTGTTCCTGACATGCCTTGAATCATCTCAGCGGCGGCAGCAAAGGCAAATGTAGTACAGCAGCCGGCTTTCGCGGTTTGTACTGCCTTAGCAATGTTCTGTAGAGTGCTTAATTGCGGTGCGGTTCCTCTTTGTGCTGCAGCTTGAACTCCGTTTGCGGACATCGTCGCTCTGTGATCTTGCATGATTCGCGCTTGATCCGCGTGAAGCTCTTTTAGTCGTGGCTTTCCTTTTGTTTCATAAAACTGTGACCCCTTAACACCGAACGTATTTAAGTCCGTACAGGCAAAATCACCAAGCTTTTGAAGGTTGGCTTTATGTTCGTTGATAAGCGCGGCACTCGATGAAGCTTTATTGGTTTTGGAAGATGAGGCTGCCGTTTGTGCAGTGGGCCAATTTGAGCTAGGACCAGACGACAATCTCTCAAGATTTTTCAGGCTCCCAAGCGTTAACTTGTTTTCACCGTTCAACACATTTTTCAGCATGAGCTTCGCAACATCTTTAGGAATACCCTGCTTAGTAAGCAGGTTCACTACAATATCTTTCGCTTTATTCTGGTGGCTAATACGCGCGCTGATACTTTTATTTTTTGGTGCGCCCTCTTTAACAAAAATATCTTTACCGTTGTGTGCTCGAACCTCTTTGTCGTCAGCTTGATTTTGTGTCGCCAAATGTGACGTTAACTGACTCAACGAGTGCATTTGCGATGTATTAATATTGACCATGTGTGATGCCTTAAACTTGAATAAATGCGTGTACGTCTGTTTGGCTAAAATCTACAACCGTGTTGTTTTGAAATAACTGTCCCCAAGTATCAACTAATTCGTTCAACTGAATGATTAAGTTAGCAATGTTGGTGAGTTCACTTCCAGTCGCGATAGCAACTTGAAGAACAACGTCTTTGCGTGTTGGATTCACACAAAACTGCACACCACCTGTTTCTCGATACAAAAAGTTGTATTCAAGTAAAACTTGAAGTTTATCTAGCGTAATATCATCTTGTTCTATAAGCAGGTTTTTGGAAATCAATAACTCGCCTTTTTCCTCTACGAGCAGAACATCGACACTGTTGTTTTCAGCAAAATGCAGTGACCACATTTGATCGTCATACGCTGTCACGCGCTCAAGGTTCAGCACTTCTCCTAGCTCAGAGAGAAGCATATTAATCTTTCCTGTATCCATGTTGTGTCCTGTCTAATTTATTATAACTAAGTGACATCGATATATTTATTTCAGCGAAGCCACTTGGGTATAACGGCTCATTTAAATAAGCGAATAAGGATAAAAGAGATTTTATGGCGAGATAGAAACCGACACTTTATTTCAACGTCTCATTTTTATTGCTATTAGCCGTTTTATTGAGAAGAAAAATTAAGGTTAAGCTGGAAAATAAAAGAGCGGCAATCGCCGCTCCAAAAATTAAATAGAAGTAGAAAATCACTTAATACCGTGAAGGCTATTTTCTGCATCCATAACTAAAGGATTGAACGAGTCGTTACGAAGTTCTGCTATCGCGTATAGCATGCGCCCCATGCGACCATTTCCATCGGTAAAGCCATGGTACCCGATAACTCCGGCGAACAAATGTTTACCTAAGTCTTTATCTTCTACAGGGTTCTCTTTCAAAAAGCCTTCAATGTGCTGCTTTAACATGCCCTCACCGCCAATACTTGACGGCAAAGTGCCACCCGAAATATTTGGCCCTCGGTAATCACGCTCAACATTAGGCACCAATCGAGCGTGTAGCTCTTTTAGGTTTTCCATATTCAATAAGTCTTTACCATTAGACGCGTATTCTTTCAGTAAAGACGTAATATTTTCGGCATCGTTTCCTTTAGAGTTAGAAGCATTAATGATCCACGCCGCAGCTCTTTCAACATTATTGGTTACGCCACTTTTGTTAAACGCATCCTCCGCCAGTCCTTCAGCGTATACACCTTGGCTTAGATCGGTGCTTGCTAGACCTTCGATATGACGTTGCGCCGATTTAAGATGCATCACCTCCATATCAAACACCGCTTGCATTTGATTAATGCTACCTGCCGGGTTTTTCTGCGCTGCAGATACACCACCGCCGTAGTCTTTTACTACACGTCCAGCAAGCGACTTCGCTGCACTTTCGCCAATCAGTGATGTGAGGTTTTTACCAGAATCGGTTTCTAACATTGCCTCTGTCATCGCTCGCTCTGCTAACTGGTTTAGCTCAGCAGAGTTCGACTGAACTGATTTACTGTCTAACTTCGCAAAGGCATTTAAGACATCTGATGCGGTTTTTATGCTTCCATCCTTGAAGAACATTTGTCCATGCTCAACAGAAGAAGCAGCTTGTAAACGCTGAGCTTGTCCTTGCTCATTATCAAATACGGCTTTTGTAAGGGCTTTCGCTACCGATTGTGGGCTACCTTCGCGAAACAGTTTTCCTGTCGCTTCAAAAAATCGCGCTACTGCACCATTCGTAGGATTGGCGCGAGTAAATTCTTGGGTCGCTGCGTTGATTTGGTATTCTTTGCCACCAATACTCAGCTTACCTTCGTTAAGTATCTCGTTACGAGCTTGCGGCATGGCGGCCTGCAACGCGCTAACACTTCCAAAACTGATCATGTTTTAAACCCTTAATGTGGAAAAATGAGTGGTATTCGTTTCCGGTACTTCGGTTGTTTTATTGGTTACTTCTTGTGTATTCGCACTTTTTAACCACTCGATGAAATTCGCAAATGACTCATCGAAAAAAGATACAGTTAGCAGTTGCTGAGGCAGGTGTATGAAACCGATATATCCGGTCTCTTCCTCCCAGCATACCGCTGGAGAGCCTTGCGTTAAGGCATCTTTCATATGTTGATGCAAAATATCAGCACTCGGTTTATCACCTGAAATCAGCCCGATAAGCGTCACACGATCTTCTTGTGCACGAATTGTGATTGCTGTGTTTTGCTCAACGAGTAGATGGCAACAATCATCCTCATCAAAAACCAACGGCTCCAATTGGCAGCGGCTGGCAAAATCTGTCAGTAAAGAAGTTATAAATCCATTAGCCATTCGACTAAATAATCCTATTTTTGTTGTTTTAGAGGCGCTGCTTAGTTGCAACACTTATCAACTAAGCAGCTTTCTTAGGTGTATTCTTAAGGATTTATGGCAGTGAATATTTTAGAAATGGTCGGATTTTTTTTGTTTAAAGGCATTAAAATGAAAAAACTCAGCAAGTGCTGAGTTTTTGAGGTTTATTCATGAATCGTAATTTTACGCTCGCTGAGCTGCTTCACCATGGCTTGCTTTAATGCATGCAGCTGTCCATCAATACTGGCGTCGATGATCCCAACTTCTGTTTCCAAAATGCAGCCTCCATTTTTCAAGCGCGCATCTGCTACCACGTCAACATAACCGACTTCAGGGAAATCACTTAATACACCAGCCACCTTTTCTCTCACCTCAACAACCTGCTCTGGGTGGACATGTAAAATGACCTGCTTTTGGTTACTCACCAGTTGCAACGCTTCTCGAACTACACTCACCGTGGTATCGACATCATCGAAGGTATCGATGATCTTACGTACTGCTTCTAACACCACACCTGTCATTTTTTCTTCGACTTGCTGATAGTAGTCATTACAACGTGCTAAGGTTTCAACCATCGTTTGCGCATTTTCAATCTTGGCTTGTGCAAGGCCATCTTGATAACCACGTTGTTTTTCGGTTTCGTAGGCTTGTTGGGCATTAGCAATGATGCTTTCAGCTTTGGAGTTCGCGGCTTCAACTAAGTGTTGCGAATCCAGATAACTGGCATAATCTTTCGCTTTCAGCACCTTTAAGCCAGGTGCCAGCTGCAAATTGTCTGTTTTTATTTCAACAAATGAAACCATTGAGGAATAACCTGTTTTGCGATTTTTTTTGTGAGTCGATACGCCAGATCTCGTTGATCCGCTTCCAACCAGTTAGCTGTTTCCGCGTTTTCGCTAAGTTGCTTTTCTAATTTGAATTGCCAACGAAGAACAACATCTTCTGGTGAGTTAATCAAAATAAACCTCATCCAAAAATATCCCAGCGCCCTCATGCTTGCTTCAACAGACCTTTCATCCAATAGTTCTGGTAACGAACGCTGCCAGCCTTGCGGCCAGCTGGATAACAGCATCGGCCCGTTTTGAATTAAGAACCGAGCGCCTTCCAAACCAAATACGTTGTTCAGAACCTGTTTAGGATGTTTTAAGACAACGCTTCGCATCGCAACGCAATGCAAAGCTCCACCCACCATCAATACGAGTTGATTCAACGCGTCTGTCGGGAGCAATGCCAAACTATGACAAGGTCTGTTAAAAGCCATCTCAGGAACGGGAGGTAACGCCCACTCATTGATACACCATTGGTTGAACATGGGGTTATCTCTCCAGCCTTCGATATTTAGTAACCAAGGCTGCTTTTGCTCTATCCAACTTCTATGGATGTACTGGCAAGGCGCATAGTTAAACTGGTGTTGTACCTGCGCGAGTGGTGTTTCTGGTTTAACCACGCTTCGTGTTCCTACGACACCATGTAAAAGTAGCGATATTCGAGCCGATGAGTGCCGCTACCAAGAACACCAAAATGGCGATAAGATTATTCGCCGTCTCTTTGGTGACCTGAACCGACAAAATGCTTTTAAATTGATTGTTTTGAGTAGCAACTCGAACCTCTGATGAGGGTACCATCACTACGCTGATTCGATCGTAGTTCAACCCCTCAATACTGTTGTTCACTAATAATTTGATCTGCGGAACATATGAATCAAGCGCAATATCTGCCGCGTGTTTAATAAATACGGAGGCAGAAGCTGGAGTTGGACGCTCTCCTGGACGCAGATCTTGATCTTCCAAAACAACATGAACACGTGCCACTAGCACGCCATCAATCTGAGATAAGGTTGAGGAGAGCTCTTGAGATTTCGCGTATACCAAACGTGCTCGTTCTGCTAATGGTGACGAGATCAAATCGTCTTTGGGAAACACTTCTTTCAGTGTGGAAAACTGCTCTCTTGGATAACCTTTTCGCTTTAGCGCGTCTACCGCGAAGGCGATTTGGGAACTGTCTACCATTAACTTGACGGTGTTGTCTTTGTCAGGCTCTTTTGTTGCAACGACACCTTCGGATAGTAAGATCGACAACATCTCATTACCCTCTTTCTGAGTAACGTTGGTGTATAACTCGGTCTGACAACCTACCAGAAACAACGTGAGCATGATGAAAACTGCTCTCATTTTATTCATCATCACTATTGTGCCTTCAATAAGGTTTCTACGTTTTGTGTGGTTTTACCCACGGTTTTCGCGATCAGCTCTTCTTGAAAAGTAATGCGTGTCAGCGCCCACTGCATTTGCAGTAATTGCGCCGGATCATCACCCACCATCTTCATGTTGTCTTGCAGGTTACTTTTCGCGTTATCGATAGTGTTTTTCAACTCGCTGATGTTTTCTAGCAAACCTCCCTCCAGGCCATTACTTGCCTCGGGAACCGACATGGCTTGCTCAAAACGTTCGCTTAAACCGTCTTCGACTTGCGCATCCTGTAACTTATCAATGTTGGTTTGCATCACCTCGGTGTACTGCGTGTTTATCATATGTACTCCTAAGATAAATCTAACTTGTGACTGTGAGTCATGATGTTTTTCACCATCGCATTTTTTTGGATCATGAAGCTAAGTTCATCACGAACCATGTCCAGTGTTGATGCCATATCAGGTAACGACTTCAACTCTGCCCAGCAATGCCATAAGGCTTGTTCTTTCTGGGCACCCAGTGGAAAATGCTGCGCTAGCATTGCTTTTAGTGCTGTTTTATCAGCAGGTGGTTCGGCAATAAGCTGTCCCGAAAAATTCCCTAGTAACTCCTGCTTCAACACCTTTAACAAATCAGATTGTGGCTGCTCGTTGCCTTTTGCACTCTTCGCCTCATGAAAGGCGTACCACATTGCCTCTCGTTTAACTTGAGGGTCGGAAAACGCTTCATTTAACGATGATAAGACACTTTGTTTACTGACAACCTCTGCGTCTTTTAATGATTCGTACCACGCTTTAATCTCCGCCAGTTTCGCTTCTGTTTTCTCTAGCGTCTCTTTTGGAGAAACATGTGAAACTTGCTCTTGCTTGTCACTTCGCTCCATGAGTGCTTTCATCTTGTCTTCATCGCTCCGCTCATAATGGCGCGACTCCGACTGACGCAAAGATTGGTGTTGAAGACTTAGGTTACTTGAATCAATGATCATCCAAGATTCCTAATGTCCTGAGAAAAGCTCGCAGCAAATGCTTGGCTTTCTTCGCTTCCTTGTGACGCAAGTTCTACCCAGCTTTCCGCTTTGCTCAGTAAACCGGCTTTGGCAGAAGCAAGAGCCGCTAAGCTGATCAGATCTGGATAGGCGTTACAAAGTGGTTCGAGTAATTGATGAGCCTCTTCATACAAGCCTTTATTCATGAGGCTCATTGCACGAATCATCGCAACGGTCTCTTCAGAACCTGAGCTTGCTTCAAGGCCATCTGCAATCGTGTTGGCTTCTTGATGACGATGCATACCTGTTGCCATCAGCGCGATTTCAGCCAGCAGTTGGCGCGTTTCTCGTTCCATGCTTTACACCTTCTGGAGAATCGACTGCATCACATCTTTAATCGCACGAGTAGTGGTCGCATTGATATTGTAAACAACAGACCATTTGTTGATCGCGTGCTGAAGCTCGGCAAGCTTTGATGGATCATCGGCATTGGTTTCTAGATTCTTGATGGCTGCCGTCACTTCTGTGTTGGCATCTTTCGCTTGTTGTTCTAACTTAGCTTTAACATCATCAAGGTTTACACTGTTACTAGCATCGTAAAATGACATAAGACTTCCTCGTATTTTTTAGTTAGCTTCGTATGATTCAACGACCGCATGGGCGGCGGTGTAAGCTTCATACTGTTTGAGTAGCAATTGGTACTGCTGTGGTGAGCACCCTAAATCCAACTGACGTTTCACCACCGCTTGTGCTTCTAAGAGCTTGCTCTTAATCTTGTGCACTTCCGCACCGTTTGTGTCGTTATTTAAAATTTGTTCAAGATTTGTCATTGTTCGTCTCGCCTTCATATCCAAGTTCTATTGTTATCACCCGCCCGCCTTTAACCAACTCAATACCAGCAGGTGTAACACTGGATATTCGGTAGCCCTGAGGCGTTCTTGCACCGACCATATAGCGAACGTTATCGGTTAGAATCACATATGGAACCTGGCCAAAGTTAACGCTACGAAACGGGAAATCGATGTTGGTGCCTTTACTCACCTTAGGTATGGATTTCAAAACTAAGTACGGTTTCTCACCATATTGTTCCCGGAAGTCTCGGGTCACACCGTAAAATCGAGTCGTTTCGATATCATCAAGCTCACCACGAACTTCAATGCGATCACCGCTGGTGACCAACTGGACTTTTTTCAGTAGCTCCGCATCCGTCAATAACGCTTTTAGCGTATCCATGTAGGCACCAGCTCGCTGCAGTTCAACCTTCCACGCAATAAGACCCGGCACGTCTCGCTCCAAAATTTGTTCAACTTGGTTCCAGCGGCTGGCATCATCGATATAGCCCGTCAGCAGCAGTGTGCCGGTCTCATCGCCATTTTCGACTTTCACTTGGTGATAGCCGAGGTTGCGCAAAATAAATCGAACCCCGCGACGGATTTCTTCCATCGTTCTTAAGTCACTTTTGTAATTGATGCCCAATACATCAATTCGACCAAGCAGATCGAGTTTCTGTGTTCGGTCTTCAACATAGCCCTCTAAGACTGCTTGGCGTGCGGCGGCATTCCATTCCACGCGAACGTCGCTAAGTTTGAGCTCGCCTAAGATGTTACGTACCAAAACAATGGGTTCTGCTTCTGTAACAATTTCATTGTTGTTTCCGTTAGCTTGGCTGTACCACATACCGGCAAAAATGACACTCGGGACAAAACTACAAAGCAAAGCGATGAGCGTTGTTTTTTTCCAGCTAGAGCGTTGCACAGCAACCACAGGTGTATTCTGTTGGCTAGATTCGTCGCTGACGTTACTCACAATTAACGCATCTTCCGCGTATCCCAGAGCGAACTTCACAACGCCGACCGAGACAACAGCATGGCGTGACAACTCGATACCATCACCTGCAACAGCGATGTCTTCACTGTTAATATTTGCCTCTTCGCAGCCTCGTAAAATGACCGAGTCTTGCTGGCAAACGAGGGTGAAATGGTTCGCTTCGACCCCAGCATCAGACAGTACAAGATCAGCAATAAAGTCGTCACTGCCAAGCACGAGAGCACCTTCAGGTAAGGTGACTTCTACTCCGGTATGCACGCCTGATAAAATACGAATTTTCCATTGCTGCATCGCGGTTAAGACTCCTCTGAAGGGCGCACACACTCACTTTGTGAGTCATCACATTCCAATACTTTCACCCGCCAACCCTTTTGCCCTGTTGGTAATCGGCACTGCGTTAATTGAGACGACTTTTGCTGTGACAATAAGTCTTGTTGATAGCGCTCGGCTTGAACCCTCGATGTGCAGCTATATACTTCCACTACCGATTTAAATTCAGCGCTATTGTTGGAGATGTTGTTAAGCTTGCCGATACTTGGTCGCAAGTCATATTCGTTGCCAATCAACACACTATCGCCAATACCATCCACAACAATTCGAGGTTCTAAAATAAACATTCGTACTGTGCGGCGCTTAGTATTGGTATTACTTCTAAACAGCGCGCCTAAATATGGGATGTCTCCTAGCAATGGCACTTTACGTAACTGATGGCTCACTTCATCTCGGTACACACCACCGATAAGTAAGCTTTGCCCTTGTTTAACCGTCGCTAAGGTGCTGATTTCAGTTTTACGAACGGAAGGAAGGTCATCGACGCCACCATCAGCGATCTTTGCACCGTCTTCGAGATGAAGGCTCAGGTTAATTTCAGGTCGTGCAGCAAATCTATCACCAACGATACGTGGGACAATTCTCAGTAACGTGCCATACGTGACCTCTTCCAGCGCTGCGATTTCTTTACCAACCAGCTTGACGTAAAACGTGCTGCTGTTGTTCAGTACCGCTTCGACATTTTCCTGAGTTAACAATGTTGGTCTTGAAACCACTTGAGCACTGCCTTTGGATTCCAATAAACGAATTTGAGCCAGCAAGTAATTTAGGTTGGTTGAATCAAGCAAGGACTTAAAGTTCTGTCCACTGCCGAGCGTCACATCCCCCGAATTCACATCACCTGTTGTTTTGATATCGACAATGCGGTTGTTTCCGACAGACACTCCCGCTCGCCAATCCACGCCTAACTGACTTAAATCGTTGGCACTGATATCGACAATCGATAGCGCGACTTCAATTCTTGATTGCGGCTGGTCTAATTGCGCGACCAGTTTACGATAGAGCGGTAATCGTGCTTGAGTATCACGAACGATAATCGCATTAAGGCCCGGCTCTGCTTCAACTGTTGCGCCACCATGAACTGAGGCGGTTTTATTACTTTTTACAGGCTTATCTGAACTGGTAACTTCTTTGCTAGACGCACTTGTCACTTGAGTTTGAACACCAGACACGACCCGTTTTAACACCGATGCGATGCCAGGGACCGTAATTGTCTGATCGCGATATGCAATTTCTCTATCCGTTGCAGAAGCGTACTTCAAAGGAATTATCTCAACGAATAATTCGTCGGTTGAATTCGATTTCTGCAGCAAGCGCGTTTCCAATGCCTCCGCCGTTTGTACCACTAAGTCGACATAACGTGGAGGACCCGCAAGATAGACTAACCCTTTGCTCTCAGCAGCTCTCCAACCATAACGAGAATCCCAAACGCCGGTGGAAATTAACGTACTGCGTAGCTCTCTAGCCGTAAGTAATTCCAATTGAAGTAAACGTGAGCGAGTTTCTGTCGCCTTATAGACATGTAAGACGGCACCATCGAAATACCACATCAAGTTGTACACTTGCGATAAGTAATCGAGGAATTCCGCCGGATCTTCAGGGGTAAAACGCCCATTCACTCGATCGTTGACTTTGTCACTAACAGAAACCGAGACACGATAATTTGCACCGAAGTTATTCAACAACTCTTTTAATGAGTCGTTATCTGCATAGTAGCGGAACGGTTGTTCGGGCCAGTGTAAGTCTGTTGCTTGCGCATATCCCAAAGGAACAACACTCACTGCGCATAACAATGCCTTTGTTGCAGCACGTCTAATGTTGGGAAAGATTTTTAGCATCATGGTAACCACACTGTATGGTTGATTGTGTGGTTCACACGTTCTTGTTCCAATAATGCAATGTAACGCTCACAGAGATTGACGTGCTTAGAAAGCAAAGCAGAGAACCGTTCCACCGAACAGTCCTCAACCCGTACTTTACTTTGCAAAATCAATTGCTGATCATCATTGGTTGTCAGTACGCCGCCATCCTCACGAATGGTTTTTAATGAGAGCTGCATGCAACGTTGTAACGCTTGTTCTTGTTGATAATCTAGATGCTCTTTAAACTGGAAGGGTAACGTCGCTTCCCATAAAATCCATGACGCATGTTGCTTGATGGTCAGTGATAACTGGTCAACCTCGATGTTGTAAGAACCATTTTCTGAGGCAATAAAATCCCCTACCTTTAGCGCTTCCGCTAAAGATTTCATCATCTTATCTAACATTTAACGCCCTATTTAGATCTGGCTGAGGTGATTGCAAGCCTGGCCGCACTGACCACTTTGAGTATCAAAATAGTAGTGATCGATATCACCAACAGTTTGCATGTTCTTGAACCATTGCCATACTTTCGCAACCGCATTTTGGTCGTTGTAAACCACATCGCATGCATCCCAAACTTCGTTCAGCTCAGGGGCTTCAAGTCGCACTTCCGAACACCAATTTTTCCACTCAGAAATAAATTGTTCGGTTGTAGAGGTGTACTCCGCGAACCCTTTCAACTCGTCTAAAGACGGTTGCCACTTCTCAATTAACAAACGATGACATTCAATCACTTGCAACTGTTGTTCGCTTAACGTCCCAAGTTGCTTTTTAAGTTGATGCTGCTGGCTCTTAATAAGATCGAGTTGCTGTTGAACAAAGACGGCACTGGTGTCTTCCCCTGATAGCTTCGACCAATATTCCTTCTGAATATCGAGTTGATTGATAAGTTGTTCAACTTTAATCGAAGCATGAAGAGCACTTTGATCGACTTGTCGGTTAATCCACTCGTTGAGTGATAAATGGAAACAAAGCATCAACGTTTTTGGGACAGCCAAATTAAAGCGAAAGCCCAGACGAGAGTTGATGTAGTCCAGCCTTTGTTCGAACGTTGTGATTGTGCTGCTATCACTGAGCTGCGATCCAATTTCCAAAAATAAACGCATGGCAAACCGGTCTATCGAAGCACCAAGTTTTTGATACGTTTTAACTAACTGGCTAGCGCATAGGCTATCGACGACATTTCTATCCAACAAGCGTTGAAGTAAAGATAACTGCTCATAATTTATGACGCCTTCACTCAACAATTGTCGGTGATTGACGTGCACAACATTGAGATCCTGCGTAGGTTTCGAGGCGCTTTCATAACGAGCTCCTCTTTGTAAAACAGTCACTTTCCGCTGTGTCACTATGCTGTCTGGAAAAAGCGAACGGCGTCGCCAATGCTGCTTTTTCATTTATGTTCGTCTCCGCACCCCTTTCGAACAATCCAGAAAGAAAGAGATGTAATAATTTTTAATCGTTCGTTGTTACACGATACATAATAGAATTTACACTGGTGAGTGACTTTCAAAATTAGTCAGAAAATTTTAGTCCCAAGTCATTTCATTTCGCGATAGCCACTTGATCGTCTCCCGAACGTACGCGGCTTGGGGTCGTTCCAAAACGACGACGGTAACTCTGCGTAAAGTAAGACTGGCTGGAAAACCCTGCCTCCATCGCCACATCTACGATGCTCATCTTGCTCGTCAACAGCAGTTTATGAGCATGCAGTAGTCGACGCTCACTGATCCAGGCTCTTGGAGAAATGCCATAGTGCTCATTAAAAAGCTCTTTAAAAGTGGTTAAGCTGGCACCAAACTCCTGCGCGTAGTCTGTCAACTTCCATTCTTTTAAGTAATGCTGTTCCATAAATCGACGTAACCGTTCCGACGTACGGTTTGTTTGTTGTGACAGCAACGCATACAGTGATTCTCCTCCTTTGCTGTGTAGCAAGAGAATGAGTAGTTCTTCGTATTTTAGGCACATAATGGCATCAGGGTACGCTTGTTGCTCAAGCGTCTGCATGCTAGAAAGCACTTGTTCAACGAGTATGTTCAAACCAAAAGTAAACAAACCAGAACAAACTTTGTCTACCTTAGGCAGCATCATCAAGAGATCACTGTGTTTTTGCAGCAACTGACTAACGAGTTCATTGTCGTAAGCAATAATCGACGCTTTGTATGCCCCATCTAGCGGAGAGTACTCTAACAAGTAATCCCCTTGAGATAGAAATACCCCATTTTCTGCAGCAACATCGATTGTGCAATCACCTGTTTGCACTCGAAGCTGACCATTGTGAACGACAACAATGTGAGACTGGTCTGAGTGAAATACTTCGTCAGATTTTTCATAGCAGGAAAAACTACGAATTTTTCGTGAACTCGAGTCGACCCTTTCTGAGTTTAGTTGGCCTGACACATCCATTTTCTACCCTTCATTATTTTGAGTTTCTCAGTGCAAATGTTGAGAAACTTTCAAAGCACTACTTTGATTGTTGTTATTTCTAAGTACTGCTGTATGAATTAAAGAAGCAAAGAAAAGAGCATAGAAGTTCTATCACTTACCATACCCCCCGAATAATTAGCGAATAACCCATGCATTACCTTTACCTAAAGGTAAAAGTTTGACTTAGTAAATTTCTGCTGTCCGTCTTTATTATTTTTATCAGATAGCGTTTATCATTAGCCAAAACTTAAATATCATTTCGTTATTTAAGTTTGGTTGTTTTGTTATACATTAGAATACAATTAAATAGATTTCGGCATCGTTTCGAGAACAAAATTAAATTTCCAAAATCATAAAAATGTATGTTTTATAGCCTAAAACGCCAAGCCAACGTGTTCAAGGAGCGAGATATAATCATAAAAAATACTGTTTTTGCAACAAGTATGAGTCTAAAAAACAACTGACCCGATGACTTCAAAGTCATGTAATTAATGTTTATAAAAGACAACAAATCTTTCACAAAAGGAAAGATATGATCTTTATTTTTATAAATTAGAAAATTCTAATAAAAATGTAGTACTTAAAATTTTATCTGTTTATTTTTGGAACAAGAATCAAGTTTTCTTGTTTATTTCCCTCTAAAAATAAATAGTTCTTTTCTTTTTCCGCAACGAGCTCACCGTTTGAATAAAGCTTTCCAATAATCTTCATTTTTCCTTCACCAGCTTGAATTGGTGCAATTAAAAACGAATACTGCACAGGCAACTGAACACCTTGGTAGCTCTGAGATACCGACTTAAGACATTGATTATCAATAACTTTACATATTTCCACTTCAAGAGAAGTAATCGAAGGTGGAAAGTAGCCGTCGACAGAAACCCAACCATAGACTGATGCCTGACTCTGTGTATCAAAGCCATCCACCCCATTGACGGACACAGTCTGACTGCACCCACTCAGTATGAATAACCCAATAAAACCAGCCCATATAGAATTGTTCATTATGACCCCATAAACGTATTTTATATAATCTAGCTCATTTGAAATTCACACAATTCTTTATGTAAAAATATAAAAGATCAACTTATATTTATACTACAAGCGGACAATAAATCGCATTTTTCAACAACACGTAGTTAACATGGACTGTAATTTCAAAAGCAGTTTCTGCTCACTTTCATTCCTTCCTTAATTGAAGTTTATTAGAGAAAAATGATATTCATATATCTCACTGCCATCGAGATATGCATCTGAACACATTTAATTTTGCCTTTCTATTTCTCTCAACACATTTAAAAGCCAAAATATAATAACAACCGACTAATATTGATAAACATGAAGAGATACATCTAATATTTTCCTTGATAAAATTTCAAAAGGGACTATTCCTATGTCAGCACGCCAAACTATCGATGAGATTTTGCTAAAGTTTGCTCATCAAATAGGCTTGCCTGCACTGCATCTAACGGAAAATGAAGTAAGCTTAGCCTTTGATGATAATCTAAGGGTGCATATCATCTTTCATCCTGAATCGACAACTCTGCAGCTCGAAGCTGAGATTGTTGGCCTTCAAATTGTAAATTCCGATCTCTATCGCTCTTTCTTGGCCTTTAATTATCACTGGCCTGAGCACCAGTTATTTTTTAGTTTGGATAACCACCGACATGTCCTATGTTTAAACCGACTCATTAACATTAGGCGACTGGATTACGAATATTTTGAAACAGCTTTAGCAGAATTGCTGACGCACAGCGAGTCGTGGGAAGCGTTATTGTCTTCTCATGTAACCATTGATGAGGCACCACCGATGCCACAAACTTTAGACTTGAGAGTTTAGGTGTCTTTATGTCCAATGACATCCAATCCACATACACCAATTCATCGGTTCATGACGTTCAACAAGCGCAGCAAAGTGATGCAGTGCCGCAAGGAACGTTTCATGGCCGTAAAGTCACCCTACTCTCCTCATCAGAAAGCAGTATGACGCGAACAAGCTCTAAAAGAGAGCTTGGTGAATGTTTAAATCAATTTGCCAGTCTCGAATCTTGCAATCGCGTTTTGGACTTTGATCCGCAACTCAATATTGACAAGCAAAACGCCGCCGTAGAAAAGCTTATGGAACGAAAAGTGGCGATAATTCAACGTTCCTGATATCACAATATAAGTAGGTTAAACATCTAAGTTAACCTTCAGCCGACAAGCTCACGCTAATAAAAAACCCCGAAGATTCGGGGTTTTGATTCATACTGCTTTTTCTTTATTAATTACTTAGTTTCACTAGAAGAAGCCTAACGGGTCGATGCTGTAGCTAATCAGCAAGTTCTTAGTATTCTGGTAGTGATCCAGCATCATCTTGTGCGTTTCGCGCCCGATACCCGATTTTTTGTAACCACCGAACGCTGCGTGTGCAGGGTAAGCGTGGTAACAGTTAATCCAGATCCGGCCAGCTTCAATATTACGGCCCATACGATATGCAACGTTCGCATCACGTGTCCAAACACCTGCGCCTAAGCCATATTCAGTGTCGTTTGCGATTTCCAACGCTTCAGCCTCATCTTTGAATTTGGTGATAGCGATCACTGGGCCAAAGATTTCTTCTTGGAAGATTCGCATCTTGTTGTGGCCTTCCAACATGGTTGGCTGAATGTAGTACCCCTGGTTGATAGACTCTGGCTGTTCTGACACTCCACCACCAAAGACCACTTTTGCGCCTTCTTCACGGCCGATTTCCAGGTAACTTAAAATCTTATCAAACTGTTCTTGAGAAGCCTGAGCACCAACTTGAGTATCGGTATCGAGCGGATTACCTTGTTTAATCAGCTGTGCACGTTCCGTCAGTTTCTCTACAAACTTGTCATAAATCGCTTCATGAACCAGTACGCGAGATGGACAAGTACAAACTTCACCTTGGTTGAAGAAACCAAGTAACGTACCTTCGATACACTTATCAAGATACTCATCTTCGTAATCGAAGATATCTGAGAAGTAGATGTTTGGAGATTTACCACCTAACTCAACTGTCGATGGGATCAAGTTGTCTGCTGCACATTTCAGAATGTGGTTGCCAACTTGCGTAGACCCGGTAAAAGCGAGTTTCGCAATGCGGTTGCTGGTTGCTAATGCTTGACCCGCTTCAGAACCATATCCGTTTACAACGTTGATGACACCAGGAGGAAGAAGGTCACCGATTTTTTCCATCAGAACCAGAATGGATGTTGGGGTTTGCTCTGCTGGCTTCAATACCACACAGCAGCCCGCCGCTAGTGCCGGTGCTAGTTTCCAAGCCGCCATCAACATTGGGAAGTTCCACGGAATAATTTGACCAACCACACCAATCGGTTCTGGGAAGTGGTAGCTTGCGGTGTGCTCATCCAGTTCTGCCGCACTGCCTTCTTGTGCGCGAATACAGCCAGCGAAGTAACGGAAGTGATCCACTACTAAAGGTAAATCTGCCGCCAAGGTTTCGCGAACTGGTTTGCCGTTTTCCCAAGTTTCTGCAACAGCAAGCTCTTCTAGATGCTGCTCAATACGGTCAGCAATTTTCAGCAAGATGTTCGAACGTTCTGTCACGCTGGTTTTGGCCCATTTTGCTCTGATGTTGTGCGCGGCATCCAGTGCTAAATTAATATCTTCCTCGCCAGAGCGAGCAACTTTACAATACGCTTGTCCGTTGATTGGTGAGATATTGTCAAAGTACTCACCACCCGTTGGTTTTACCCATTCCCCACCGATAAAGTTATCGTAATGCGATTTAAAGTTAACAATGGCATTTTCACTACCTGGCTGTGCATAGATCATAACTCTTCCTTTTGTTTCTCGTTCAATGTGTTATTGCAGTGTCGTATCGCACTGTTCACAAAGAGCATTACGCAAGTCACACGCCAACTACACCACACTTGTTGTTAATTAAATGTAAAACTATGATTACCAAGCGATAACAAACCAAGTGAGCGACGTTTGAGCGGATGTATGGTGTGAACACCAATGTTCAAGTGTTCCAAAATGGCACACCCTCACTGTGACAAAATGGTACAGTCATGGAACTTCAACACATTAGCGATAACAATTGGCTTTCAACTTCATGGGTCAGAAGTGAACAAGCGGGTTTAAAACAGCGTCGACGCCCTGAAGATATTCGAGTAACGCCAGCAACGCTCCAAGATAGGCGTCACCAACTCAACTTTTTGCTAGAGGCAGTCACTCAATTTGCGCTCCCTTTGTTTAATCAGCTATTTGCTCATAGCGACAGTCGCTTAATTTTGACGGATTCAGATGGTGTCATCATCGGCAGTTGGGGACAGCCTAGATTTCGTGAGAAGTTGACGGAAATCTCGCTAAGCTCTGGAGCATGCTGGCAAGAAAAGGTCAAAGGCACCAACGCGATTGGTACAGCCTTGGTTGAAGCAAAGCCCGTTTCTGTTATTGGTGATCAGCACTTTATCCAACACCATCGTTTTATTAGCTGTTCGGCTAATCCTATTTTCGATCATCTTGGTAACCTCATTGGCGTATTAGATATTACGAGCGAGCAAAAGAGACATGACTTCTCAACGCAAGTACTAGTACAAAACATGGTCCAGCAAGTGGAGAATCAACTACTTAACTTGATTCCACAAGGGCATATTCGTGTGGATTTAGCGTGCGAAAAAGGTTTACTGAATAGTGGTTGGCAAGGAATTATCATTGCAAATGAAGACGGACAAGTTTTGGCTCACAATCAAGTAGCCTCTCAACTTTTTGCGCAAAAAAATATCATTGGGCAATCCTTAGACGACATTCTATCCACTCGGGGAAATGAGCACCCTTTCGTTTTCAAAACAAAACCGCTTACCGATAAAGATAGCAAGGTCAAGTCTCGTGCTGTAGCGGCGTCCAATGATCTTCATTATGGCGACTCCGCTGTTGAGCACTGTTGGCAGCAAGCCAATCGCGTCATCGATAAAGACATCAGTTTGTTGATTATCGGAGAGACTGGTGTTGGCAAAAACGAGTTTGTAAAAGCACTCCATAAAAACAGCCAGAGAAAAACGGGACCGTTAGTTTCCGTCAACTGCGGAGCGCTACCAAAAGATCTGCTTGAATCTGAATTGTTTGGCTACGTAGCCGGTGCCTTTACTGGCGCAAACAGCAAAGGCTATCAGGGAAAAATTCGCCAAGCGCACAAAGGGATTTTGTTTCTGGATGAAATCGCAGATTTACCCTTGGAAGCTCAAAGCCGCTTGCTCCATGTATTGCAAGATAAAACCGTGCTTCCCGTGGGTTCCAACCAAAGCATTCAAGTCGATACGCAAATCATTGCAGCCACGCATAAAGATCTGGAACATTTGGTCAGCGAAGGATTGTTCCGCCAAGATTTGTATTATCGCCTTAATGGCTTGATCATTGAGCTACCTCGCTTTGAGGAGCGTGAAGATAAACGACAACTGATTGAGAACATTCATCGGCGTCACGCCGAATCTGAACAACAGCTTTGCCCTCACCTACTTTCTCTGATGCTGTCTTACTCATGGCCAGGAAATTTGCGTGAACTCGATAGTTTAATCAAAGTATCCGCCTTAATGGCGCAAGTTGAAGAAATATTGGAACTCACACACGTCCCAGCCCACCTAAGTAAGAAACTCAGCCAAGCTCAAGAAGGAGCAGCATCCGCTGAACCAACTTCAGAACTGCGTGCAACCGTCGAAGATAAGTTGCTCAAAACATATCAAGCCAACCAGGGGAACATTAGCAAAACGTCTCGTATGCTTGGTGTGAGCCGAAATACCATTTACAGAAAGTTGAAAAGCCTTGGCATATTAAGTTAATTCTACGACCTCAGATACAAAAAGAGCACCGTTGCGGTGCTCTTTCTCTTTGAAACCTAGCTTACAGGCCGCCTTGTTGTTGTGCCTGTTTTACTAATGCCTGACGTTGAGTTTCCTTCTCAGAGATCACTTGATTGTCCTTGTGCATTTCCTGTTCCAATTCTGCTGGAATGAAAACAAAGTACTTGTTAAGAGTCATCTTAGAACCTCAATTTGCTGTGTTAATTACCTTCTTGGTCGACGTAAACAAAACCAGAAAAACATGTTTTACTGGATCCTTGTTGCTAGTTTCAAAAAATAAAGGATGTTCATATAATAAACATCCTCCATGTGGGCGCTAATTATAGGCGTAGTTTAAAGGCTTACCTAGCACTCTTTTTCACCTTTTGTGCAATCTGAGTTTCGATCGAAAAACGGGTTTAATTGCCCGTCGTTACTAAGGTATTGTTAAACAGAGAAAAAAGCTTTTACTGTAACTGACGACAGGGATGAGCTTACGAGTGTAGGTTCACTTGCAATTGTGTATCGTAGAGTTCGAATACGATAATAATAGCGCTACATGCCCTTAATCTGTGTAGTTAAAAACTTTGAAGTGATAGACAACCGAAGTCATATCTGTGCAACTCAGTTTAACGATTTGTCTACCAGTTCAATATTTCACCTTTTTTGAGAAATCTTTAGCCACTTTTTTGTGTGAAACGTCCCAAAAGAGCAGACAATTAAAAGTGTGGCATATGACCACAATTGTCTATCCCCACTTAGCTTCGGGAGGCGTTTATGAAAAGTAACAAACTTGGCCATGTGATGTCTTTCAGCAGAATGTTTTCCTTCATTGCATTCTTGACGGCCACATTCGCATGGATTCTCAGCATGTACGCCCTATTCACTGTTTCTTTAGTGGCTCTTGTGGTCAGTGCAATTCTCTACCTAAAAGACAGGTTTTATCAAAACAAGAAAACGACCACTGAAAAGAGCGCCTAGGCGCTCTTTTCTATTGAATGTCATTTCTGTGTGACTTGATATAGTTATCAATCCGTTCGAGTTCGTGAAAATAGCCATACATACCAATACGATTAATTTCTGGTTCTATACAGTATTTTTCTTCTTTTACCATAGCTTCTACAAACATTCCGCTTGATGCAATTGTGAAAGGTGGACATGTCAAGTAACCGTTGGTTTCGGCAATATTTTGCAGTCGTCCGAACTCCCAAAGTCTTCCAGGAATAGCAACTAGCAAAGCAAGTACAGTTGCAAAACCCATCCATTTGATCGATACACTTGAAGATTTAAAAATAACACGAGAAGCTATAAATACACTTAAAGTCGGAGCTAGAATCAGGCCACTAACACTAATCACATGAGACGTACTTAAATATATGACTAAAAAGTTACTATTTATTTGATGTTGGAGAGACTCTAATGTTAAATACTCATACAACCGATAACTTGAGTACGCACTCAAGGTAATACATATTACCAAAACGAAAGCTGAATGCGCCGGGTGCTTCTGTTCTATCATAAGAAAATAGCCTTGGTGGTAGCACGCTTAAGTTGACTTATAGATTTGCGTCTCACAATGTCTTCATTGATTTCGTCAATTGCTTGTATAGCCCTCTTCTCAAAGTGCTCATCGATAGCCGCAATAACTTTTTCTTTCAATTCGAGCTTTCCTTCCAAAGAATTTAGCACCTCTCCAACTAATAAAGCAGCAACAATACCAACTCCAATAGGTAATAATACGACTCCTGTAGCACCTATAAAATAAGCTCCTGCTAAGTATCCAATTGTCGCTGAAATTGAAGCTTTTATAACGTCAGAACTCACATTGACAACCCAATTACTGAACAAATAATCTTTTTTAAATGCAAGCTCTAGAGTTCGATAGGGGACTGAATAAATAATTGTGAGAAACACTCCACCTTTAGCACTCACTTTCAGACCAGCTTGTCCTATTCCTAAAGCCAAAATGTTGGCATTGTTCAAAAGGTAACGTGTGCCTTTTACTATACTTCTGAGTCTGTGGTTGCCTTTAAAGGTGATGTAACTTTTAGAACCATTCCTAGTTATCTCATATTTCCCGATTATCGTCCCTCCTTTATGAAGGTCTTCTGCGAGTATATAGAATGCGGCAATATCATGTAATAAACTTCCCCTCGAGCTAACAAACTCAGCAACTTTCATAGATGCTGCAAGATCCTTAACTTGTTCTTCACTTAATCCTTTGAATCTTTTTTCAAATATCCAAAGATCAACGAGGCCTCTGCTATCTAATACATATATATCTACTTCATTTTCTTCAATTTTCTTTAAGCAACCATTTCTTTTAACTTTATTTCTTTTACTCAAACACTGAAACTTATCGGTGGTCATCTCCACTATTCCTTAGACTTTTTAACTCGGCATATTCTAATCGGAAGAAAAAAACCTGCTCTCCCATTTCTGAGAAGTGCGTGACGAATCAACGTTTAATGTAACTTTTAAATCTACCAATATCTTACAGACACAAAAAAGGATGCCACTTGGGCATCCCTTTATATCTTTATATTTAGTCGGTTTACTTAAAACGATTACACGTCGTAAGTTGTAGACGCTGTGTCGCCGCCTGTACCAGTCCAGTTAGTGTGGAAGAATTCACCACGTGGACGGTCAATACGCTCATAAGTGTGAGCACCGAAGTAGTCACGTTGAGCTTGAAGCAGGTTCGCTGGTAGACGAGCTGTTGTGTAACCGTCTAGGAAAGATAGCGCAGAAATCGTACATGGCATTGGGATACCAGACTCTAGAGACTTCGCTGCTACTTTACGCCATGCTGCTAGGCTGCCTTGTAGGATGTTTTTGAAGTACTCATCAGAACCTAGGAATGCGATGTCTGGGTTCGCTTCGTACGCATCACGGATGTTGCCTAGGAACGCAGAGCGGATGATACAACCACCACGCCACATTAGGGCTACGTTACCGTAGTTTAGGTCCCAACCGTTCTCGTTCGATGCTTCGCGCATTAGCATGAAGCCTTGAGCGTAAGAGATGATCTTAGAAGCTAGTAGCGCTTGACGTAGTGCATCAACCCACTCTTGCTTGTCGCCTTCAACAGGAGTGATTGTCTTACCGAATAGAGATTCAGCTTCAACACGTTGGTCTTTCAGTGCAGATAGACAACGAGAGAATACAGACTCAGAGATAAGTGTTAGTGGAATACCTAGGTCTAGTGCGTTAATACCAGTCCATTTACCAGTACCTTTTTGGCCTGCTGTGTCTAGGATCTTCTCAACGAGAGGCTCACCGTCTTCATCTTTGTAGCCAAGGATGTCAGCCGTGATTTCAACAAGGTAGCTGTCTAGTTCAGTCTTGTTCCAATCAGCGAATACTGCTTGCATCTCGTCTGCAGACATACCAAGACCGTCTTTCATGAACTGGTAAGCTTCTGTGATAAGCTGCATGTCACCGTATTCGATACCGTTGTGTACCATCTTAACGAAGTGACCAGCACCGTCGTTACCAACCCAGTCACAACATGGCTCACCAGCGTCAGTTTTCGCAGCGATACCTTGGAAGATAGGCTTAACCGCTTCCCATGCTTCAGCAGCACCGCCAGGCATGATAGATGGACCGAAGCGCGCACCTTCTTCACCACCAGATACACCAGTACCGATGAAGTGGATACCTTTTTCACGTAGTGCAGCAACACGACGGTTTGTATCTGGGTAGTTAGTGTTACCACCGTCAATAATGATGTCGCCTTTGTCTAGCAGAGGTACTAGCGCTTCGATGAACTTGTCTACAACGTCACCAGCGCGAACCATCAACATTACTTTACGCGGCGTTTCTAGCTTCTCTACTAGTTCTTCTAGAGAGTATGCACCGATGATGTTCGTGCCTTTTGCTGGACCTTCCAGGAACTCGTCTACTTTAGCAGCAGTACGGTTGTGAGCAACCACTTTAAAGCCGTGATCGTTCATGTTTAGGATAAGGTTTTGACCCATTACTGCTAGGCCAATTACACCGATATCACCTTTCATTGTTTCTCTCCAATTTTATTTCATCGACGAGCAGCGTCTTAAGCAATTTTTGCTGCCGCATCTAAATCTAAATACCATTCCGTTAGGCCCGATTTCGCTTGAATCTTAGCCGCTGGGTATGGCAGTGCGTGTGCTGGTGAACTGTTAATTTCTTCAACAATGTCCGCTTTTCCTGCACCAAGCACTAAGTAACTAATGCGTTTCGCTGCTTCTAATACGCGTGCGGTTTTCGACACACGAAGTTGGCCCGATTCAGGATGCGACGCCACAAGAGATAGGTTCGCATCATCATAATTCGTTTGGCCAGGGAACAGAGAAGCTGTATGACCATCTGCACCAACGCCTAATAAGATCCAGTCAAACACAGGTGTGCCGTTTTCACTCGGGATCACCTCTGCCATCTCTTTTGCAAAGCGCTCGGCTTCTGCTTTAGGCTCATCTTCGCCACGGATGCGGTGAATGTTTTCTGCAGGAATATTTACTTGGCTAAACAACAACGTGTTCGCTTCACCGTAGTTGCTTTCTGCATCGTCAGGGGCAACACAACGTTCGTCACCCCACCAAAAGTGGAGGTTTTCCCATTGAATGGAGGTTGCGTAAGCCTCTGAAGCCAGTAGTTTAAACAGCATTTTAGGAGTGCTGCCGCCAGAAAGAGAGATGTGAACAGGTCTGCCCATTTCGCTAAACGCTTTCATATCGTTAGCTAGGCTTTCAACTACCTGTTCTGCTGTTTGGTAGATCTTATGGTTGATCATAGTTCACAGTAATCCGTATCTGTTAAGTTTTTACATGGGAAACGCCAAGCACGGCCATCACGCTGTAACAAGTCATCTGACTCTTTAGGTCCCCAAGTGCCGCATGCGTACCCGAAGAGGGATTGTGGATCTTGCTTAAAATCTAAGATTGGCTGTACGTATTGCCAGCACGCTTCCACCGCATCACTACGTGCAAATAGCGTAGCATCACCATTCAAAGCATCAAGTAGAAGACGCTCGTATGCCGTTAGCATTTGCGTTTCTTGCAGGTCAGCGTAATGGAAGTTCATTTTCACTTCCTTCGCTTCGAAGCCTGCGCCTGGCTCTTTCAAGCCAAAGCTCATTTGAATGCCTTCGTCTGGTTGAATACGAATGATCAGCTTGTTTTCTGGTGCGTTTTGACCAAACACAGGATGCGGTGTTTGTTTAAAGTGGATAACCACCTCAGTAACGCGTGTTGGAAGACGCTTACCAGTACGCACGTAAAATGGCACGCCATTCCAACGCCAGTTGTTGATGTACGCTTTCAAACCGATGTAAGTCTCTGTACGAGAATCGTCTGCAACTCCCGGCTCTTCACGGTAGCCGCGTAGGCTTTGCCCACGAACTTCAGACGCCGTGTATTGGCCTAATACTAGGTCATTGCGCAGAGCGTTTTCGTCTAATGGCTTTAAGCATTGAAGCACTTTTACCACTTCATCACGCATCGAGTCTGCATTGATTTGCGCTGGTGGTTCCATACCTACCATTGCTAATACTTGTAGCAAGTGGTTTTGGAACATGTCGCGCACAGCGCCAGAGTTGTCGTAGTAACCACCACGCTCCTCTACGCCAAGGAATTCTGCGCCTGTGATTTCAACGTAATCAATGAAGTTACGGTTCCAAAGCGGCTCAAACATCGCATTAGAGAAACGAAGCACAAGTAGGTTTTGTACCGTTTCTTTACCTAAGTAATGGTCAATTCGGTAGATTTGATGCTCTTGGAAGTGCTCGTGAATTTCTTTGTCCAGAATACGCGCCGATTCAAGATCATAGCCGAATGGTTTCTCAATGATCAGGCGTTTCCAGCCATCCTCTTCACTGTTAAGACCATGTGCTGCAAGACTTGCAGGGATCACACTGTATAAACTTGGTGGGGTTGCTAAGTAAAAAAGCGTATTGCGTTGCTCGAATTGATATTCGTCCGCAAGTTGGTCTAAGCGAGAAGATAGCTTACCGTAATCTTGTGTGTCAGAAGTATTAATTGCTTGGTAGTGCAGATGGTTAATAAATGCATCAAGCGTTTCTGGCTCAGTCTTTTCCATTTCCTGAAGCGATTTTTTCAGCTTCGCGCGGTAAGACTCATCACTGTATTCAGTGCGACTTACACCCAGAATGGCAAAATTCTCTGGAAGCTGCTTGTTCGCGTAGAGGTGGTATAAAGCAGGAATGAGCTTACGGTACGTAAGGTCACCTGAAGCACCAAAAATAACGATGCTGCTGTTTTCTGGTATTACCATCATCTTTCCCTTAAAAACGAGGTACTTATTGTGTGCCCGGATACGGCTAGAGAATGAGCCAACCCTATCAATGGCACCTCAAAATAGAAAATTGGTCTTACCTATTACGTTGATAGGTAAAGTCTATGGGCCCAAAGAACCTTAAGAAGTTGCATTTCCGATTCTTGGAAACACGACGTATTGAGGTCATTTAAGTCACTTATGTCTCAAAAGTACACACTGTACTCGCTGGAGGAGAGTCCGACACGGGGCAATATTGTCTACGACTATTTGATTTACATCAACACTTGCCAGTGCAAACGTTTAAATAAGTTGCACAAAACGTCATAAGCGATTGTATTTTATTGATAAAAAAAGTTTCATCTGAACGCTACAAAATTTAAGCAAAAACTCTAATATGGGTAAAAATCACTCATACTTGCAATCCATTACAGTTTTATCGTGATCTGTGTTACTTACTTTTTATTTCATCATCCTATTGATAATGATACTCAATTAAAGATAATGAAATCACTATTAATGTGAAAGTAGAACGCCATGAAATCAAGCGCCATTAACCCACATCCCATAAACCGAATACAATCGGTGCTTGACTACATTCACACCAACTTAGACAGCACTCTGAGCGTAGATGAAATATCGAAAGCAAGTTGTTGGTCTCGCTGGCAACTGCAACGCGTATTTCAACAACACACTGGCATATCCGTCGCTCACTACATCAGAGAGCTTAAACTTAGCCTTGCGGCTGAGCGCTTAATCCATACTTCTGACCGCTCGTTAGATATAGCGATAGAAATGGGATTTACATCTGAACACGCATTTAGCCGAGCGTTCAGGAATATGTTTTCAAAAAGCCCCCGCGAATATCGCAAAACGCAACAACTCTCCGGGTTGAGACAACCTTTAACGCTGCGTAAGACACCAGAGGAAGAGAAAAAACATCAGCGCTTTATTGAAGTTCGAATAGAAACAAAATCGGCTTTTGAACTTGCTGGTTATCATGAACCTATTCACGGATTGTTTTCCGCTACGCCCGATTTCCAATCCAAAGTACCGTCACTTTGGTCACGTCTTTATTCATCTGAAAACCTTAATAATTCGGAAAGTAGTTACTTTGGCGTGATTGATGTGACGCAAGCGTATTCAAACAACCAACAACTTGAGTACTGGGCAGGTTATGAGTGTGGTCCAACAGCAAACGCATCAAGATCAACGAACTCTTCCAACTCGGGGTTAGACCTCTTGGCTGTTCCTGAGCAAACCTACGCCGTCATTACACACATAGGCAAAGCATCAGAGCTCGCCTCAACGCTGGAATGGTTTATTTTACATTGGCTACCCTACTCTAATTATCATGCTATCGATGGTTATGAGTTAGAGCTTTATCCAGAAGGTTATGATGTTGATAGCGAACAAGCACAAATGCAGTATTGGATTCCTGTCGAGCCAAACGACTCGCTATCTTTAAAACCTAAGAACAGAAGAATAAGTTCCAAAGATTAGTGTTTTGCACCAAATTGTTAACTTTTCCTATTTCTTTGAATATAGAATACAAATAACAATCATTATCAATAAATAGAAAAAGTAGTGGAATTTATAAATATGGAAAGTCCAATTCGATTTCATCGTTCAGCGGTTGCTATCGTCGTATCCGCATTGCTCGCTGGCCACGCCAATGCGACTGAGAGCGTATCCCAACACGAAACGATTACGGTGCTAGGAGAAACATACCGAAACACCGCAACTAAAACCGTTTTAGAACCGGAGGAAACACCGCAAGCGATCACGGTAATCACTAAAGATGACATGGACCTACGCGGCGTAAACTCGGTGAGCGAAGCATTGCGTTATGCGCCTGGCGTAAATACAGAATTGCGTGGCGGTGCCGTTTCCCGACTTGACCTATTCAATATTCGTGGTTTTATTAACTACACCAACTTTTATGATGGTCTTCCTTTGCTGTACAACGGTTGGAACCTTCAACCGCAGGTCGATTCCGTTGCTCTTGAGCAAATCGAGGTTTTTAAAGGGCCAACGTCTGTTCTTTACGGCAATATTCCACCAGGAGGTATGGTCAACATTATCGCCAAGGCGCCTCAGTCAACACCCTCGCACTCTGTCTCGATTAGTACTGGGACTAACAGCCTAAAAGAACTAACGTTCGACACCACAGGACAAATTGGTGATTCTAATGTGGATTACCGTATCGTCGGCCTGGCAAAACAGCGAGATGGTCAAGCCGATACGTCTGAAGATGAACGTTATGTACTCGCCCCATCTTTCAATTGGCAAGCGACAGAAAGCACATTAGTGAACGTGAATGTTTACTATCAAAATGATCCATCAGCAGGTATCTACACGACTGTGCCTGCGTCTGGCTCAGTGATTAAAAACCCACTTGGCTCGATGTCACCAAGCACCTATTTGGGGGATGAGGACTGGAACACTTACGAACGCGAAGTTCTGATGATGGGTTACAAAGTCCAACACGACTTTAACAACAATTGGCAATTTCTACAGAATGCCCGCTACATGACCGCCGATGCCTATCAGGAAAACACATATAACGGTGCACTTGAAGCGGATAACCGTACCGTTGGTCGAAATGCCTATTTAACCGATGAAAAGTCCAAATCCTTTGTGATTGACAACCAACTATCTGGCTACATTAAAACAGGAAATTTTGAACATAACTTATTGTTCGGGCTTGATTATCAGTATCTAGACTCAGATGTAAAATACAAAGACACGCTTGGGTATTCGCTAACTCAGGACATTTTTAATCCTGACCACAACAGCATTGATCGTAATGCACTGAATTTCCAATACAAACAAAACTTGGATATCAAAACGAAGCAGATTGGCGTTTATTTCCAAGATCAAGTTCGTTATGACCAACTTGTAATGATTGCAGGTCTTCGTTGGGATAAATACGATTCAAATACAGACGCCGTTAGCGATTATCTAGGAACAGTATCCAAGAGCAAGGAAGAGTTAGACGATACCAACATATCTTTCCGAGTCGGTGGTTTGTATGAGCTAGACTTTGGTCTCTCGCCATACCTTACTTACTCGGAAAGTTTCGAGCCAATTGCGGGTGCCGACTCTTCTGGTAAAGCATTTGAGCCATCAACCGGTCATCAATGGGAGTTAGGCTTTAAATACGCACCATTATCTGGTGATATCTCAGGTAACTTAGCACTCTTCCATATCACGAAGAAAAACGCGATCTTGACCGATCCGAATAATCCTTATGCACCGAACTATCAAGCGGGCGAAGTGGTATCACAAGGTATTGAACTTGAGGCAAAATGGCAAGCCACAGCACAAGCTGATTTCACTCTAGGCTATACATATACCGATATGGAGATTACCGAGGACAGTTATTACAACCAAGAAGGTAAAACGCCGGTTTGGGTACCTGAGCAAACGGCCTCTCTATGGGCAAATTACTTCTTTGAAGGAAATCTTTCAGGCCTTCGTACCAGTGCTGGCGTTCGCTATGTCGGAGAAGCACAAATTGATGCACAGAATAGTCAAAAAGTACCGGACTACACCTTGTTTGATTTAGCAGCAAGTTACGATTTCTCAACGGTATCTGAATCAATGAAAGGGGCTAGCGTCACGCTTTCTGCAAGCAATCTATTCGATAAAGAATACTATTCTTGTTACGACAAAAATAACTGTTGGTTTGGCGCTGAGCGCTCTATCGAAGCGAAGTTAGAATACAACTTCTAACCTCTTAGAGCGGAACAGCAGTAATTTGTAAAGCGATGGTTTCTACAACAAGCCATCGCTTTTTATTTTGCATAGAGCATCAATATAAACGCTACCTTGTCACTTTTTTATAGCACCTTTCCGGCCTACCTACCGACCCATAGTTTAAATCAGCCTCTAGTTCACCAGTAGTGATAAGATACTCCAAATAGCGCCTCGCCGTTGTTCGGCTCGCGCCGATCTTTTCGCCTGCCTCATCAGCGGTCAGTACACTGCCATTTGGGAACAACTCTCTGATCTTGTCTAGCGTTACACCATCAATCCCTTTCGGTAATCGGTTCGGCAAGTTGTCTTGATTGGCGTGAGACTGCAGCATTTTATCAACGAGGTTCTGATCCAAACTCTCTACGATGTCTAGTTGTTGGCGTTGGCACACATACTTTTTCAGTGCGGCATCTAAGCGTGGAAACATAACTGGTTTTAACAGGTAATCGACAACGCCACCCCTCATCGCCTGTTGTAATGTATCGACATCCCTTGCGGCTGTAATCAAAATGACATCACACGTTTGGTTACTTGCACGCAGTGTATTTAGTATCTCAAGCCCTGTGCCATCGGGAAGATAGACATCCATCAATAGCAAATCTGGCTTAAGAATGTCGAGTTGCATTTCCGCTTCCATTCTCGTGGTCGCAATTCCGACCACTTCCAAACCTGTCAGTTGGCTTAAGTATTTGTGGTGAAGCTCAGCAATAGCCAGATCATCTTCAATGATCATTACGCGAGTCGCCATACTCATAATTGTTCTTCCTTGGGTAAATACACCGTTATTCTTGTCCCATAATTTGTATTGGGTATCATCTCAACATGGCCGTGATATCGAGTAGCAAGCTGATTGACAAGGTGCAAACCAACACCTCGATTTTGACGAGATTTCGTTGAAACGCCTTTTGTAAATAATGTTTGTGGATCCATTGTTTTTGGGAGGCCACAGCCATGATCTATCACCTCAAGTATCACTTCATTTCCGTAATCGCTAACGGACACATCAATGTTTCTGCGTTCTGACGCAACATTTGATTCATCGCGAATTGAAGTTAACGTGGCATCGAAAGCGTTATCAATCAAATTACCCAAAATTGTGACAAGATCTTCCGAATTTAGCCACTCAGGCAGGGGCTCCAGACGACTACCTTCCTCAACCATCAGTTGTAAGCCTAACTCGCGCGCACGTTCAGTTTTTCCAAGCAACATACCTGCAATTAGCGGGTCCTTAACGGTATCTCTTAAAAACTCAATCATTGCTTGATAGTGTGCGGTTTCTTGTCCAATTAACTTTTGCACCGCATCAAGTTCACCCATTTGTACTAGCCCACTAATGGTGTTGAGCTTATTTCGATGCTCATGGGTTTGCGAACGTAACAAATCTGCATATTCCTTGGTTTGTGATAGCTGCTCGGTTAGATCATTAATTTCATCCCTTAAACGGAAACTCGATACCGCCCCCACGATTTTTCCATCAACATAAATTGGAGAGCGATTTGCAATCAGGCGCTTATGATTAAGGAATATTTCAATATCATGATCTTCCTGCCCGCTTTCTAACACTGTATATAGATCGCTATCACGCAGCGTATCAGTCAAAGGTTTATTAAGCGCTGATTCTCTATCAATACCGAGAATCTGGCAGGCACTACGATTTATCGAGCGAAGTATCCCTTGGGCATCAATGCTTAACACGCCCTCTTTGATGGTGCTCATCGTCACTTCTAATTCGCCGTACAACCGCCCTATCTCTTCAGGCTCAAAGCCTAAAATGGCGCGCTGAAACTTTCTCGACGCATAATTGGATACAATGGCATTAGCGACGACAACTACGATGACCATTAAAATCAAAAAGGCCAAAAATGGTTCGATGCGGTCTTGCAGTCGGTCGAGCAAATAGCCAACTGAAACCACACCAATAATGTTCCCTTGCTCGTCAAAAATCGCAGCTTTACCACGAACTGAATAACCTAACGAGCCCTGTGCCGTCGAAACATAAGACAACCCCTGTTCTAGCGCTCGACGATTGTCGCCACCTCTCATTGGCTTGCCCAACCGCTCATCAACAGGGTGGATTAAGCGTACTCCCTTATGGTCGCCAATAACGATGAATGCAGCACCTATGGCTTCGGTTAATTCTCTAAAGCGAAGTTGGTATGGCTGGGGGTTTTGGGTTTCGATCATTTCACGAACAACCGCTGAGTCCGCTAAAAAACGGGCAACACCCAGTGCTTTTTCTCCCATTTCTTGCTCTTGATTGATTTTGAGATAAGTGAACCCCGCGGCGACAAGCAATAACAGCTCTATCAACCCCGATAGCGTCATGATAATGAGCATCCGCTTACGAAAGCTGATGGTTTTCCAACTCATTGATACATCCTTGTGATTCACTCTTGAGCGTAACGTTAACACTCAGTTAACAGCATGACGTTGTCGCGGTGATAAATCTGTGAGGAAGGCAAACAAACCGCAGAGTTTACGGTTAATTAATCGACGAGCTGAAACATAAAATTACAACCATTCACCAAATTTAGCATTCCTCTCTGATACTCAATTCCATACATAAATTGCCCTTAAAATCATGATCGCGATCACATCGATTTTAGCGGTTTTTGAGGCGTTTTTAGACTTTACAACGTATAATTTTTAATCAACGAAACCAATGAGAGTTTCGGTTTGAAAGCAGTGAAGCTGGAAGTCTATTAAAAGCTCAACATTGATGTCAGTGATTTGGACACAAATAAAACAAAACACAAATACTGACTATATGACAAACACTTAGACACCATCTGAAAACTGGAAAACTATAAACAGAGGTGCATTTATAGTTAGAAGGAACACCAAACATGGAACGCGATACCTTTGGAATATGCCTGAATAAGGCGATGCTGTCAGAGAATATGTATTCAACATTTACACACGTCAGGGCTTATGAAAAAAACGGAGGCGGTACTTCTGATCTAAAAGTCCTGTTATCGTTCCCTCAAATGAGTGGAAAAGATCTATTGAATACGATGCGAGGTTCTCGTCAGCTCGAGTGGAGAGCGGAGTTTCACTGTCCATATACGAAATAAATTTGTAACATCTCCCGCGCCCAGCACAAATATAACTGGGCGCATACTACTGCCCAATTTTCCCTCCTACTTAACACGCAGTTACGAATCCTTTATATTAGAGCTAATACTCTACGACAAAGCAGCCATTATGAAAAAAACAGGAAAGGTTTGGATACTGGGCTTACTTAGCAGCTCGATTTCCCTTGCCTGTCATGCGGCACCGATCACTTTTGATACCGCATGGCAGCTATTGCTAGAAAACAACTATTCTCTTAAAGCTCAACGCTCAAACGTCGAGAACTACCAATACCAAGAGAGTGCCACCAGCAATCTCAACTTACCTCAGGTTACTATTGGCGCGAATTACACGCGTTTAGATACCGATATCACGCTGTCGGGAAAACAGATCCTAGACAGCACAGGAGCACACATTAACGTACCTCCTGCTTTTCAGCCTATTTTTGGTGCCTTAGCTAATACCACTTCGACCATAACCGAGCGCGATATTTTCTCTTCGTCTATTCGTGCCATTTGGCCAGTTTTTACTGGTGGTAGAATTTCTGCGGCTCAATCAGCAGCAGAAGGCAAAACGGATGAGGCGAAAAGTCAGCTTCTAATGGAACAACAAGCGCGTTTTGAAGATTTATCGAAGTACTACTTTTCTGTCGTACTGGCAAAGGAAGTACTCGCAACGCGGCAAGCGGTTGAAGCAGGGCTAAAAAAGCATCGAGATTTTGCCATTAAGCTTGAAGAGCAAGGACAAATCGCGCACGTTGAGCGCCTGCAAGCCGAGGCTTCTTTAGATAAAGCATCTGTAGAAACACGTAAAGCAGCCAGCGATTTGAGTATCGCTCAGGCTGCATTAGGTAAATTACTCGCGCAAGATGATGCCGTAGAGCCCGCTGAATCTTTGTTTATCAACGACAGTCTTCCCCCTCTTACTGCTTTTGTCGATCAAACGTTGCTTACCTATCCGGGGTTAGAGCTTCTGAGCGCTAAACACAAACAAGCCTCTAGCTTAATCAAAGCAGAAAAAGGGAAATACTACCCTGAAGTTTATCTTTACGGCGACTACAGCTTGTATGAAGACGATTCTCTCGCAAGCCAAATGAAGCCTGACTGGTTAGTTGGTGTTGGTGTCAGCATTCCACTGATTGAATCATCAGGGCGAAGCGAAAAAGTCAAAGCCGCTCAAAGCGTCGTCTCGCAGGTCGACTCATTAAAGTCCCAAGCCAAACAAGACTTATCGCTGTTAGTCCAAAAGACATACTTGGAGGCTCAGCAAGCCATTGATGAAGTACAAGGGCTCGCATCTAGCATTGAACTCGCTAACGAAAACCTGCGCTTGCGTGAAAAAGCATTTACTCAGGGTCTGTCGTCTTCTCTGGATGTTGTGGATGCACAACTTTATGTCGCGAGTATAGAAACACAACGTTCAGCGGCGCGTTTCCGCTATTTAATATCTTTAACCAAGCTACTCGCATTGAGCAGTGAAATGAACAGCTTCGAACAATATCAAAATACCGCTTATATCCCTGCTTCAACATCCAAAGAGGTGAAATAAATCATGGCAGCTAAATCACTAAAACCCGTTTTACTCTCACTTTGTGCTTTGGGTGTTGCCTCTTGGGTTGGGTATCAATTTTACCAAGCCTATCAACCAGAACCGATCCGCTTACAGGGATTAATTGAAGCCCAGCAATACAGCATTTCCTCAAAAGTCCCAGGGCGTATTGATGAGGTCATGGTACGTAAAGGCGACGATGTAGAGAAAGGTCAGCTTATTTTTACCCTTCATAGTCCTGAAATTGAAGCGAAGTTAGAACAAGCAAAAGCAGGTGAAAAAGCGGCGGACGCCTTAGCTCAAGAAGCTGAGAAAGGCGCACGTGAGCAACAAATCCAAGCAGCAAAAGATCAGTGGATGAAAGCCAAAGCCGCTGCGAATTTAATGGAAAAAACCTACAATCGTGTGAATAACCTTTATAACGATGGCGTGGTTGCAGAACAAAAACGCGATGAAGCTTTAACTCAGTGGCAAGCAGCGAAATACACAGAAAGTGCCGCGTTTCAAATGTACGAAATGGCAAAAGAAGGCGCTAGAAGTGAAACCAAAGTGGCTGCGGCGGAAAAAGCGCGCATGGCATCAGGTGCCGTAGCCGAAGTAGAAGCGTACGCGAAAGATACTCAGATCTACAGCTGGTTTGACGGCGAAGTCTCTCAAGTTCTACTTCAAAGTGGTGAATTAGCACCTCAGGGCTTCCCGGTTGTTACTGTGATAGATACAGAAGATGCCTGGGCGACGCTTAATGTGCGTGAAGATTACCTTCAACACTTTAAAAAAGGAGCAACCTTTGATGCCTATTTGCCTGCCTTAAACAAAAATGTTGAGTTCAAAGTAACGCATGTTGCCGTTATGGGTGACTTTGCAACGTGGAGAGCAACCGATGCTTCTCAAGGTTTTGATCTTCGTACCTTTGAAGTAGAAGCTCGTCCAGCTCAACCCGAACCTGAACTGCGTATGGGAATGAGTTTTGTCGTTGAACTTTAATCACAACCACTAGGTTAATGCTATGACGATTAAGATTTCACAGCGGCATATCTTACGACGAGACAGGTGGTTGCTTTCGTGCCTTACTTGGATACCGATTTTGCTCGCGATGATGATTTGGGGAGTGTTCTCTGCGGGCATTGCCCGGGATCTGTCAATCGGTGTGGTTGATCTACAACATTCCCAACTTTCTCGAAAGCTCATTCAATCTTTGGATGCGTCGTCGAGTCTGGCTGTTAACTATCACTACACCAGTGCAAGCGAAGCAAAAAATGCGATGATTGAAGGCGATATCTACGCTTACGCGGTCATCCCATCTAAGTTCGACCAAGATATTCTCCAGCACCGCCAACCTCAACTTTCTGTCTTTTACAACAGTCAGTACATTTTGGTAGCGAAACTGATCAACTCTGCCGTTGCGCAAGCACAAGGCTATTTCGACGCTCAGGTTGAAGTAATGGGAAACTTGGCTAAGGGTAACACCACAACGTTAGCAGCGGCTGGACAGGCTGTACCCGTGTCGACACAAATAACCGCATTATTTAACCGTAACAATAACTACGCACAATTTTTGGTAACGGCTATCGTGCCAGCCATTTGGCAAATATGTATTGTAGTAAGCACTATTTTGATTCTTGCCGCGCACTTTCGCATTTATGGTGGAAAGAATGGCTTTGCATTTTTGGGCGAAAAGCCATACGCCAGGCTCACTACCCTATTAAGTCAGTACATTCCGGTCTTTATGGCGCAAGGTGCGTTGTTCTTGTACTGGTTTTATTCTGTGCTTGATTGGCCAATGGAAGGCAGTTTTGTGGTTATGCTACTAGCACAATTGGCGACGGTTATCGCCTGTATCATTATGGGAGCGTTGTTCTTCTTCTTGTCGATGGATCCTGCACGTGCGATGAGTTTTGCTGGCGCGTTTACGGCTCCAAGTTTCGCGTTCATGGGAATTACATTCCCAGTTTCTGACATGAACACGCTCGCTTATGCATGGCGTTCATTATTGCCGATTACCCATTACATTGAAGTACAAGTGAGCCAAGCAAACTATGGAGCATCGGCCGCACAATCTTTAAGCTCGCTATGGCCTATGATTGGTTACGTTGTGCCTCTGCTCATCACCGCAGCCTTGATGGGTAAACATCGAACAGCTTCATCAACACGCCAAGCGAAGGAGGCGGTATGACATTGTGGCAACTGATTAAAGCGGAATTTAAGGCCGTTCTAACCAATCCAGTCGTTACGTTGACCGTGTTTGGTGGTGTCGTATTTTACTCGTTTTTATACCCTTTGCCTTATGCACAACAAACGCCTCGTGAACAACCAATCGCGATTGTTAATCTAGATGGTAGTCAGACGAGTTTAAAGCTGGAACGTATGGTTGATGCCACCCCACAAGTCAACGTAGTCACTCGACTTCATACGATTGCCGATGCAAAGCAAGCATTTTTACAACGAGAGATCACCGGTTTTTTAGTCATACCGGAACACTTTTACAAAGACCTAATGCTAGGTAAAAGCCCGACTCTAGCCTACGCTGCGGACGCCTCGTATTTTCTCGTGTACGGAACCGTGGTAGAAGGATTGGCCCAAGCTGGAGGCACATTAGGGGCCCAAGTGAAAGTCAGTAAAATGGTGATAGATGGTGTGCCCATGAGTATGGCTAGCCATAATTACTCTGCTATTAAGCTTAATATGAAACCGACGTTCAACCCAACCATGGGTTACATCGAATACGTAGTGCCGGCAGTATTTGTTCTGATTTTACAACAAACGTTGATCATGGCGGTTGGATTACAAACGGGAACACAGCGTCATGGTCGTGGCTATTGGTCACAAGTATCAACGGGATCGCTGCTGCTTGTGAGAACGTTAGTATTTGTGGCAATTTATTATTTACTCGGCGCCTATTATTTTGGTTTTAGCTTCGAACGCTTAAACGTAAACCATATCGCCAACGCGGGCGAATTGCTGGCTATGTTGTTCCCGTTCTTTTTAGGTTGTTGCGGACTAGGCTTCTGGCTAGGCTACTTATTACCTCGGCGTGAACTTGTCACCTTAGTCGTCTTAGTGAGCTCTATGCCGCTCATTTTCTTGGCTGGTTTTATTTGGCCGATTGAAGCCATACCTACTCCCTTACTATGGATTGCTGATTTAAGCCCAAGCACTTGGGCGATCAAAGCTTTCTTAGCACTAAACCAAATGGGGGCAACCTGGCAACAAGTCGCTCCACATTGGACAGCACTTTGGGCACTCACTGTGCTTTGGGGTAGCGTTGCGTACTGGATTGCTAAGCGAAGTAACAAGCCAGTTGTAACAGAGAGCTTGGGGTGATAGCTGACATTTTTATTACTATAAAAAAAGCCGGGTAACTAAACCCGGCTGAAAATCTGCGTCCTTGCAGCGGACATATGGTAAAAACACTTTTTGCTCTGGGCTTACCCATTGAGCGAGGTTAGATTAAGCCAAAAACTATGGACTCCATACTCTCATATAGAGGGTTATATCCTTCCAATAGACATTAGCTCTTCGCTAGAACGATAACGTTTTTCAGACACAAAAAAACAAGACTCACATTGAGTCTTGTTGTTGATAGGGATGAGCAAGATACATGTCGCCGCTAAGTCATATCACGGATTATTTTCTCTCGGTATTCTGTAACGACCTTCATGATTGAATTTTTTACATCACCAACTTGCTTAGAGGGTTGGCACCATAGGCCAAAACCAAACTTAAAACCTTCCAATAATTCAGAAGCTTCCACTGGCTCTATATGATTATTAGAAAACTCCGAATGGGCAAACGTTCTGGGGAGAATCGCCCATCCTAAACCTGCTTCAACCATTTTCACTACAAGGGCCAATTGGTCGACCTCTTCATGGTTCGAACTTACGATGACTTTTTCGCCCATTCCCTCTTCAATAAGAGACCGCAGTACAAATTGTTTACTATTCCTCAAGGCTGTCAATACTCGATCTGGTGCCATAGAAGCGAGTTCACCACCTTTCTGGACGAAAGGAACAAATTCAAAATGACCTAAAAACGTCGCATCCAGACTATGTATTGCTCGACTATCATGCACATTGACAATACCGAATTGATAATCACCATTCTGTAAACCCTCTTTAATTTCGTTGCGATTACGAACAAGAAAGTTAACTCGCATCATCGGAAAATCTGCTGCTAATTGAATACGAAGCAATACAAGAAAACGGTGTGGTATAGCGCTTGAATAGGCGATACTAACATTCTCTAACCCACCGTAAGCTAGACTTAATGCGACTTTATCGAAAGTACGTGCTTGTTCGATGGTTTGCTTAGCATAGTGGTAAAGAAGATGACCATCTTCTGTCGGTTCTACCGAGCGCCCCACTCGCTCAAACAGGTTGACCGCCAGTTGGTCTTCAAGATTGGTAATCACCTGCCCTATTGTGGTTCGGTGCTTATTGAGTTTGACCGCCGCCTTACTAAACGAAAGCTGTTCATAAACGGTTACGAACGCGAGAAGTTGTTCAAAACTAAAATTCATAGGTTGTGCTTACTTTTTAGAGTTATCTAATTAAATTACCACATGATCGTAGAATTGTTACTTGGTAACGGAAACAATCTGCGTTTGAATTCCTTCTCGACGACACAAAAAAACCTACTAGCTTCAGTAGGTTTTCTCTAACTTAGTTGTACTCAACGACACGAGCTAAATAGTTGAATTCTCCTGAGTCACCATGGTAATCGCGGTAGACATCGACACTGAAATATTTAGGTTGATCAGTGTAAATGTGGTCAACGACTTTTTGCTCAAGTGACTCCAACGTTTCACCGACCTGAGAGTACACGAACTGCTTGTTCACTTTTTCCAATTTACGTTTTTTCGCTTCTTTGTGTGACACATAGTTGTTGATCTCTTCCCACTTTCCCACGAACTCGACCGCCACGTAACTCGAGTTCTCGTCAATCATGATAAAGGCTGCACCTTCTTCTTTGATTGCAGACAGTTGCTGCATATCACTATCCACTTTTTGCTGGTCAAGATGGGCTCCACTTGGGGCGAATGCAGTCGCGGAAGCGGTAAGTATCATGAGTGTAAGAACGGCTTTTTTCATTGTATCGTTTTCCTGTATTAAGGGAGTTCAGTTACCCAAAGTTGCCCTTGGGTGGCTTTTTTGAATCCATATTCGTAAATCGTCAGCAAGTAGCGGTGATCGAACATATCTTTCGTTACTTTGGCGTACCTGAAATCTTGATCAATGTAGGTAAACTGCATCTCGATATCGTTGATTTCACTGATGTATTTCATTCGATAGAGATCACCTCGAGTTTGCGCTAGCGTAAGGCTTGAGACACTTTTCGATACCAAGTCCAAACCTTTGTCTTTTAGTGGACGATACGGCGCTTTTAACGCACCATTGCGAATCACATCCAACTGAGGCGCTTTTTCTAACCCCAAAGCATCTGAGATTTGTTGATAGTTGAAGTTAGACGGATTAAAGAACACCTGCGCTGCGAGACCGCCATCTACGTGTAACTCCTCAAGTGTTTCTCCATCATGTTCAACATCGATAAATTGTGGAGGGAAAACACCAGGGATCGATGCGCTCGCAGCAAGCACCTTGTAAATAAGTTCAGATTTGTCCGCTAAATCACTGTTCGCAATCGCACCAATATTCCAAATCACCAGTTCGCCTGAATCAAAATGGGTACTGCCAATAAAGAGGCGTTTACCATTGCGGTGTTGCTGCGCCATCGCCTCGATCATGGGCTCAGGGTAAGCGTCTGCGATGAAATCATAGAGGTTCTCACCATCGGTAAACGCGTCCTTAAACAGGGTATTTAAGAAGTTCTTCTTACCCAAAATATTCTTATCATTGATGTTGAGCATGACTTCTTTCATCTTTGGCATCGCATCACCGCCAATGAAAACAAAAGGAGCGATTAGGGCACCAGCACTGACTCCAGTAATGATGGCATAATCTTTTAGCTCCCCCTTTTCCTGTAGCCCCATCAAAACGCCGGCCCCGTATGCGCCGTTTACGCCACCACCCGATAAGGCCAAAATATTGAGCTGTTCACCCTCTACTTTGATCGGTGTGGTTTGATTGTGCGCTGAGTAGAGAAAATCCGGCGCTTCATTGGCCCACATTCGAAGTGGCTCATTTGGTGTCGAACTCGCGATCTCGACATCTTTATAGTTGCTTTGAGAAACACGAACATCCAGCGTATGAGGTGAACTACAAGCTACTATCAGCAGCAAAAGTACAACCGTCACACCAGAGGAAATTAAACGATTCATAATCAGTCTCATTTAATGTTCTCTGGCGTATGACCAGAGACTCAGTTTGAAGTTAATTGGATCAAAATGAAGTCCGTTTCGTTGTGTGGAGTTACTATAGCTAGGCACGGCTAAACCCCATAATCGCGATTGTAGGATGGCTACGATACGGTCAATAAACTTAATCTCACGAGGTTCCGGAGTCAGTGTTTTGTAACGATCGTCCAACTCAAGTTGAAGCGCTTCAGGAAGGCTGCGCATTGCATCGTCAAACACGTTGTTGTGTTGAATCGCAATCGAGCCTAAACGCCAGCCTGTTGCACCGAAGTACTTCGAGAACGAGTAAACACAAAGCGTGTTGTATGGCAGTTTCGCGAACAGTGAGACAAAGTCGTCCGCGAATGTGCCGTATACATCGTCAGTCACAATGAACAGGTCGCTGCGTTCGTTGTTCACAAAATTTGATAGGTTATCCAGAGTCTCATCCGAGAACTTCACAGACGCTGGGTTTGCTGGGTTCACGACACAAAGCAGTTTGATGTCTGTATCTGCAAGCTTTTCGATTTCAGACATCGGCAGCTGCCATGTTGTCTCATCCAAACGTAGTTCAACGATTTCCAGTTCGTATTCACTCAGTTCTGGAATTTCTAGGTACGGCGTAAAGATTGGAGTGATTAGCGCGACCTTGTCACCTTTCTTCAACAGACCGTTGTTGAACATAGTTTGGAACGTGTACGTCATAGACGCTGTGCCGCCTTCCGTTGCAAACAGATCGAAGTCTGTTGTCATTGGCATTGGGCCGTACATCTCTTCTGCAATGTATTGCTTCACAACGGTTTCGATGTTCGTCAACATACGTGGTGGCACTGGGTAGTTACATGCAAGGTATGCGTTAACCAGCTCATTCAAAAATGCCTGTTTCTCTAGACCCAAACGGTCTTTTGCGTAGCTCAGCGACTTTTCTAAGAACTGCACGCCTTGGTCTTGTTTATTCTTGCTTGCAAACGTATCGAAGCGTTCAACAATGCCCACACCATCTGGAATGCCACCGAAACCACCATCTAGGTATGAATAAGTGCGCTCGGCTTCCAATATTGCGAACTCACCCAAACGAATGAACGCTTTACGTGGTAGTGTCGCAAGAAAATTAGGATTACCACGACCTGCATCTAATAACGCGCGGTCAGGAACAGTTTGTGCCACTTCAATTAGTTTATCTTTTAATTCAAATGGGCTTAAAACTGCAAATTTTGAAAAATCAATTGTTGTGTTTTGCGTAGTCATAATATTTACCTGAATCTATTATTTAGTAAAATTTGGATAATACTTCCCCTACCGCCTATTTAATTAGGCGATAAGAGTGTTCGAATTTATTTAAATTACATGCCTGCGTTTAAAGTAATAATGCCGACAATAATTGGACCCCATAGGGTAAGCAGTACATTGGCGACTGCATAAGTCACGGTGAATGAGAATACTGGTGTTGCATTACCTGTTTTTTCCATTAAAGCCGCAAATGCTGGGTTTGCACTTCGTCCACCTGTAACACAGCCAAGCGCTTCAACTGGATTCTTAATCTTCAATACAAAATATGAGAAGAAGAACGAAATAATCTGAGGGATAATCGTTACACCCATGCCAAGGAACAACAGAGACATACCGTGTTCTTTGATGGTGTCGACCGCTTGAGGCCCAGCCTCAAGGCCAACAATGCCCACAAATGCTGCCAAACCGAAATCTCGAATAAAGTTCGCGGCACCCATAGGAAACTGAGCAACATGCGGATTGCGGCTACGCAACCAACCGACGATCAAACCTGAGATCAAACAACCTGCACCAGAACCGATAGTGACGGGAATACCAGCAATCTTAAAACTGATTAGACCAATTAATAGGCCCACCACCATGCCCATACCAAGCACGACTAAGTCAGTCACGTTTGCTGAGCCCATTCGCTGACCAATGTTTTTCTCAACGCGATTGATATCTTTTGCGGTACCTGTAAGCTGGATGACGTCGTTTTTCTTCATCACAAGATCCGGCGTTATTTCAATTGAGTTGCCTTCACGAATATAGTCTGTCACATAAATACCGCGCATAGAGCCTTGGTTCGAAGCCTCTTTAATCTCTTGCAGCGACTTACCAATCAGTTTGCGGTTGTCTGCGATCAGTTGACGGTTTTCTTCAATAACTTCATAGCCTTCTGGAAGTGCAATCTCATTGTCAGCCAAACCATCTTGCAGCTGATGCACTGCATTACGGCGACCTGTTACGACAATGACATCCCCTTCTTTCAGGGCTGTGAATTTGTCCACGTCTAGCACTTTGCCATCGCGTTGAATCAATTCAATACAAGCAGCCAGAGCGTGTTGGTTTAACTGAGCTAAGGTTTTGCCTGCTAGCCCACTATCTTTGCTCACTTTAAATGCTCGTGTAACCAGCGCTGTGACAGCGTTGAACTCACCCGGCGCTAAATCACGCTTACCATTTGAATTTTTCTCTTCTAGAGCAATCGCTTCTGCTCGGATATCCCACTTCATCAGTGTTGGGAATACCCATGTCACCATCAGAATTGGACCAAGCGAACCAAAGATGTACGTAACTGCGTAGCCTACTGCGACATTGGTCTGCATTAGGTGCTTAGCTTCTTCTGTCACACCCCCAAGACGTGCGATCGCATCACCCGCTGTACCGATGATTGCCGATTGAGTCAAACCACCAGCTGCAAGGCCTGCTGCCGTACCTCTGTCTAGATCAAACATCCAAGCAGCTGCTAGTACACAAAGCAGGCCAGAAACCGTCATCACTACAGCGGAAAGTAGAATGTTGATGGTTCTAAAGTTCAGTGCTTTGAAGAACTGCGCACCACCTTGATACCCTACTGCGTAAATAAAGAGCGCAAAGAAAATGCTTTTTACGCCGGGATCAATATGAACACCAAATTGCCCAATAATTACACCCATTAATAATGTTCCGGCAACACCGCCAAGAACAAATCGACCAATGGTAATTTTACCAACCATATAACCGAGAGAGAGCGTAATAAAGAGAGCAACAAATGGTGCCATGTCAAAAAGGTTAGAAATAATTTCCATGACAATTTTACTCTTACTAATAAATATAAAACTCAAATAATCTAACGAATAATCTGTCACTCATATTTGTTGGATTATTTAATTTAAAAAGCATCTCGTTTGCTTCGAAGCGAATATTAGGAACAAAAACTCACAACTCGTAATCCTATTTGAAGGACGAAACCATCACTTCGCATATTCAAACGCAAACATTGAACAATAATTGTCGAAAATTTAATAACTTAGTGTTCTGCAATAGACACGAGATAAATCGGACAATAATTTTATTTTTGTTATCGCTCTCCAAAAAGCGGGTTGGTTGCATCATTCCCTCTATATAGCGCATAACACCTTTCGTTTGATGGATTAGATCCTCCAAAAGCGATTATCACGGATGCCATCATTTGCCTTATCTTTCCATTCATCAAGTTAATAGAGAAAAACACCATGAACTCAATGCCACATGAACTTGTGTGGGGCGAAGTTTACTTCCCACCCTTGTTGCTGGTTATTGCATTGGCTTACATGCTCACCATTTTGGTCGGAACCATTGCTACAAAACTGGGTATCCACAAATACGTTGCATTTCCTGCACTCACAGAGCTGAGCCTAATTGTGATTTTTACTGGCGTTATTGGTCGATTCATTACCATCTTTTGAGGCAAACCCCGTGATTAAACGTTATCTCATCACATTGCTACTGCTTTGTGCCGCTGGCAGTGTGATTTTCAGCTATTACCAGTCGTACTCAAGCAGTCCTTGGACACGAGACGGTCAAGTCAGTGCATACATTGTCTCAATCACACCGCGTGTGACAGGACAAGTCATTAACGTGTATGTCGAAGACAACTCGCAAGTGAAACAAGGCGATTTACTGTTTGAGATCGACCCTAGCATCTACAAAGCGGCATACCACAAAGCGTTGGCGACTCAAAAGCAGGCGGTCGCTCTGTTAGCAAAAGCAAAAAACGAAGAGCAACGCGCACTTAAGTTAGAAAAGCGCACACCTGGAGCCGTACCGGTACTGACATTGAACAACCTAAACAATGCGGTAGAAACGGCGGTTGCCAACGTAGAGCTTGCGAAAGCCAATGTTGAAGAAGCCAAACTGAACCTCGATTACACAAAGGTTTATGCTCCAACGAATGGTTACATCACTAATTTGAACTTACGCGTCGGTTCTCAAGTGGTCGCTAACTCTCCGGTCGTAGCCTTAATTGATGAAGACAGCTTCTGGATAGAGGGTTACTTCAAAGAGACAGATCTGGTAGGCGTCAATCCTGAAGACATCGCTTATGTAACCTTGATGATGCACAACGATGTGCAACTAAAAGGTGAAATAAAAAGCATCGGCTACGGAATTGCAAAGCAAGATGGCAGCACAGGCAACGACCTCCTGCCAAACGTCAATCCGAACTTCCAGTGGATTCGATTGGCTCAACGTATTCCCATCAAAGTAAAACTGGATGAACTGCCAGACGATCTGCAACTTCGCGTGGGTATGACGGCTTCTATCAAAATCATTAAATAATTCGGTGATTGTTATGTTCAACGCCTCTACCAAAGAAGCGATCAAAGCTGCGCTCTCTATCGTTATCGCGATCTGCCTCGCCTTATGGTTTCAATGGGAGAAACCTTACTGGGCGGCAATTGCGGTCGCGGTGATGGCATTGAACGAAAGCTTCGCACACTCGATAAACAAAGGTAATAACCGATTGCTGGGAACCTTATTGGGCATCGGTTATGCCTTCTTTCTTATCGCGATGTTCTCTCAAGACCGCTTTTTGTTCCTCACCTTCTTCACCTTGTTTTTGGGTGTGTGCATATTTATGTCGAGCGACGAGAAGTATGGTTATGTGTTTACCATCGGTTTTGCTGTGTGCTCAATTGTCGCCTGTATGGGTGGTTTTGATAATCAAGCAACATTTCACTTCGCCGTCCTTCGTATGCAGGAGACGATTCTTGGCGTGATCACCTTTTCGGTTGTCTATCGCTTAGTGTGGCCAATAAACACGGAACAAAACTTCGTTCAGCGTTTTGAGACAAGCCGTGAGGCAATGCTTAACGCCATGAATAACCCTCACCACATTGATATCGAAGCACTGGAAACCAATACGACTAACATAGAGAAACTGTTCCAATTGATCAGCTTGCCGCTCACTGGTAGCTACCATTTAAAAGAGCATCGTCAGCTATGGCGCGCGCGTTTAAATGAGATGGCGCAAATCCAAGACCGATTGCTAGAACAAGCCGATAAGCCGCAACGTAATGAGATCGATTGGCCAACATTAGCACAGCAACTTCAGAGCTTTGATATTAAAAAGCCGAGAACCTCGTTTGTTAGCGACGTCCCTTTTGTCATTCAAGGAAATAACAACACTGTCTGGCATCATGAGCATCGAACCTTCATCCAGCATTTGAATGAAGACAGCAGAAAGGTACTGCAAGGTGTCTCCATGTTCGTAGCGTCGCTGCTGATCTGGATTTACCTTCCTGTGCCCGGAGGGTTCATTTTCCCTATGCTGGCCGGTGTATTCTCATCACTCGTCCCTACCATGCCTCCGAGTATTATTAAGGATGCTTTTTTTGGAGTAATAGGCACGGGGACGGTAATCCTTCTGCAATATATTTTCTTAATGCCAATGATGACCGAGCTATGGCAACTTGCCTTGTTCTACTTCATCAACATCATAGTGATTTGGAAGGTCTTTTCCACACCAAAGCTGATGGTACATAGAATCCTAGGTATTAACTTATTGGTTGTTTTGACATCGGGTGCGCTCAACTTAACCCCAGCGTATCGAATTGAAACGCCATTGCTAATGCTGGTAAACATTATGATCATTTTGATGATTGCAAAGTTGTTTACCGATCTGTTCCGTGTTCGCGTTACGGCCTAAGCATCACCTCCGTTCTTGAAACTAAAGCCCTGCATTGCTTTTGCTCTGCGGGGCTTTTTGCTTTGTTCGCTGCCCTATTCCTGCCTCACCCATAAAGCGAGGATAGTATCCATCAAAAGCGATTAACGGGATTTCTCTACCCACCATAAAATCCTCTCATTGATTTACGAAATGCAATTAAAAACACGGCATTCACAACATCAATCACAGCAAACACATCTATCTAACTGAACAAGAAGTTCAGTGACACATTAACTGTCTGAGTCTCGAAGGTTTGAGGCTATTCAGAGTGGAAATCGTCATGAGTTTTTTTGAAATACGCGCTAGCAAGACATCTTCTCTTACTGTGCTAGCGAGCGCACTAATGCTTACTACCCCCACTTTTAGCTTCGCCGCAGAAGAGACAACTTACAACGAAGTAGTGGAACAAGGTCGCCAGCTCTTCGACAAATACGGTATCAGCCATGAGCTACCGAAACTGGCCATCAGTTCTCTAGTACAAGGCGAGCACTTGGTAGAGCATGCTCACCGAACCGTTCAAATCGGCAACGAGGTCCGTGATTCTTCGGTGTTCCTTGTAAAAAACACCGACAGCAAGGGCAATATCGATCTACGCATCAAATACAACCCTGAAGAGCTGGATAAGAACGAAAAAGTGTTGGATGAAATCGAAGCCTTCACACGCACAGAATATCGTCTGCGCAACTATGCAGAGAGCTTTGATTCTTCATCGGTACGAGCTAAAGAAGATCAAAACGGCAATGTCGTTGTCAGCTTCAATTACTCAAAATACGGGCTTCCACAAGACATCGCCTATTTTCGTTTCTTAAGCGTCGATATCGAACTCGTTAACGGTGAGCCAAAACGCATGGTCATCACTAACGACAAGCCTTTCACACACCACAAATACAAGGTGGATACGTACCATCAAGAGATCCGCTTTCAAAAGCTGGATTCTGGAAAACTTGTGATTGCGAGCAAACACACTGAAATTGTTGGCTCAAGCAAAAATAAGCCATTGAAAATGGTCAGCACCCTTAAACCTGTCGCAATCTATGAGGATGACATTGGTGTGCAAGTGTTGGATGAGAAACGCTTGAACGAAGTTTCTGACCCACGCATGCAAGAAGCCAGTGTAAAACTTGATCGTATCTTCCCGTTAATGGGCGACATGGTGCGTCGACAAGGCATTGATCTGCCTCTGCCGTTTGGTGTGTCAATGGCTTACCGTAACCAAGATATGAACATCCCATTCAATGACTTCACTATTGATGGCGTGCGTCTAAACGACCTATTCGACCCAGAAGACACCGTCGGGATTGTGAACGCAGAGAGTTTTAGTATTCGTGGTGACGTGAACATCCTTCCTTTTTGGAACGTGTTTGGTTACGTCGGCAAAATCAATGTCGATGCGAACGTGGATGCGGGATACACAGGTGAAGGTGGCCAGTATCTAAAAGACAAGCTTAATGATCGTCTACCGGGCTTAGGCGACAAGTTTTGTGATGGTTTGTCTGCGCTATGTAATCGCGGGCGACTGAACGTGCCAATTCACCTTGAATACGATTTGCGCGGTGTCGGTACAACACTCTCGGTTGGTTACAAAGAGTTCTTTGCTTCTGTGACTGGCACGTACTCTCAGACACGTTTAAAAGGCTTGGATGATTGGGGTGACGGCATTGTTACCGTTCAGCCGATGCTTGGTTATCAGTTGGTCGACTACCGTACCCAGTTCTTTGTCGGTGCTGAATATCAAGGCTTGGACTCTCGTATGGATGGCCGAGTAAAAACCGGTGATATCGAGTTCGATTACGACATCGGTGTCGAGCTTAACGAGTGGGCATTCCTGACAGGCTTCAATAAGCAAATAGGCAAGAACTACAACCTGACCATGCTTTACAACAAAGGCGAAACACGTGACTCACTGACCTTGAACTTGGGTTATCGCTTCTAATCGCACAAAGAGATAACACACTTAGAAATAACACATTGGTAGGCCATTGAATGGTAGGACTGCATCCTACAAAGGTGATTATTGAAACTGTCACCGATGCCCTACCATTTGAGCCATCAATACAACAAACCATCCAACCATTCACGGATTAATACCAAAGCGTCAGGACGTCGCTTGTTAGATGCCGTTTAATATTTTCGGTGTACGCACCAAATGACTTTTGGACATAACAATGACTTTACTCAATCGCTCAACTTTAGCCATTACCATCACTCTTGCCTTAGCTGCTTGTGGTGATGATTCAAGTAAACCTAGCGTTCCTTACGATCCGGAGCCATTACAACCGTTACCGCCAGAGCAAATCTCTTTGGAAATTGGTGATGCGACCATTCAAGCCACTAAAGAGTCCCTTGTCATCACACCCCTTGATGCGGATGAAAAACTGGCAGCGGTAGAGGCGTTCAAAGGTATCCAATTTGCGCAAGCAGACCGCTTTCAACACAGCATTGTGGCCCCACTTGAAGGCGATATTGATGCGACTCAGTTCGGTGATGCGTGTCCGCAGTTAAAAACCACCACACAAACGCAGTCAGAAGATTGTTTGAATCTAAACATTTGGCGACCAGCCGGGACAGAAGCGTACGCAGATTTGCCAGTTTATGTCTTTATTCACGGTGGAGACTTTGAATACGGCGCGGGCTCAGAACCGCTGATTCATGGTGATATGGTGGTTGCACAAGGTGCTGACGATGGTAACCCGTTTATTGCTGTTACTTTTAACTATCGTTTGGGCTTGCTGGGCAGTGTTTGGGTCGATGGTTTGGACAACCCTGAGGGCGGTAACTTTGGCCTAGGCGATCAAAAACACGCGCTTGAATGGGTTCAACAAAACATAGAGGCATTCGGCGGCAATCCGCAGAATGTGACACTCATGGGTCAAGGTGCGGGTGCCATGTCGGTAGGAATTTTACAGCAATCAAAAGGCGATGCTGCAATCGCAGGTGAGCACTTTCAACGTGCCATCATGCAAAGCAACGCTTACGGCTTTGAATATAAAAGTTACGATGTTGCCAAGAGCCAAAGACCAGAGCAAAGCGTTGAAGATCTGACGTTACTACCACTTGAAGAGGTTATGAAGGTACAGAGCGAGATGCTTGATCCTATTCAGCGTCTCAAAAACTGGGTACTGACCGCTGCGAATATTCCGGTTATCAGTCCAACACGCGACAACAGCCCATTAGCTACGTTGATGCCATTTGCGCCTTACATCGAGCATCGCCCACCAGCGTTTCTAGTGAAAGAAGTTCCAGGCTATCACTTTACTGAACAAGCGATTGAGAGTGAATGGATCGTACCGACGGTAATTGGCTCAAACAGTGCAGAAAGCAATACTCTGGGCATGCTACCGAGCCTGACATTTTTGATCCCAACTATCATTGAAATCTTGAGCCAAAAAGCGCCAGAAGTCATTGAAAGTGGTGACGAAAACTTAATCGTCGAATACATGGTGGAGTGGCTAGAATCGGAAACGAACTTAAACCGTTTACGCGCTGAATATCGTTCATTACTCAGCGATTCAGCTTCGATTGAACTCGACCTTTCTGACTTATTGGAACTGCTGCCTAGCACCGCTTATGAGGCGATGACTAAGCTGTTCTTCGGTTTGGGGAACTCCGATTCAACCACGGAGTTACTTGCTCTGGCTGACTTCTTCCCTAGCGATGAAAGGGAACTGAATGGCGCGGCCAAAAACATGCAGCAATTCAAAACCACGTTGCATGATTTGCTCTTCACGGGTCCAAACCGTCATAAAGTTTCAACTGAAGAAGCAACAGGAGCGACGCCAAGCTTCTACTACTTTGACTACAAACCCGGATTCAACGTATGGACTTACAACACCAAAGGTGAAAATGGCGATCTTGACGTTGGTGATTTACTCAAGAGCATCAGTTGTATTGTGGGCGCTTGTAATGCATCGGAATTACCATTTGTGTTTAACAAGGCATTAAAGCTTGATGGTTCAAGTGTTCGCCCGGGTAGCAAAGACAAAGCAATGATGAACGAGCTCTCTCGTATGTGGTTTAGCGAACGTTTATTTGAAGACTTCCAATACAACAGCGCGACTGACCGAGTATTGCTGATCGATAACGATGGCGGTATTCAATCCACACAAGATTGGGACAATGCTCATCACTCAGGCATCGATCCAAAACTGCGCCAAGGTCGCCTCAACGGTCTCGAGGAACTTGGGCTGATTCTGAGTCACATGTAACGTTATCTTCAGTCACTAATAGCTCGTTACCAAATACCTAAAAGCCAGTTCACTGGCTTTTTTCATCCTTATTCCTTGAACATCATTAGGAAGGTTTACTCATGTTTCCTAACGCCCTTCGTGCCCTGCTACTCTTTATCTTCAGCGCACTATTGGTTGGCTGTGCCCAGCCCTACCCGCAAGTTGAACCGGATTTTGAAGCCAATTGGCAAACTACTCAGCATCAAGCCGAAGTTTACTTAATTCCTAACGCTCCGGAAGCCTTTGCGCGTCGCGTTGAACTGGTTAGAAATGCTCAGCAAAGCATCGATATGACTTACTTTTCTTGGGAGAGTGACACGCTTGGTTTGATGCTACTCAATGAACTCAAGCAAGCAGCAGATCGAGGCGTGCAAATTCGACTCACTCTCGATGATCTATTGGTTTTTAACGAGAAATGGCTTGCTGATCTCAGCGCTCACGACAACATTCAAATCCGTTTATTCAATCCGTTTGATTCACGTAAGTCAGGTTGGATTGGTCGCGCCGTCAACTTCTCTACTCATCAACAACGTTTGGACAATCGTCTGCACGAGAAGTACTTCAACGTTGACCATCAATGGATGATTCTAGGTGGACGTAACATTGGCGACGACTATTTTGGTTACAGCCGCAAAGCCAACTTCTTTGATATGGATGTCTTGTTCAAAGGCAGCATTATTCGAACGTTCGACCAGAACTACCAACAACTTTGGGACAGCGAGCATGTCACGCCAATAGAAAACATCGTTAACGTTACCCCAAACTATTCCGCGTTTACTCAAGCGCTTAATAAAGGTGAGAAAGACAAAAGCATCATTCTGGCGGAAGTTGAAAAACAGGTTAAACACCTGACCAGTCCCGACTTCATCACTGCGCAAGTCACCCCCGTTTTCGACTCATTAAACAAGTTAGAAAACAACAAACCCTACTTTAGAAAACGTGCAGAACACCAAGTTTGGCAACAAATAGCCACTGCGTCTAAAGCCGTGATATCAACGCCTTACGTGGTACCAAGTGATGGTGAATTTGCCTTTATTGATACCTTGATGGAGCAAAAAGCGGACATCACGTTAATGACGAACTCGTCTGCTTCTAATGATTCTGGCTTTATTCCGGCTTATTACGAGGAGCATCGCCAAACCCTGTTGGATAAGGGCGTTCATATACTTGAGTACAAAAACCAAGCGAAAAATGATGACCATTACTTCCATGCGGATACTTATTATCACAACAAGACGGTGATACTCGATGGTCGGCTGACTTATATCGGCTCATCAAACTTCGACCCAAGATCGGATTTCCTCAATATGGAATTTGGTGTGTTGGTCCAAAGCAGAGCCTTTGCAGAACATGTCATGCACTACCTAACTCGACAACAAGATGAACTGTTTTGGCGAGTATCTCGAGATGGACAAGGCCAAACTCAATGGCAATCAATGAATGAGATCCATACTAAGAATCCAAACTATGGTGGATGGCATAAGGCACCTAACTGGATATTCAAGAAACTGAATGGTGAGTTCGAACTCTAAACAATCAAGGCTTAAAAAGGCTCTCTATCTGCAAGGATGAGAGCCTTTTTAATGCCCGCTAAAACTGCGTTCCGAGCGAAAAGTGAACGCGGAATTGGTCTCCTTGCGGAGCATCTAAACCATAAGCAAAGTCCACTTTGACGGGCACGTATTTTGAATTCCATATCAAACTCAAGCCTGTACCACTTTTCCAATCCACCTTATCGTTGAAGGCATCACCAACATCATAAAATGCCCCAAGCCACAATTGGCGGTAGACCTGATATTGATATTCCAGCCCAGCAGTAAACATGTAACGAGCACCCGTTAAATCGCCATTTTCATCTCTAGGAGAGATAGACTCATACCCATAACCACGAAGATTGCCATCACCTCCCGCAAAGAAGCGTAACGATGATGGGATGTCACTCAAAGCGTCAGCGACATTAATACCGACATTAGAACGAAAGTGAAACTTGTGTTTTTCACTAATATCCCATGACAGAACACTATTGCCCTCAATACGCAGCAAACGAGAATCGGAGAAAAAATTAGGGTCTGAGTATTCCAATGAGTAAACGTGACGGTGCTTTACTTCTAATTGATCGTTCTTGCGATCAAGCAGTGAAAATGTCACCCCCGGTAATAACAACTGTGATTCGTCATTCTCCGACGCTTGTCGATAACTTTCTTGCAAATAACGAACGTGCATGGTGCTTTGCCAATCACTGTCTAACTGCCAGTGTTTTTCAAACGATAAATCATTAGAAAAACTCGATGTGTCTCGATAGTCGACATGCTTAGATTCAAACTGAATCCCGTAGTAATCCGTTAGAACATTTTGGGTGGGGATTTTGTAACCAAGTAATAGCGATTGTTCCGGTTTGGAAGCGTACGCTTGTGCCTCAAAACTGTGTCCACGTGCGTTGTACCAAGGCTTGGTCCAGTTCAGCGAAGCGCGTAATCCCAAGTCTGTCGAATACCCTCCACCGACTTGCACAATATTGCGTGAATTCGGCTCTGCGAGCACTTCTATCGGCACCTTATGACCATCGGATATCTCCTCGAAATCCGCTTTCACAATCACACTGCGAAACCAATCAGTACTGGAAAGATCGGCCTGATATTGACTCAATTTCAAAGTATCAAAATCGTCGCCCCGTTCAAATGTTCTCATCGCTTCTATTCGTGCCGTTTCGATACCCGACGTAAGAACAGAGAGTTCTCCAAATTGGTAACGAGAACCACTAGAGAAATGCAGATTCACATGGGCTTGATTCAAACTGGGAATGACTTCCAAAGACGATTCAATAAAACGCCCATCTAAATAACCTTTTTGCTGAGCCAATGAAATCAAGTTTCGCTTTAACGTATCGTACTCAGAATGAAGCAACGGCTGACCTTGTTTAAGTTGAGCTTGATTAGTTAATTCGATGAAATCCTGATCATTACTGGCCTCTCCCGACACAGCAATATTAGATTTTTTGACCAACATCACCTCCCCAGCGTCAACCTCAAGCGTGATGAAATCATTCTCTGATCTCTGAACGTTGAGCTCGGAATGATAGTAGCCATAAGGGTTTAACGCATTATTAACCATCTTCGTTAGTCGATTTGAGGTAATGTTTGAAACAGAGAGTTTCGTTAGTGGTGTAAGGTGACTTTCAAGATTTTTCTCTAATATTGGTGTTAGCCCTTTGATTTTAAATTGCGCTCCGAGTGCATGATGTAAAGGCATAGAAGCTAAAACTGATATACCTATTATTTGTTTAATGAGAGGAGACACACCGCTACCTAGTTTAGCAATACACTCGACAAGGTTAATGATGGAATGGCATATCAGTTAATCGCGTTTGTAGGATTGCTCCCTACGAAATCCTCTCGAAAATTCACGTTTCACAAGTAGATACTTTGAACGATAAATTGGCTCAAGCTAGGAGGTAGCAAATCATGCGGTCTGAAATAGGTATACTGTTTGCCAAAAATACAAAACCCAACGCTGAATGGATCTCATCAAGCGTTGGGTTACATTGATAATGTGTTTTTTAATCTAAAAAGCGTCTGTTAGTAAAACTAGATCGAAGAACAGTTTCCTTTTTCTGCCATGTCGACTTTTAGTACTTCTGCTTTACCTTTGCTTTCGTCCACGAGTTCTACGCCCGCACCACCAACAAATACACCCATTTTAATGTATTGATTAACGAAATAATTACGACCCTCTTCCGTTAAGATAGTTAAGTGATTTTCAGAAAACTCAGACTCTGTACTTACTTGATGTTCTTTATTGCCTTCGACCTCATGGTAGAAAAACACACCAGGAGCGGTTTCACCAATACATTCTCCATCGACGTAAACATACTTTTTAAGTGCTGCTCCGACAAAAGCATCTTCTCGGTAAATGTAAATCCCTGCGTTCCCCTTTTGAGGTGCTTCAAATGATTTCATTTGATTTGATACTGTCGAATCAACAGTAGGAACAGAAGCACAACCTGACAAACCCAAAAGGAATGCGGAACACAGAATTACTTTATTTTTCATGTTATTAACCTAGCTACGATAAAATCGCGCCAACCATACTATAAATAAATACGTTCACTTATTGGTATTTTTGAAATTTGTGATTCAACCTATGCAATAGCACTCATTTAGCGTATAGATTGAGCAAACATTAGCCATATAATAATCACGAGAATAAAATGCCCTGTATCTAACGATCACTAAATGCCACTTTACTCGCTAGACTGATAAGTAGAATACCTGAAACACCTTCAAGAGTTCTTGAATAACGCTGAGAGTGTGGACGACTAAATACCCAATTACCCACAGAGGCGTACAAAACGTTACATGTCGTCGCAAGTACGCTGAACAGCAAGCCAAGTACTAATAATTGCATTGATGTTGAGCTTGCAGACGTATCAATAAATTGAGCCAGAAACGAGAGAAAGAATAGCGCTACTTTTGGATTCAAGACGCTGACGATAACCCCCTGAACAAACACATTTTTATTATTATCAACATTTTTGTTTTCAACGATTTTACTTTCTCCACGCCACATAGACAGTAATGACTGAACACCTAAATAAACTAGGTAAGCGGCCCCTAACCATTTAACAACGCTAAAAGCCAAAGATGAACTCAGAATTATTGCTGACAAACCTAAACATGCCGCTAGTGTATGAAAAAAGTAACCAATACCAAGCCCCAGAGCCGCTTTCAGCCCATCAGATAATTTACCTTTCATTGTATTGGAAACAATATAAATTACATCAGGTCCAGGAATCATGTTGATAGCGAGACAAGCGACAACAAATAATAATAGTGAGTTTGAATCCATTCTTTTCTCCAAATTAACGTCTTGCGGGATAACATTTCATCGAGCTACAAGTAATGCAACGTCCAGGTTTCAATTGGTTATATTTAGTATTAACAACACGTTACTAATACTACAGCACTGCGCGAAGAGCACAATCATGAACAGTGATACGAATTAAATTATGGGCCTTTGTTAGCCCTTTGAATGATAATATTTAGCATCGTTTGGTTGTAAGCTTTTTCTAGCCAGCAGCTCTTATGGAAGTTAACAAATCGGCTACTTAGTATACTTAATAGACCGTCAAATCAGATAGATTATCTATTCTTATTTCTTCAAGCCTTTTTTGCTTCATTTTCCTGCCTCACTAAGCAGCAACTTAATACTTGCCACACCAAAAAATAACGCGAACACGCCTTCAAAAACTGCTTTGGATCTGAGATAGGTTTGCCTGACCTTTTTATACGCGAAAAGAAAAGCATAGCCAAAGAAAACCAAAGCACTAACCAGCCCTACAACAAAAATGACCGACAACAATTCCAACGGACTGGCCGTAGGAGGAACCCCTATCGAATAAAGCGCACCAAAAAACAGAATAGCCTTTGGGTTAGTTAAGTGAATTAACACTCCGGTTAAGTAGTTACCCTTCTCTGTCGTTACGTATGTTTTGGGTAACTTTAGCTGCTCGATGTTGCAGGCAGAATGTACGGACTTTAAAGCCAAATATAAAAGATAAAATGCCCCACAATATCTAAGAATTTCAAAAAGCCAAACATTGCTATAGAGTATGGTTGCGAGACCAAAAGCGGCTGAGGTTGACCAAAATAAAGACCCCGTTAAAACACCTGCAGCCAAATACCCACCAAAGCGTCGACCGTGGTTCATTGACGTGCCTGCTATCGCAAGAGTCGCAGGTCCGGGGCTAGCGATGGTAGCGATAGCTGATACGACAATCAGTGAATAATTTATCTCTTCCATTTTTACTCTAAGCCTCCAAATGGAGTTTTATCAACACTTATCGCGGAATACTCTATTGAACGTACATCAGAAGCGTAATACTGATTAAAACACCAAGTGTCACGAATCGAGTTGAGATTATTTGGTATTTTACTGCTCCAAAATAACATCAAATCCGCCATAAATGAGACGCTTTCCATCAAAGGGCATTGGGTTATTGTCTGGACTCATTCGAGGATCACCCATGATCCGCAGCCACCCTGAGTCTCGAACTTCTTTTGAAGGCCAGACTACCCACGAAAACACAACGGTTTCGTTGCTTTCAGCGTTAACTGCCATGGGAAATGATGTGATCTCACCATCTGGTACTTCACTCCCCCACGTCTCAACAACCTTTAAGGCCCCAAACTCCCTGAACATTTCTGCTGCTATTTTTGCGTGTGCGATATACTTTTCTTTATTCGCTGTCGGCACTGCAGCGACAAACCCATCAATGTATGACATAAGTAAACTCCTTTCATTGGAGTTATAACCATAGCTCAATAAAAAGAATGCACATGATGCCAAACCATAGAAGCAGGTACGTAATACAGCTTGAGAGCTACATTCCTAGCTTGGACTTTATATGCATATTTGAAAGGTATGTGTTTGGATCAAGCTTGGTTAGCATATTTATAATCTCCAAAACACTCGAATACTCAATACGTTCCTCTTCAGCATGCCCGATCCCACCTATTGTAAAGTGAGTAAAGCGGTAATCACGATAAACGTTTTGCAGCTGGCTAGAAATATCTTTGAGTAATCTTTTACTGAGGGCGAATGCAGGGTATTCACTACTTTCTGAAAGCTCTGCTGTAGAGCCAATAGATACAATATTGCATTTATCGTTAAGTGAACCTAAAGCGTTAAGCTCATTGACTAAATTAAGATACCCAATCGGACCAACATTCATAAACTCAATCAGTTCGTTTGTTGTCAATTCTGAAGACTCTCCCCACATCGACGCCAAATAAACTATGATGTCAAACTCTACACCTTTGAAGCACGTATAATCTGGCTTTTTACCGGGATCAACGTCAATACAAACAGAAGCGACTCCCTCCTCAACTAGCTTTGATCTAGAAATCGCATAAATTTCTGTACCCTGTAAGTTCGTAGCCAAGAACCTTCCTAGACCCTTACTACCTCCAACGATTAAAATCTGCATAACCCTATTCCTTGGTTAAGGTTGTCTTTCATATTGTCCGCCAAACTGTTCATTAGGCATCACTTTAACGTTTCTATTGCCCTACTTAGTTCTATCTTCAATTTCATCGAATGGTTCAACTGAAATACGCTCTGCAATTTCACTCATCTTCTTCATTTTTTCTGGGTTACTAGTTCCCCAAAACCGCTCCCAGTCTTCACGTGTTCGCCACTTGGCAATAGTTAAAACCTTTTCCGGTACATCGTAAGAACGAAGCATAAAACTACCAAGCGCCCCTTCTACTGACTGATGAATTGAATCTGTCGTCGAACGCCATATATTTTGAAACTCATCCATTTTTTCACTTGGCACACGCCATTCATACACAACTCTAAACATAACACTTCCATTAAAATTTCTAGATTTAATACGGCAAAGTATCAAGAACACTAAGCCAGGTTAATAGATGAATAAAGCAACATAGCAGAGCGTAGAGCAACCTAAAAAACAAAGCGTAAACGCTCTAAATCACTCCGATTCGATTAGTCATGCACACATTCAAAGATTTCGTATTGACGTTTAACATTGGCGGTTACTTTTCCCCAATGTGAGGCTTGAACTCTTTCCTGATGTTGCTTAAAAGAGGCTTTGTCGACGAACTCCTCATAGACATCAAAACGAAAAGGATTAGTCGAGCTTTGAGTCACAAGAAAAGTAAGGCAGCCCGGCTCTTCTAACGTGAGCCTTTTGTGAATTATTAACGCATGTTTTACTAATTCTAAATCCTTTTCCGGAACTAAAATAAAGCCTTTCAATGTTACTTTCGACATATCATCCTCTCGCCCCTGTTAAGAAGTAGCCAACACGCCCTCAATCTCAACCATCATATCGCAAATGTGAATCTCACCATGAATTAAAATGCCACGTGTTAGGAATCTATTTCTAATGCCCTATCGACTTACGAGCATAAGGTTATCTCTACCCTTTCTTTGCCTTTACCGATGTTCTTGCGTTTTAATTGAATTTGGCCGACTTCTGATGTGCGCTTTAAATGAGTGCCACCGCAAGGTACTTGCGCAAACCCATCCACTCTCCAATACCTTCTTTCACTCTCTTGATCGGAAAAGTCACTAATAATAACTGAATCAGAGTTAATCAAATCTTGCACATCAGTTTCAATTTCTTTCAATAACGGACCAATATTTTCAGACCACTCGAAATCTATGCGACTCTTATTTTCAGAAATATGCGCGCCTATCTTAACAATGCCTTCCCGACGCTGATAAAACATCTCGAGCACCACTTCAGCCGCAAAGTGTAGCTTCATTAAGGCGTATCTACGCTTCCAATCAATACTCGTAGTTACAATGTCACCAAGAGTAAAATTTGGAGAGGATTCCAATGTGTAAATAAGTCGAACACCTAACTTTTGAGCAATCAAAACCGGAATACCATTAATCGTTCCTTTATCACTCTCTTGGCCTCCAGACTCTGCAAAGAAGATAGTCTGGTCCAATTCAACCTTATTTCCGTCTACATTGCTCACTCTTGAGTTAAGTTCTGTTTGGTAGGGATTAACCCAAAATAATTTCTCGCTCATGCTGCTATCCTTGCAGTAAGTCCTATCTTTGATAGTACATTCAGTGACCACCAAGTCAATTCAAGAAACCTCACCGTCAAATGTAAGGCTGTGTATAGAGCACGAGCAGGCTAGACCTATTAGATGCGTTTAAGGCCGGATACTAAACGCTGTCTAGGGGTTTAGCTAACAACCCGTAAATTGCGGAATCTGAGACTACTCCATTCACTTCCCAACGCTGCCTTAGGAAACCTTCCTTTATAAAACCTAACCGTTCCAAGACTTTACCTGAAGAAGTATTGTCTGGATCTATCTCAGCCTCGATTCGACGTAGATTCAGTGTTTTGAATGCGTGTTCGATTAATGCAGTTCCCGCCTCTAATACAATGCCTTTACCCCAGAAATGACGACTAACGCCAAAGCCAATTTCTGCGCGCCTAGACTCTTTCACGTGATTAAACAGCATTATCTTACCCAGAAGTTGGCCATTGCTCTTTAGGAAGATGCCTAGTGTCACTTCTGTATTGCTATTCATGGCCTGTGTACTCTTGGCTATAAATGTCCGCGCTTCTTCAATTGAAACCCAAGGGCCAGAGTTCCAATATTTCATGACCTCATGGTCTGAGAAGATGTCAAACAATTCGCTTGCATCATCTTCAACTAGCTCTCTTAGAATTAATCGTTCCGTTTCAATCTTTGTTACTAACATTTTGGAGCCAGCCTTTTGGTTTGTTATTGGTGACGAAAATACAATAAAAGTGTGAGACACGTAATACAAATGATTTCGTATGAGACTTTTAAACAAGCTCAACGCACGGTAAAAGCGCCACGTGTCACGATTCTATATTGAAGCAAATTTTAGACATTCAAGTGCGTCAACAAGTAACCGCTGAACGCATCAAAGCTTGGAGTGAGTTGATCATAAGTCCTAAACTCAGGCTCAAAATAGTCCATATACTTTATTATCGCTTAGTGACGATTTCCTTCAGTACTCTGGCTGGGTTGCCACCAACAACGACATTGTCTCTAAAACTCTTTGTAACGACTGCGCCAGAGGCTACCACCACGTTGTTCCCAAGTGTTACGCCAGGGTTGATTACGGCATGGCCACCTATCCAACAATTGTCACCAATGTTTATGGGCTTTGCTAGCTCTAAACCACTGTTCCTCTCGATAGGATCTAAGGGATGAGTCGCAGTATAAATTCCAACTTGAGGCCCAAGTAAACAGTTATCACCAAACTTAACTTCCGCAACATCCAAAATCACACAACCAAAATTAGCGTAAAAATTATCTCCAACGTGAATGTTGGATCCGTAGTCGCAATTGAAAGAAGATTCAACATGAATATCGTCACCTGTTGTACCGAACAAGCGCTTAGTTATTTGAACTCGCTTTTGTTTATGCTCAACAGACGTGGCATTCAATTTTTCAGTTAGTAACCTAGCGCTCAACCTTAACTTTAATAACTCTTCATCACTTGGGTCATAAAGCTCACCTGCTAACATTTTCTCTTTTTCTGACATAAAACTTGGACTCCAATACCAATTTTCTTACAACGCTACATTAAGTATGTGAGTAACGCTACCTCCTAAGCGAGGCTGTTCCACCACGAAAACAAAGCCCGACTTGAACCCTAGTCCTCAGCGCTATCAATTTAGTGCACTACCACCACCGTTCTCACTAACTTATCACCGAGACGTTGCCTCTTTTTACCAAGAATGAAAATTGAGTCAATAAAACCGAAGAATGGAGTAATAACATTTCGAAAGAGCGACTGAAAAATATTGCACTTTTTACCCGTTCTTGCACTTATAACTGCAATGCCCAAAAGTTTTTTACCCACACTTTGACCATTTGGTAAACAATCAGAAAAAAGGTAATACGATACAGTCGCAGTTACTGCTGTAGCGCGCACAAGCTCTTTTTCAATACCGATTTCTAAGCCGACCCATAAAACGAGAGTAAAAATGCTAAAACTGACAAAAAGATCAATCATTTGTCCAACACACCTAACTCCCGGACTAGCCAAAACGTAATTTTCTAGAGTAAATTTTCCTGCATTTTTCATTTTAAAATTTGGACTAACAATTGTTTATTTGTGAACTAACGCTATTGAGACAGTAACATCCCCACTAAACCTAATCCATACTTCCGTAAAGCAAGGTCGAACCTGATTTTTCTATCTTTTCAATATATTACCACGCTTGTTCTAAAGGCTAGATTGGTAATATTTCAACATCTCTTCTTGATTAAGCGCTTTACTTTCTAACTTTTGTTGATCTTTAAAGATTTGAGCTAATGAAGGGAGAATTGAGCGATTTACTTTATAGTCATCAGACCAAAGTTTCCCTCTCATCACCGCTTTCGCACAATGAAAATACATACTCTCTATGACTATTTTGATAACAACCTTAGGATCTTTACTTCCATCGGGGCAAGCAGATATCAAGTTGGCGTCGGTGTGAATACTTGCGATTCCTTTAATACGGAGCACTTCATCAATACCATTTACCATCAATAACAACCCTACCTTGGGGTTACTAATGATATTTTTTAGACTATCGATACGATTGTTCCCCGAGCTATCAGGGAGCAACAATGTTGATTCATCTAAAACTTTTACGAAGCCAGGCTCCCCTCCTTTAGGAGAAAGATCGATATACCCTTGTGAATCAGCGGTACTTAGAACTGCAAAATGGCAGTTATTAATTAATGTAATCGCATGAACATCCAGCACAGGCAGAGCTTTATTTTTAGCTCTCGCACTTGGCTCTGCGTAAATTTCTTTTAACTGCTCTATTGTTTTAATTTCACTCATTCAATGTTATTCCTTCACTATCGTATAATGCTTTGCTTGTAAGCAAGCAGTAACTCTGACTTCTTGTATAGGCACTAGACCTAACTCATCGTAAAAATACTACGAGTACAAGTTATCTCTTTAATGCCTTGTTATCTAAAGATTTAAAGTTTTTCACTAAACTCCCCACACTGCTTACACTTATAACCATGCTTGTAAAAAAACAGTGAAAAACCTAGTAAAATAAAAACTAAGAAAGCTGGGCGTTTACCTTTTGTAAATACAAATAGATCTTTACTACCACATTTAGGGCAAACGTCTTTTTCTTCATCAACGTCAACTTCATTTCCCAATGATTCTGAGAAATCGCTACTAAGTATTTGTTTCGCATCTTCTGCATCACTTTCAGCCACCATCAGACGGACGCCGCCTATTGCATTTGAATAAAGCCACTGAGTATTTACCGTGTGCTCGTCAGCGATGTAACTTTCTATTCCGACACTATCTAGGCTTGCTCTCGCAATATGAGCTTCATGAGGAAAAGAAAACCTTGCTACTACAATCACATATTACTCCTTGTGGGAAAGCGCTCCCGTAAGGTATAAGAAACGCTAATTGGAAATGCCACGTGTAGTATTTCTTTTTGAACAATTTATTAGCCCACTACAGACTAATACATATACCCTAACCAATCTATATGACCAACAGCCCAAGTTTTACCGCTGATAGGTTTAACATATAAATCATCTAGTTGCTCTACAGCGACACCGTAATTTTTATGTTCGTGAACTCGCAACCAAGAACTTAGAGAGTTAAGGCGCATATAACCATTGGCCACATAAAAACGCTCCAAATCGGAGACTAAAATGATGAAGTCGACATCTTTAGTGGACGCATACTCGCTGAGTTGAGACAACATTTTTGTGCCAATATCTTGTCTTTGAACTGTGCTCTCGACACAAAAGTCACTCACACCTAATACTTTATAAATTTCATCACCAACGCGAACAACTCTGTAGTCTAATCCCATGTAACCAACTAACTGATCACCTTCGTAATTCAGAACTCTCATATGCGGGAGTTGCTTATAGTAAGAGCGAGTAACTTGATGTTCAGGAAACGACTTGTTTCTAAGAGCTTCAATTGCATTATGCTGCGCTTTAGATAACTCGATTTCTGGGTAAATATCCATATTTGACCTTTGAGTATTAATGACCTTTTGGAGGTGAGCAACGCAATACCGAGCCTTCCGCATACCGCCTTAAACACGAAAACCAACGCATAGTAAAAATGCCACGCGTTGCGAATCGCTATTGAACAGTTTGTTATGCTAATTACTCCAGTTGCCAAATCTCTGTAGATTTAAATGCATACATATACAGCGGGTACAGGTAAACAAGCATCAGTCCCATCCCTGTAACAAAAAAGAACAAGGTTCCTGGACTTAGATAAGTCAGTAAGAAGAACACACTAAATATTGCAATGCCCAGCATAGCAAGTGCATTTATCCCAAAGATGATGATCGCTAGCACTTTGCTACCGACGGCAACTCGATAACTAAAGCCGTAAAAGCTGACAAGAGATATTGCGGATACAAATGAGCCTATAAATGCTCCAATATTTAACTCTTTAAAAAATGGGAGTTGAAGAATGCTTAAAACCGTTAAGAAACACATTACCCAGAATACAAACTTCCACTTTTTCACGAATCTTCCTCATTCGTAGAACGCCCACGTAAGTGGAGAGCACCGCGACCACAACACTCAACCATTACACCGTAAACACTAAAACCAATTCAAACCAAAACCGCCAAGCATTACGAATCCGTCTTAAAGCGGTTGTTAGACGTCTTGAACTCACTGATAACTACCATACTCTCCACCATGGTTTACGTTCTAAATTAAACACATTATTGGCGAGTTGGTTTAGCTTTATAGCCTGACTTTCAGACAAATAGAACCAGATACTGGCTTGTCCATTATCCTTTGGATAGAAATCGAACCCCGGTTGGCGTAAATCGCTTAGTATAATTTCGATAGTTTTAGCATCAGCCCAATCATCGTCTATTTCAGGCTTTAGCAACCTTTTAACACCATCAACTGAATATTGGAGCTCTGCATAATGTTCTTCTAGGTTTACAGTATCTCGCAGCCCCTCTAAGTCCTTAGTTCTGCCTGTGATTCGATGGAACTGCTTTACTATTTCAATATAGGAACCATCCTCTTCAATCGCCTCTGCATCGAAATTCCACGCCTGATCACAAACAAACCGTCCCCATGGTTCTTCTTCAATCTCTATTCCGTATACAAAAAGAATTAAATCAAAAGGGTTCGATTCGTATTCTTCTCTAGAATATGAAAGGAGTAAATCGTTAATAGTCACACCTTTATTCAACGACAACCCTATGTCTGATAACTTCTCAATTTGTTCTTCGAGTTTCATTAGCTAATATTCCATAGTCCATTTCATAGACGCCTAACGCCGCGTTAAGTAGTGAGCAACGCAATACCTATGCTACCGCATACCACCGTAATCACGAAATCAACGCATAGTAAAAATGCCCCGCGTTGCGAATCACTCTTTAGCAGTTTGTTAGTCACGAGGCACCGAGCGATAATTTTAAGCCAAACTAAACTTTGCGAACAACAAACTTTATGTGCTTTGATGCACTTAAGTCTGGCGTAGTCTCAAAGCGACTATTCAATGAAACCAATTGGAACAGCAAACGCCGCAGAAAACGGACTGATAACACCCAAAAAGCGCTTTTTGAAAACCAATCTAACAGTGCGGACTTTCAACAAAGTCACTGAAACCAAGTGGAATTTACAACACCAAAGAAAACGTCATTTCAGAGAGTAAATCGGCTTTTGTACCAACAAACTCACCGAGTGGCGTTGCAACCAAAAACAGACTCTTGATTGCCCTGCTCTGTCAGCACCGAAGTACAAAACAGCAGCTAGGACAGTTACAAAACTTTGGATTTGAAGCTGTTGAAACTGAGTTTTGACTATCGACGACACACCGGCGTATCAAACGATCATCAGCTAAATTTTAAGCTTAGAAACGTAATTTTGATTGCTAACTTTTTCTGGCGACTAACGCCGCGTTAAGGGGGGGGAAAGCGCCACCACCCGACTTAAACCATTATGCCATAAACACTAAAACTGATTAAAACCAAAAATGCCAAGCGTGGGGAATCCCTCTTGAACGCTTTGTTATGTGAATTTTTTCACGCGCCCAAAAGAGGCAAATTTTTACGCTGCTGATAAGTTAAAGCCAACTCTAAACAGGACTTGATTGCTGTTTCTGGCAACACTTGCGATATGGACAGAACGATTGCTCTTTTTCCCTGAAACACCAGTTCTTCACCATACAATTCTCGAAATGTATCGACTAACTTAGTTTGGCAGTTAAAGAACAGGTAATAATTGTTAGGGGATTTCAGCTTCCAGTCCATTCTTAGCGGGCTGACTGTTTTTACACTATAGCTGGGTTCACCCCACTTTAGAGTTTCATCGACTTCACCCAGATCCAAATCAGATACGATTTGAAAGACTAGATTTCGTAGCTCCTCTAGCCTAATACGAGCATTTTCCGGATATTCCTCGAAGCGCTCTTTGACTACCTTGTTCACTGGAACCTTCTATTCACATAACGCCGTATTAAGGTGTGAGCAACGCTTGGCTATACTTGAGCTAAGCGAAACTGCCAAGCGTTGCGAATCACTCTTAAATGCTTTGTTAAGTTCATTTATTGTTATCGTGATATGCTCCATTGCTAAGCATCCGTTTGGTAAAAGCTGGTGTCGCTTTCCAGAGTAAATTTTCCGATTCACATTCGAGGCTACGATTTGCAAATTCAGCAGCACCAACAAGATCAGGAAAAAGAGAGCCGCTATGTATATTCATAACCGTTAAATGACGTAAAAACGCTTCTCTTTGCGTATTCGGTATTTCTATTTTGTAAAGAATTGGGGCCATCCCATTTAAGTCGATATTATTTTCAATAAACTCTTCTATATCTTCACCGTTTGGTATACGCGTAAACAAACCACTTTGACTAATTATTCTGGAGTTTTCATCAGTTAACCCTGAGAGCACCATAATAGTGTCAGATTCTTTTATTTCCTTATGACAGTACTCTGGCGAGTTAATAAAAATCTCCATCATCCCATCATGCGAATAAGCCCAAATAGCTCGGCAACCAGATTCATCTGGATCTGCTTCACTAAACGCAAAGTATGCTGAAACATAAGGATATAAAGTCCAGTCTAGGAGAGGGGTTGCTAAACCAAAATGTTGACCTAATGCCCACCATTCAATATCTGACAATGTCTTAGGTAACTGTCCGCGACGACCTGTACACGCCTTTTTAAATGTGCTTATTAGCCTATCTAACACTTCATTTCTAGGATCTAGACTCAAATTCAGATTCCTTTCAACCAGATATATATTTTGCTCTGATAACCCCTTAGAAGGCTCTGCTTCATCTAGCTTTTTTAGGGCTAACCTATATTCACGATCGAATTTTGAACGTAACGGCCAATTGGAGCTTTTTTGTCCTCGAAAAACATATTCATTCCAATCAAGAAAGTCCTTTTCAATTAGTGCTTCAAGCTCATACCAATTATTGACTCGTACCGTCGCGAATGCTTTTCCACAATTCCAATCTGGAACTTTAATATTGCACATTTATTTACTCCGAATTAAATGAAACTTAACGCCTTGTTAAGGTGTGAGGCACGCAATACTGAAGCTCCCGCATAACACCTTAACCACTAAAACCAACGCATAGTAAAAATGCCAAGCGTGCCGAATCACTCTTGAACAACTTGTTATGAGACATTTTTTCGCAATAGATTCTTTCTGTGTTTTTGATACTGCCTACTCTTAAAAATCCAATCACTGCTTGCGAGAAATACCGCGCCAATGACAGTAACTAAGTAAAGCCGGTACGAAATAAAAGGCGACAAGTTCAAGTAAAAATCGTTTTGAACAAATGCAGTACCAAATACAAATGGTACACAGAAAGCTAATCCATGAGTAAGACAGTGTCTGAGAAAGCCTCCCTTTTGAATCTTTAGCCACTGAACCTGTTTTTTCCGTTCCATCTATTCCACTCTATTCTGCATTTTTCATGGTGGCTCATAACGCCGCGTTAAGGGTGAATGCCATACAAACCCACCTTCCGCAGACCACGTTCACCACAAAAACTCAACGCATAGTGAAAATGCCACGCGTTGCGAATCCCTCTTGAACAGTTTGTTATGTTGAAACTCAGCACGTGTTTTACATTAAACTTTTACCGCATTTTCAACTGCATCAAGACTTCCAGGTGTCAAAGACAGCCTCAATATTATGACCATCTGGATCATGAACGAAGCATGCATAATAGTTCTCGGTATAGTGAGGTCGCGGTCCTGGAGCTCCGTTGTCTCGCGCTCCTGCTGAAATAGCTGAGTCATAAAACTCTCGAACCTTTTGCTGACTCGCCACACGAAAGGCAATATGAAAGCTCGTTAAAGCACCCTCAGCCTTAGCACTACAGATCTCGAATAAGAAGCCCTTACCGAGGTCGAAAGCCCAAAATTTACCTTTTCCACCAAATGCAATTTTGTACCCTAGTGGACTAAAAGCTTCTTCATAAAACTTCCGGCTTCTTTCTAAATCACTAACGGGAATTGTAACGTGATCAATCATGTATATACCTAAGATATTGTGTGGAACAAGAGATTAGCTGAATACCTGTGGGCTTTGAAGCACTATTTAACATAACGCCCTGTTAAGGGGTGAGCAACGCAATACTCAAGCCGCCGCATACCACCACCTTAAACACTAAAACCAACGCATAGTGAAAATGCCACGCGTTGCGAATCCCTCTGAAACAGATTGTTAGGCTATGTTTTCCTCGAACCAAAAGTCATGTTGATTCAATTGAATGTCAAATCCACTTTTGGATAAAAAGTTAATCTGCTCTCGATTGAACTCTACTCCGTGCTCTTTTTTGAACTCCCTCATTTGACATAAAAACCTAAACTCCTCAATGTCTTTAGTTCCTTTTGAGGAATTACAGGTTTTACAACACGGAAATAAATTTGAGAATTCTGTTTTACCTCCTCGAGACTCGGGGAAAAAATGATCAACAGTTAGCGTTTCAAGCGTTAATCCAACCCCGCAGTAGTAGCAAAAACCGGAGGTTTTGCTAAAAACATCCGACCTATACTTTTTCACGGCGCTCTTTCTGTCATTTGGTTTAACAGTATGGTCGAGGAAATCTGGATCTACTTTGTTTTCATCAAACAAATGAATGTACTTTTCATCAATCTCCCAAGGACCGTCATAAGAAAAAGCTCTTGCTAAAATTTTGCAAGCGTTTCGAGAACATCCGACAACGGTGTAGTTTATACCCTGCTCATTTTCATACCACCCTTCAACCTGAGACATAAAACCCCCATGAACTGGACAGCATCCTTTATTAAGCCTATTTAAGCGCTCTTCTACTTTCTTTCTCATTGCTTCCTCGGAGCCTAACGCCCTGTTAAGGGGTTAGCAACGCAATACCGAAGGTTCCGCATAACACCTTAACCACTAAAACCAACGCATGGTAAAAATGCCACGCGTGCCGAATCACTCTTAAACAGTTTGTTAGGTGCGTAGCCAAAGTTGGTAAAAGTCTGTTTCATCGTGCTTGGGATTATTGCGCACGAACTCCCAACCATGGCGCTTATAGAATGTGAGAGCTCGATGGTTAGTTCGGCTTACTGAAAGTACAGCACGCAAACAACCCGCTTTACTCAACGTCCTTACAATATAATCCTGCAATTTTGCAGCGAGTCCTGAACCACGAAAATTCGGCTTTAAGTAAATGAGATGCACATAGCCAGTCTCCGGCTCGGGTGAAAAGCTACGAAACTCTAACTGCCCTGCAAACTGACCATCCACAAATATATGGATATAGAACCATCCTGATGCTGCTAACCGGTCTAATACTCATTCACGATACCCACTGATGAAGTCGTCGAAACCATCGTAATGCCCAAAACTACAAAAGTATGCATCTTTTCTCGCAGCAACGCACAATTCGAAATCATCAATGTTTATCTGCTGAAAAGTAATTTCCATACTTACCTTTTCCTTCAAGCACCTAACGCCGCGTTAAGTAGTGAGCAACGCCACCACCACACCTAAAACATTGTGCCGTAAACACTAGAGCTGAATCGAACCAAAAATGCCAAGCGTTGCGAATCTGCCTTAAACGCTTTGTTAGGGCACTTCTCGCTTGACATGAGTGCTTAAATGCATAGTATAAATTTCAAGCGGTTATCCGCGAGGTGTCAGGCAAAATTAAGGTAACTAAATACCAAAAGTAAGATACTGAAACTAACATAACTGAATAAAGATTAGAGTAAAGAGCTACATAAACTAGACTACTATTTCAATGCTTAAGATGCTAAAGCTCATAAGATTGAAGACAAACACTAATTTTAAAACTCTCTCTAATTTAACTTAAAACGACTAATTTCAATATACCTGAAACTCAAAACACACCTTCAAGCCTGATAGTCACCAACCCTTAGAGGCGTTGACTATGAAGATTAGTTTTAGTGTTTCTGCAGCATTTCACGCTTGGTTTCTGAAACTTGAGTTTGCTTTCGACAGAAGTAACTCTAGCCAAGGTGAAGCAGAGGAAGCTTAAATTCCAAGCCCACTGTTGATATGGTGGGCTTTTTTACGTTTGTACCCTAACGCTCTGTTAAGGGATGAGTAACGCAATACCGATGTTGCTGCATACCACCTTAATCACTTAAACCAACGCACAGTGAAAATGCCACGCGTTGCGAATCCCTCTTGAACAATTTGTTATGCGAAATTCGACAATGCTGATTTGTACGCCTTTCTAGCCTCGAAACTTAAGTAGTTGTCCATACCTTGGAACAGTTCAAATAGCTCAGCACCATATTTGAGTTTGAACTCTTCACTGCTATAAACAAGCTCTAGCTCATTAGCGACAGTTAACTCGCAAAACAATTTCACCGTTGCACTGTCGAGTTTGAATGTTGAACCAGTAAATCGATCTTTAAATTGGATTTCTGGCACTTTGCCAAATTGAGGAAATACATAGTCTCGGTCACATGAGCAGTACAAGTAAACCAAAGCTTCTTCATCACACCCAATAGTTCGTGCTATTTCTTGGCGCTGACTTAGCGACACCATATTTTCATCGAAGCCCGCAGTTCCATAAGCAGCATGAAAGAGACCTGCAATTTGAAGTAACTCGCTACTACCCCAACTTATCAGAACATTTTCAGTCCCTTTAAGGTGCGCTTCCAATGAACCGTTAAGGTGTTGAAAGTCACCTGCACCAAGCTCTTGTAGCATTCCAAACTTATCCATAAATATCCATTTCCTTTAGGTCGCATAACGCTTTGCTAAGGTGCAGCTAACCAACCATTAAGTTCAAGCAAAGCCACCGTAATCACTAAACTCACCCAAACCAAAAATACCAAAGGTTAGCTGTCACTCTTAAGCAATTTGTTAGCATTCGCTTATTAGAACGCCAGAACACATATTAATAACGGCATAGATGCATTTACTAGTTTAAGCCACCAATCATTCCCATAAGCCGTTTCATTCGCTCCAACAAATCATCATAGGTTATTATCTTTACCTTACGATTCACATTTAATGAAAACAAAATTTGTTTTTGGTCTTCTGAGAGGTCTTTTGAGCGACCAATAACGACAAAACCTTCAGGATTATACTGATTCGTTAACCATTTCGGTGCATTATTTGTCCCTAATCTAATTTCGTTAATCCAGTCTTCCACTTGTTGAGATGCATGAGTAACTTTTTTTCTTATACGGTTGGACTTCGTAAATATTTTATCACTATGACGCTCCAGCTCAACCAATACTACTTTTTTGTCGACTTGCTCATAACGTATAACTAAGTCTGCTCTATAGCGACCTATTCTAACTTCGCTGAACATAGAGGCCATATGACTATCTAAAATTTGTGGATTTTTATTTAAAAATTCATGTAGCTCTTTTTCTTTTGTCGATCTACTACCAATTAGTCTACAGAAATGAACAAATCTATTTTCCAGTTTCGTAGAATCAGAAATTTTGGGGCATAAACTAGATATTTTCTCTCTAAGAGCTTGTTCTTTAGTTTTAATAGGAATACCTGAGTCTTCAATTTCTTCGACACCTATCGGAGGCATCAACTCTCCTCCTCCCTCAGACAAAACTTTCACATCAGTGTTCTTAAATTCACCTAATATTACCGCTGGAACCATACTAATATCCATTGCTGCATAAGCAAGGTATACAGGATAATCGTCATCAGTTATGAAAACATTACCATCTTCATAGATAAGCAACTCAGAAAAAGAAAAGCCAAAATCACACATTTTGTTAATGTAAGACTGAATTCTTTCTTTCGGAATAGATAATGCGTATTCAATATCACGTGGCTTAATAATATTTAATGGAACTTCTGCTTTATAGCATTTTATTTCATTTTTATGAGCCTTAACTATTAAATCTAATAAATAGTCATTATCAGTAAGCTTATCTTGTTCATCAACAATTATTAAATCTTTTGTTAATACTGGATACTCGTAACGGTGATAGGCTATTAAACATCGGAGAGCAAATACGGCATACTCATTTGATTGCACACTTTCCTTAGATATATGAATCCAGCCATTAATGGTAAAAAGAGAAACAAATGGCTCTGGTTCTTTTTTACACACTCGAATTTCTAGGCGTACTGCTTTCTTCGTTAAGTACTCTCTATCGAAAATTGTTATAGAATAGACTAAACCAGCGCCTTTAAGCTCTTCTCTTTGAATTAACACTCCTTTTTCTACATCTTGAATACGAGAAGTTATAAAGCAAAACTCAGGAAGAGGTAATGTTTCCAATTGAGATATCTTAGACTTACATTCCTCAAGCTGTGGTAAATCGCCTTCAGAATAAACTAAATCTTTTTTTATCATTAAAATTGCATTATACATATCACCAACTAAGGGGTTGGCTTGATAGTGCTCTAAAATCCAACTTTTTATTTCTTCTGAACTTCCTATCCTTTTTTCTCCTTCCGAAATCTCTAGTAGAAGCTCTCTTCTGAGCTCACTAAGCATTGAGAAAACTCCATTTTCAGATGAAGGAGTTCCTAAATTCTCTACTCTTTTCGTTACAAGTTTCATTATAATCCTTCAAAACCTGATTGACGCTATTTGCATGCTAACGCCGCGTTAAGTGGTTAACAACGCTGACAACCGAACCTAAGCCATTGCACCGTAAGCACAAAACTCAATTTGAACTGAGAATGCCACGCGTTGTGAATCCGTCTTAAACGCCTTGTTATAACTTCAGATACGTGTGGATTGTTGTATGTAGGTTTTTAAACCCTGTTAGCTCAAATTCCAGTACCCATGAGGATTCAAGTGTCATAGGTAACTTTCCATTTGTCGATTCACCAAATTTAATTTCAGTGATATCAACAGGACTATGAGCTGCAAAGAAGTAAACTGACCCATCAATATACCCGTCATCTGGGTTTACAGGGAAAGTAAATGTTCTACCAGTAAGTTCATTAAGCTCTGTAGGTAAATTAATACCGTTTAGGCTAATTACAGTTTCTATTGTCTCAGAATAGTCGTCTAGACTAAGTTCAAACGGCTCTATTCCTATCTCAAGTGAGACGTCGCCATCGACACCAGAAATCTTTGCACTTGTAAATTTGAGCTTTTCTATCGGGAAATTTTCCACTCTTCCTCCTGAGTTATAACGCCGCGTTAAGGTGTGAGGCACGCAATACCGAAAGTTCCGCATAACACCTTAACCACTAAAGCCAACGCATAGTAAAAATGCCACGCGTGCCGAATCACTCTTGAACAATTTGTTATACGAATTTCTTCAGTGCCAACACTTGCTGTTCAAATAACTCACAATCTGACTTTGAGTATGACTTAGCGACATTAACCCATTGAACGCCCGTTTCATCTATGTGGCGAAACTCGACTTGAAGTGCATATTTAGAACAACGAAAAAGAGCAAAAACCAAACCTACAACCGTCAGACTAAGAACTAAAACTAGTAGCCATTGTGGCACCTCTTCCAACCTTGGAATAACTAACCAAACTGCCCCTGAAAAAACACACACCCAGAATAAAACTTGACCTAAATTATCAAGAAAACTTAACTTTTTAACCCTAACATTGTTTATCTTAGACAAAGGATATGAGTCTTTCTTAAACCTGAACTCTTTTGAATCCAAGTTAAAATCAGTATTTTTGTACATAATTTCCCTCTATTCGTATAACGCCCTGCTAAGGGGTGAGCAACGCAATACCTAAGCCGCCGCAAACCACCTTAATCACTAAATTCAACGCATAG